>CAKKRM010000167.1:12951-44200 GCA_919902735.1 Anaerolineales bacterium | reverse complement strand
AAATTAAAAACCCGACCTTTTGCAGATCGGGTTTCAGCGGAGAGGGAGGGATTCGAACCCTCGGTAGACCGGAGCCTACAATAGTTTTCGAGACTATCCCATTCAACCACTCTGGCACCTCCCCAAATATTGAAGCGGGCGAAATTATAACCGAAAATCTTCCTTACAAATCAACGCTCTCGTGCAGGTCAGGGTAATGCACCTGATCCATTTTTTGCTCTTTCAACAGCCCCTTCAAGGTCATAGCTTGCTTTTCTTCGCCATGCACCAAAAAGATTTGCTTTACGGTGTCTTTTACGCCAGTCGCATATTTCACGAGCAGATCTTGCCCCGCGTGACCAGAAAGGCCGCCGATAGTGGCAACGTCACATTTGCGTTTGTACACTTCACCAAAGATATTCACCTGCGGCTCACGGTCTGCCAGCCTGCGGCCCATCGTGTTGGGAGCCTGCCATGAGACGATGCAAATCGTATTTTGGGGGTTCTCGATATTATTGCGGATGTGATGCACGATGCGTCCCGTTTCGGCCATGCCCGAAGCAGAGATGATGACCATCGGCTCCTTGCGCTCATTCAAGGCCTTGGATTCCTCCACCGACTTCACATACGTCAGCATCTTAAAATCCAACGCAGGGTGGCGCGCTTCCCGCACAAATTGAGCCGTCTCTTCATCAAAACATTCCAGATGATTCTTGAAAACCAGCGTGGCATTCACCGCCAGCGGACTATCCACAAACACAGGCACTTTCGGCACATCGCCATCTTCCATCATTTGATTTAAGTAATAAACCAATTCCTGCGTGCGTCCCACCGCAAAGGCTGGCACAATCACCTTCCCGCCGCGCTCCACGGTAAGCTTCACAACATTACGGAATTCTGTATAGGCAATGTCTGGGTCGCTATGTGATTTATCGCCATAGGTTGATTCCATGATCATGTAATCGGCGGCTTCTGGTAAAACCGGGTCACGCAACAAAGGCAGTTGATACCTCCCTATATCTCCCGAAAACCACAGGCGAATTTTTTTGCCCTTCTCTTCGATTTCAAGCGAAACGCCTGCCGAGCCGAGGATATGCCCCGCTTCGTAAAAACGCGCGATCACACCGGGGATGGGTTCAAATGCTTCAACATAATCCACGCCTTTGAACATCCCGGCAACTTCTTCTGCATCCTGCTCCGTGTACAACGGCTTGATCGGTTCCTCGCCGCGTCGCGCGCGTTTTTTATTCACAAACTCCGCATCTGATTCTTGGATGCGTCCCGAGTCTCGTATCATCAAACTTCCCAGATCGGCTGTTGCGCGCGTAGCATAGATCAGACCTTCGTACCCTTGCTTGGTCAGGTTGGGTAAATTACCCGCGTGGTCGATGTGCGCGTGAGAAAGGATCACCGCATCCACAGTCTTCGGGTCGTATCGAAAATTCAAGTTGCGCTCATACGTGTCTGCACGCCTGCCCTGATACAACCCGCAATCCAGCAGCAATTTTGAACCGTTAATTTCCAGCAAATGCTGGCTGCCCGTCACCGTATGCGCCGCGCCGTGAAAATTAATTCGCATGTTTCACTCCTAACACTTTTAAGATTTGCGGGCCGTATTTTTCCACGCGTGAAGGCGTATCCTTCATTAAGTCACCCAATTCATCCAAAGATTTGGGCGGGTTTTCAGATAACAGCCCCAAATATGGTTTGGGCAAAATAATGTCGGACTCAACCTTCATCTCCAGCCCGGCATTTTTTCTCCATGCCTTTAATTTTTCAAGGCGACGAAGAACCGCATCATTCTTGGGTTCGGCTTGTTTCCGTTCAACAAGCGCAGCCTCCGCCCCATGCCTGATCGCACCTAAAACCTGATCTCCCCAAAGTTTTATCTGCTTCTCGCTCAGCCCAGCGGCGGAAAGGTCCACCTTTTGCTCAGGCGGATTCTTTGCCAGCGCCACAAAGACATCATCCATCACCACCTTATACGGCGGGCGGTTCAACTTCTCGGCTTCCTTATCACGCCATTTGCACAAATAAGAAATGATCGTCAACTCGCGCAGCGACAAATCCTTGCGCCCGGAAAAACGCTCCCAAGATGCGCCGCCATTAATTCTTTGTCTTTGTTCATCCGGTAGACAGGCGCGGGAGAAATCCTCCAGGGCAAACTCGAGTCTTTCCTTCTCGCGTAATTCGCGTTCCAATGCATCCCGCAGATTAAAAAGATAATGCGTATCCAACCGCGCATAATGGATTTGGTCCTGGGTTAATGGGCGCGCTGCCCAATTTGCCTTTTGATGGCGCTTGTCCATTTTTACGCCAAACTTATCGCCGAGTAATCTATCCAGCCCCACCGCAGGATACCCCAGCACACGCGCCGCCTGCATCGTGTCAAACAGGTTCGCGAAGGAAAAGCTAAAATCACGCCGCAAGCAGATCAGGTCGTATTCAGCGGCGTGAAATATTTTTTCGATCTTTGGGTTTGCAAAAATTGGGGCAAGCAAACTCAAGTCCCTCAACGCCAGCGGATCCACCAAATAATCTGCTTTGGGGGAAGAAAATTGCAACAAACAAACCTGCTCGCGGAATGCGTGCAGGCTGTTGGATTCGGTATCCACTGCCACGCGAGGCTGCGCGGCAAGATCGTCCGCCATTTGTTTCAATAATTGTGTTGTATTCACCCAAACGGGTGATGGAAGTGTTTCAGACATATTAGCCGATTATAAACCCGATAAAGTGGAATGAACCACTGTCTCTTGCATCATCCTTTCAGGCGCAGCATGGCAAGCAAACGGGTATAGCCCGCCTGAAGAAAATATCCAACGATCAACGCAATCATGGCGCCAGGGATGAGGTTAAAGAACACCTTTTGCGTGCCTGACTCCAGTCCCAATGCCGAGTCAAGAACATACCAGATGGGACGATGATACAAATAGGTAAAGAAGGATGCGGTGGAGAGGAACGCCCAGCCCTTCCAGTTCCCTGCCTGCGTCCGAAAAATGGACAGCCACATCAGCGACCAGCCGAGGATAAACAAATCCGCGCTCAGAATAAAAAGCCAATGCCGCACATCATAACCAGCGGAGGCCACCTTCCAGAACAGGATCAGAACGATCAGCGCAATAACAGCCTTGTATAAAAAATTCATTCCCAGCAGGGCGTTTCGTTCCCTCTCAAAGCGGTAAAAATATATCCCCGCCAGAAAAACAAAGTAGTATTGAAAAAAACGCGGTTCGAACAAACCAGTCGCCAGGTTCGCCGCATAAGCGGCTGCAAACAGAATGATCGACCAAACCAGTACACCACGGTTGGATTTGACCCAAAACAGCAGAACGCCAAAAATAAGGTAATACCCCACCAGGACGCTGATATACCAAATGGTAAGCAGCGGCTTTATAAAGACAGGCGATAACAACCATTGCAGGTTGAGCACATACATCAGGGCGTCAAAACGCTTGAGCGTGTATTGGATCACAAATATGAACAAGGCCAGCGCAAGCCAATAGGGTGGAAAGATGCGGATAAATTTTGACTTCATGAAAGCAATGATGTTCCCATCCGATTTTTGACGGGAAAATTCTGCGAAGAACCCCGCCAAAAAGAAAAACGATCCAAGCAAAAATGACGCCACCACCTTGGCCAGCGGATCCACTTCAAAGCCAAACACGCCGGAGTCGAACACTTCACTGTGCAGGGCCAGGAGCAAAAGGATGGACAATCCGCGCAGCGCCTCGAATTCCTGCAATCTTGATTTTTTCTCCATCATAATTCCTTCTCCATTAACATGGCATCCTCGCCATCGTTGTAATATCCCTTCCAAAGATCAATGGACGCGTAGCCTTCCTTCTCGTACATGGAAATTGCGGCATGGTTTGATGGGCGCACAGTTAATCTGGCTTTGGGGACGCCAAGCTTGTTTTCACAGGCATATAACAAGGCGCGCCCAATGCCGCGTCGCTGATAGCGTGGATCAACTGCAATGGTGGCAACCCAGCCCCACCCGTCGTGAGGACGCGGGTCGCCTGCGATGAAGCCCACCATTTGCCCATCCTTCACCGCTTTAAGTCGAATCACTTCAGGGAAAGTCAACACGGCAATTAAATCAAACAGGGGCCAGGCATCTTTTGCAAAGGATTCGTTTTCCAGTTTGCGAAGCGCGTTGAGATCGAAGATGGATGCTTTGATGATTTCCATAAAAAATAAGGTCTCCCAAATTGGGAGACCTTATTGTATTACAAACTCACCTTACGCGGTAATGGTATGTCGTTGCGAGGACGCTCTTGTTCTTTGTCCGAAGCAATCTCCTAGCCGTCTCGGAGATTGCTTCGCCGCTAAAACCAAGTGCGCGGCTCGCAACGACATCACTTTTTCTCAAAATCGCGTAAGGTGAGTTACAAATTCCTGCTACTTTTTATCTTTGCCGAGGAAGCCATCCAACATGCTGGTGAATTCCATCGGGAAGATGAACTTGGTGGAGGGGCTTGAGCCAATGGACTTGAGCGTTTCAAAATACTGCAAGGTCATGGTCTTTTGATCAACAGATTTTGCGGCATTGAAGATTTTTTCCAAAGCGACTGCAAAACCTTCTGCGCGTAAAGCCTGCGACTGCTTATCGCCTTCTGCGCGTAGAATGTTGGATTGTTTCTCGCCATCCGCTGTCAGAATTGCAGCTTGCTTGGTGCCTTCTGCGCGGTTCTTCGCGGCTTCCTGATCGCCCATGGATTCGGTTACGAGCGCGCGGCGAACACGCTCTGCTGTCATCTGGCGGTTCATGGCTTCCTGCACTTCGCGTGGAGGGATAATCTCACGGATTTCAACATTGGTCACTTTGACGCCCCAGCGTTCAGTTACTTCATCCAAACGAGTGCGAAGCATGTTATTGATATGCTCGCGTTCTGAAAGCACATCATCCAGCGGGATACCGCCGATGACAGCGCGTAAGGTTGTAGCCGCAATACCTGCCGCAGATAGTTCAAAGTTTCCAACCTGCAAAACAGACATGGCTGGGTCTAATATTTTGTAGTACCACAGGAAGTCAATCGAGATGGGCGCATTATCTTTGGTAATGGACACTTGATGCGGAACCTCGCGGATTTGCTCGCGCAAGTCAACCTTCACCGCACGATCAATGACAGGTATCAAAATGACAATACCGGGGCCTTTTGGCTGTGTCAATACACGGCCCAGTCGAAAAACGACCAAACGTTGATATTCAGGAATGATGCGAATGGCATTGGCAAGAAATACAAAGCCAATGACCAGCACCGCTCCAACAAAGCAAAAAATAGTGCTGCCAGCTGCTAAATTCATGTTAATTCTCCTTGTTTAGGTTGCTATTTGATTGGGCATCTTTTTCAACCACGAGGACAAAACCCTCGCGACGAACCACACGAATGGAACTGCCAACAGGGATGGACTTATCGCTTTTGGCAGACCACATTTCCCCCGCAACATACACGCTTCCTTCTTCATGGATTTTTGACCTGGCTTCGCCCAATAATCCAGTCAAGGCCTCAAGGTCATGCACAGGGCGCACTCCTGCGGCTTGCATGGTCTTCCGCACAACAATCCACAAAAAGGAGGATAAAAGCCCCGAAGCTACCAATGCAATGAAGGGATTAACGGCGGGCTTCCAGCCATCCACTTTAAATAAAAACACAGAGCCTGTCACCAGCAGAAGAATGGACAATCCGAGATATGGTTCGCGTTTCGGTTTTTGAATGGCATAGATAAATGGGATAATACTCAATGCGAGAATGACCAATGCCCATCCATTAAAGGAGAGGTTATAAACTGCATAGCCCGCCAATGCAAGACAGAAGAACGCGCCGACTTCAAACAAACCCGTCCCCGGCGTAACAATCGCCAGCAAGCCAAGTAAAACGCCGCCCAACAGGATCAAATACGCAATATTCGGTTCGAGTAGAAAGTCCATTGTGCCTCCATTTGATTATACAACAAGAAGATATGCTTTAACAAAATATACGTGGGACGATAGCCAAAAGTCGCTTTATAGAAACCAGCGGGCTGGTTGTATAATAATCGGGCTAAATTAATCCTCCTGGAGCTTACGTGAACTTTCAAAAAATTTGTGTCATCGGCCTCGGCTACATTGGCCTGCCCACCGCATCCACCTTTGCCGCGCACGGGGTCAACGTTCTCGGCGTGGATATTAACCCACACATCATCGAAACCCTGAACAGGGGTGAAATCCACATCCACGAGCCAGGCCTGAAAGATGCAGTCGCTAACGCCATCGCATCGGGCAACTTCAAAGCTGCCACCCAGCTCGAAGAAGCCCACGCCTTTATCATCGCCGTCCCAACCCCGTTTCAGGAAAACAAATTCGGCGAATATAACGGCGTGAAGTACAAACTGGCAGATATGCACGCCGTAGTCTCCGCGGCTGAATCCATCCTGCCATTTTTGAGGAAGGGAAATCTGGTCATCCTCGAGTCGACTTCCCCTCCGCGCACCACTGTGGATTTGCTTGCCCCCATCCTCGCTCGTTCCGGACTGGTAGCTGGGCGCGACTTCCATTTGGCATATTCTCCCGAACGGGTTTTGCCCGGACAAATCCTGCGCGAACTGATCGAGAATGCGCGCGTCATCGGCGGCGTCGCCCCTGAATCTGCCGAAGCGGGCAAAGACCTGTACTCCATCTTCGTTAAAGGACAGATCGTCCAGACCGACGCGACCACAGCAGAAATGGTCAAATTGATGGAGAACACCTACCGCGATGTCAACATCGCCATCGCAAATGAATTCTCCCGCCTCGCCGATAAATTCGGCGTGGATGTTTGGGAGGCGATTTCCATTGCCAACCTGCATCCACGTGTAAAAATCCTTGGCCCTGGGCCTGGTGTGGGCGGGCATTGTATTAGCGTGGACCCCTGGTTCTTCGTGGAAGCCGCACCCGAACTCACCCCGCTGATCTATCATTCAAGGCAGGTCAATGACGCCCAGCCTCATTTCGTTGTGGAAACCGTCAAACGCGCGCTTGGCTCCCTGAGCGGAAAAAAGATCGCTGCCCTCGGCCTCGCCTACAAACCCGATGTGGATGACCTCCGCGAAAGCCCCGCCACTGAAGTGGTTCACCTCCTTCAAAATGAAGGCGCGCAAGTAAAAGCATGGGAGCCTTTCAAGCCAGATGCAAAAATGCAGGGAATCAATATGGCGCCTTCGCTCGAATCTGCCCTAAAAAATGCAGACTTGATTCTCCTGCTGGTTCGGCACACAGAATTTGCAAATTACGACCCACAGGAAATTGCAAAGAAAACAAACGCGCGGGTCGTTGTGGATACCGTCAGCGGCTGGGAAGGCGAAGCATGGAAAAATCATGGCTTCAAATTCTTCCGTATCGGCGATGGCAAATCTAAAATCGTAAATTCAAAATCGTAAATCGAAATATCGGAAATCGTAAATTGAAAATCCTCTCTGTTTTTGGCACACGCCCCGAAGCCGTGAAAATGGCGCCCATCGTCCGCCTGCTGGCTCAAACTGCGGGCATCGAATCGCGAGTCTGCGTCACCGCCCAGCATCGTCAAATGCTCGACCAGGTTTTGAATCTATTTGAGATCAAACCTGATTACGACCTGGATTTGATGCGCGATGACCAATCCCTCGCGCAACTCAGCGCGAACATCTTCACGCATCTTGATCCTGTGTTGGCAGACTTTAACCCAGACTGGGCGCTGGCAGTTGGCGACACAACAACGGTTGTCACCACCTCCCTGCTAGCCTTCTACCGGCGGATCAAATTCGGGCATGTGGAAGCTGGCTTGCGGACTCACAACAAGTGGCATCCCTTCCCGGAAGAGATCAACCGCCGCCTGGCAACCGTAACCGCCGACCTGCACTTTGCGCCGACAGAATGGTCGAAGCAAAATTTGTTGCATGAAGGAATTGATAAGAGCATTATCAAAGTTACGGGCAACACCGTTATTGATGCGCTGCAATATGTTTCCAAACAAGCTGAGCCGCAGGAGATCGCCGAACTAGTGACAAGCCGACTAGCGACGAAAAGACTAATCCTCGTCACTGCCCACCGCCGCGAGAATTTTGGCAAGCCGCTGGAAGATATTTGCCAGGCGCTGATCGAGCTGGCAAAGCGCGGGGATGTGGAGATCGTCTACCCTGTGCATTTGAACCCGAATGTGCAGGAACCTGTCCACAGGCTGCTCAAAGATGTGGAGCATGTCACCCTGCTGCCGCCGCTGGATTACCTGCCGCTCGTCCACCTGATGAAACACGCCACACTGATCCTGACTGATTCAGGCGGAATTCAGGAGGAAGCCCCTGCCTTCGGCATCCCAACCCTCGTGCTGCGGGAAGTGACCGAACGCCCGGAGGGAGTGGAAGCAGGGACGCTCAAGCTGGTAGGAACAGCAACCAGCCGCATCGTCGAGGAAGCGAAGCGGCTTTTGGAGGATGAATCCGTTTATGCAGCGATGTCTCAGGCGGCTAATCCTTTTGGCGATGGCCGCGCAGCAGAAAAAATCCTGCGCGCCCTTCTTAGTACTTCCCCCCATTGAAAAATGAAGGCAAAAATGCTATCAAAGAGTTGGTTTTAAGTATTGCGCAGATAACTGTTTGTAATGTCGTGAGAAAATTTTCTGAGTATAATGAAACGAGTGAATTATGCTACGACGATCTTTTGCTTTTATTGCCGCGGTCTGTCTGCTCAGCGTGAGTTGGGGTTCTGTCCGCGCACAAACCCAGGATTCCAAGTATTTTAGCGAGACCGGCCACAATGTTAAAGGGGATTTCCTCACGTTTTACAACGCCAACCCCAATGCAACCTTCCTGTACGGCTACCCCATCACCGAAGAATTCACCAGCAGGGATGGGAAAACCGTGCAATATTTTCAGCGCGCCCGTTTTGAATATCGCAGTGAACTACCCGAGGGGCAGCGCATCCAGTTAACCACGCTGGGGCAGCTTATCTTCGTCTCGACGGGGCCGTTGAACGTAAATAATACCTTCGCGTGCCGCGTGTACGCAGAGACGGGCTACTCGGTTTGTTTCGCGTTCCTTGAATTCTTCGATCAATACGGCGGCCTGAATCAATTCGGCTACCCGATCTCGGGGTTCGAATATCACGAAAACAAGATCGTGCAATACTTTGAAAAAGCGCGGCTCGAATGGCAGCCCTGGAAGAACGAAGGCCAGCGGGTCGTCGTCTCTGACCTTGGGCGCATTTACTTCGACAAACTGGGCGAAGATCCCGGCCTGCTGGCCCCGGTCAAACCGATTGACAACTCGCCGCAGGTGACAACCAATTTACAAGTGCGCGCGTTTGCATGGAAGGCCGTTACGCTCGCGACCGACACCCAGCTGATCTTTGTGATCGTGCAGGATCAAAACTTGCAGCCTGTCGCCAATTCGGGCTGCACTGCCGTTGTGCATTGGCCGGATGGCCGCACCGAACCGACCAGCATCGCAACCAACTCCAACGGCGTGGGCATTGTCTCGCTGTCTTTCCTCAACCAGCCGTACGGCAGCCTCATTTACATCGATGTGACCTGCACAGCCAACGGGTTGAGCGCCACCACCACAACCTCTTTTAGAATCTGGTATTAAATTCAAAAAAGCTCCCGCAGTTTGCGGGAGCTTTTTTATACTATTTCCTTCAACTCGAAGACGGGGCCGTCTTTGCAAACCATTTCCCAATGATGATGAATTCTCACAGCGCAGACGCCGCATTCTGCCAGCGCGCCGCAGGGCATTTGCGTGCGGATTAAGACCTGCGCTTCGCACCGCGCTGTTACCTGCTTCTGTTCCCCGATCTTTTCCCTAAGCTGATTCAAATTCTCGCGCGCCACATTCAGGGCGGCGTAATCAGCCCAACGGAAAATATCCAGCATGGCTTGCAGCGGCTGGATTTCGACAAGTTCTGGCAAATCGTCAACTTGCGAATCGCAAAGCAGGGCGACTTCGGCATTTTGTTTTATGGCGAGGGATATCAATCCACGCAGGCGGGCGGGGGATTCGTCGAAGACGATGAGCGCCACTTTGCGGGCAGACGCAGGGATGGTAAACCCATGCCCCAGCGGGCCGCGCAATGCGAGGGCTGTGCCTGGCATCCATGCGGTTGAGGTTGGGGCGGAGAAAAAACCTGTCGGCGCTGAGTGGCTGAAGAAAAGAGGATCAGCTATCGGTGAGTCGGAGGCGTGTGCGTGGGCAAGGAGGTATTGTCCCGGGGCGGGAATCAATTCGGGCGGGCAATCGATGCGGGCGGAGCCATCCAAAAAAATTTCTTTGATCGTTCCTTTGTCAATTTTCATTGGAGAAATGTTAACATGCTTCGGGGGCATAAGCAAGAGAGTTATAATCAGAAAAATTATGTTTCGGAGGAAACTATGAATATCTCTGGTGTAATTCAAGGTATTGCAACTCTCGCATGGATCGCGTTTCTTGCTGTGATCGGCACAATGGCGATGCGCGCCAGCCGCAATCAACCTGCAAAGGGATTCGGTTCGATGGCGGTCATCCTGCTCGTGGCGGGGATTTTGTTAACCACCATTGGCGCGGGACTCGTTTTCATTCAACCTGAAGAGCGGGGCATCGTCGTTTCAGCGTTCGCGCCGAAGGGCTACCGTGAAGATACTTTGCAACCCGGCTTGCGCTGGATCATTCCTTTTGCAGAGCAGGTGACGCTTTACCCGATCTCGCGCCAGACATACACCATGTCTTCCTCACCGACTGAGGGACAGATCGTTGGCGATGATTCGATTCGCGCGCGCACAAAAGATGGGCAGGAAATTTTAATAGACGCCTCTGTGATCTATTCTATTGACCCGACCCAGATCATCGAATTACATATCAACTGGCAAAGCCGCTTTCAGGATGAATTGGTGCGGCCCTCTTCGCGCAACACGATTCGCGATGCCGTTTCGCAGTATAGCGTGGAGGAAATTGTCAGTACAAAACGCGCTGAAATGGAGGATGAGATAACCCAGACGTTATCTGAAGCATTTTCAGAAAACGATTTGATTCTCGTGAGCTTCCTGTTGCGCGATATTCATTTTAGTGAGCAATATGCCGCCGCCGTTGAGGAAAAACAAATCGCCGAACAGCAGGCGCAGCAAGCCAAATTGGTTGTGGAGCAGAAGAAGCAGGAAGCCGAGCAGGCTCGTCAGGTGGCGCAAGGCCAGGCGGATGCGGCAGTGATCGCGGCGCAGGGCGCGGCGGAAGCGCGTTTGATCCAGGCCGCGGCGGAGGCGGAAGCGAACCGTTTGATCGCTGAATCCATTACGCCGCAGTTGGTGCAATATCAATATGTTTTGAAGCTCGCGCCCGGTGTGACCACCATTTTCATTCCCACCGGCAACCAATTCATTCTGCCGTTGCCCGGCGCGCCTGAAATTCCGGAGTAATTCATAACTCACCTTACGCAGTTTGCGTATTTTAGGGTCATGTCGCCCTGAGCGATAGCGAAGGGTCTCTACGACTATCTTAGAGACCCTTCGCTCCGCTCAGGGAATCATGGGCGGTGCGTAAGGTGAGTTCATAACTCACCTTACGCAGCCCACAGCGGTAAGAGGCAAAGCGAATTAAAACTTTGCATCTTTGCGGCTTGGCGTTAAAATTTTCGGCAAGGAATTCGTCCGTGCGTAAGGTGACTGTCACTTGGATTTTATATTATGCCAATTCCACAAACTGGGCGCGAAATTCGCCTGACGACTCTTTCCGCCTGCGCGGGTTGAGCGTCCAAACTAAGCGCGGATGCGCTGACGCAGGTTCTGCGTCCCATTAAAGATATCTTCGACCCCGCCTCCTATCCTGACCTGATAATTGGCCTGGACTCCCCGGATGATGCGGCCGTTTGGCGTTTAAGCGACGACAAAGCCATTGTGGTCACCACAGATTTCTTTACCCCGGTTGTGGATACGGCTTATGAATACGGCGCGATTGCGGCGGCCAACAGTCTCTCGGATGTGTACGCGATGGGCGGGATGCCTTTCCTGGCATTGAACATCGCGGCGTTGCCAGATGATCTCCCCATTGAAATCTCCACTGAAATATTGCGCGGTGGCGCGGAGAAGGCGCGCGAAGCAGGCGTGGTAATTGCGGGCGGGCATACTGTGAAAGATAAGGAACCGAAATACGGGCTGGTGGCAATCGGGTTCGTGGACCCGCGCAAGGTCATCAGCAAAAGCGGGCTGAAGGTTGGCGATGCGCTTGTGCTGACGAAGCCCCTCGGCGGCGGTGTGACCACGACCGCCCTGAAACAGGAAAAAGTGGAAGAGGCGCACATCCACGAAGCGATTGAGTGGATGTCTCGCTTGAATAAGACCGCCAGTGAATTGGCCCTGGAATTTGGCGTGCGCGGCGGCACAGATGTGACCGGCTTCGGCTTGCTCGGTCACGGGCTGGAAATGGCAAAAGCTTCGGGAGTTTTGCTGCGCATTGAATATGCAAAGCTCCCCTTTTTAAGCGGCGCGCGCGGATATGCCGAAAAGGGTATTTTCCCTGGCGGCGCGTTTGATAATAAAATGTATTTTGAAAAGTCGGTTAGGTTTAGCGAAGAAATAGATGAGCCTGCTCAAATGCTGTTGTTCGATCCGCAGACCAGCGGGGGACTTTTGTTTGGTGTGCCGAAGGAAAAGTTGGCTGAATTTGAAAAGCGGGCGCGGGAAATGAATCAGCGGGTGTGGGTGATCGGGGACGTGCAAGCAGGCAGCGGCGCGGAGATCGAGGCGTAAATGTTCCGCATCGGCGTTTTGGAACTGGCTTCAACCTGTGGGGTGATCGTTCTGGCAATCATCATCCCTTTGATCGTCACACGCGGGTATGCGCGTTTGAATAAGCGGCTGAAAAATATCGAAAAGAAGATCGATAAAAAGAAGGAATAATCATGTGGGAAACTCTTGACCCTCCCTGGCAGGCGGCGCTCGAAATGGCGTGGGAAGCGTACTGTGCGGGCACAATACCGATTGGCGCAGTAGTGGCAGATGCGAATGGAAATGTCGTTTCGCGCGGGCGCAACCGCATCATGGAGAAAAGCGCGCCAAAAGGCCAGGTGTGCAGCAACGAACTGGCTCATGCAGAAATCAATGCCTTGCTATCATTGGAATTAAGGTACGAGGAATGCAGGCAGGCTGCGCTTTACACAACGATGGAGCCGTGTCCGCTTTGCATGGGGGCGTTATATATGTCTAACGTGAAGACCGTGCATTTTGCGGCCCGCGATCCGTGGGCGGGAAGCACCAACCTTTTGGGAACAACACCATACCTGAGCCGCAAACCTTTCAAAGTTTTCCAGCCGCATAATAACGTGTTGGAGAACTGTCTGACTGCGCTGCATACCGAGTTCGAGCTTTTCAAACGCGGCGAGGAGTTTTTATCCCATCACTTTTTCGATGTCTTTCGCGCTGTTCTGCCAGAGGCGGTTGAAAAAGGGATCACGCTCCATCGCGCCGGTGAACTTCGCAAAAAACAAAAAGAAGGCCAGCCTGCAAACCTGGTCTTTGATTGGCTTGCCAGTCAGTTTTCGTAGGGCGGGTTTTCAAACCGTCAGGCGCAAAGCCTGACCTGCATTCGCAAAAGACCAAATCAGGTACAATAAGAGTATCAGGAAGTAAGCAGCGTAAAAAAATCAATATGTCTGAAACCCCCATAGAAACTAATTTTAGCGGCGGTTTGATCGCCATTGCAATTCTGCTGGTATTGAACGGCGTACTTGCCATGGCCGAAACCGCTCTCCTCTCTGTTAGAAAATCCCGCCTGCAAAACCAATATAACAAAGGGGATGTGCGAGCAGGTCTCGTCCTCAAATTGACCGAGAACCCGAATCAATTCCTTTCCGTGATCCAGATCGGCATCACTTCCATTGACCTGCTCATCGGCGCCTTGACCGGCGCGACGCTGGGGGTATGGATCGACTCGGAGTTGGAAAGGTTCCCAGCGCTGGCTTCCTATAGCGATGTGATCAGCATTCTGGTGGGGGTGCTGCCTGTTACCTACCTGTCATTGGTGTTAGGGGAGCTTGTCCCGAAGCGGCTGGCATTACGCGACCCGGAGGGCGTTTCGTCCATGGTGGCAGGACCAATGTCGTTCTTTTCGATCCTCTTTTCCCCATTCGTAAAACTCCTGAGCTTTTCCACAGAAACCATCTTAAAGTTGATGGGCGTAAAAGCAAACTCAGAACCGCCCGTTACAGAAGAGGAGATACACTTATTGATTGATCAGGGAAAACAGGCTGGCGTCTTCGAGGAAGCCGAACAGGATATGGTGGAGGGAATTTTCAGCCTCGGCGATTCGCGAGTCTACTCGTTGATGACCCCGCGCACTGAAATCATCTGGCTGGATGTAACTGAATCGATCCAGGAGATTCGCGAAAAAATAGCAGAATGTGACTATTCGCGTTTTCCCGTACGGCAGGATTCCCTTGAGACCATTGTCGGAATCGTAAAGTCTCGCGACCTGCTGGTGGAAAGTTTGTCCGGCAAGCAATTTGACTTAAATTCCATTCTCAAGCCCGCATTTTTCATTCCTGAAACCATGTTCGCTTCGCGCGCGCTGGAACTCTTTAAAGAAAAAAATACCGAACTTCTTCTGGTTGTGGATGAGTTCGGGGGCCTGCAAGGCCTGCTGACCATCAACGATATTCTGGAAGAGATCGTGGGGGCCATGGAATTCGAAGAACCACAAGCCACCCAACGGCAGGACGGCTCCTGGCTGCTGGACGGCATGTTGGAAGTGGATGAATTCAAGGAATTGTTCAAATTTGCCGCGCTCCCCCACGAGGATGAATACGAAACCCTCAGCGGCTTTATCATGACTCTGCTCGGGCGCGTGCCACAAGCCGCCGATAATTTTGAATGGAACAACTTCCGCTTTGAAGTCATGGACATGGACGGACGCCGCGTAGACAAAGTACTCGTCACCACCATGCCAAAACCACAAGCGGTTTAGTTGAATGGTATTAAAGCCAGGACTTAAGGGTTTGTAAATTAATTACTTCCGTCATTGCGAGGAGGGCGCACTTCCCGACGAAGCAATCTCCCTCACGGTACATGGGATTGCTTCGCCAACGAACGGCTCGCAATGACGTAACTGAGGGAAGTTATATTTTTATGAACCCTTACTCAAAACCTTGAAAGAGTCCGCTAATCTTTTTAAAATTCGCACACGCAAAGCGCAGCGTGGATTTTCGGACACAAAATCATTCTGCGTAGGTTCTAAAAGTCATGTAATTGTTCAATGGTATAATTTTCGCCCGTATGAAACCCGAACCCGTTTCCAGTAATAAAACCAAGGTCTGCCCCACTTGTGGGACGCGCTTAAGCGAAAATGCAACGCGCTGTCTCGTCTGTGGGACGGAATTCAACGCCCAGCCTGCGTCGAACGTTGTAAAGAAAGCTGAAAAATCGGTGCAAGCCAGCCGAATGCCGGAAATTCGCCTGAGCCTTCCCGCAGCTTTGGGTGTGCTGGCAACGGTCATCATCGTTGCCGCCGCCGTTACATTCTTCGCAGTGCCAAAAGGCCCAAACGCATTATCCCCTGAAATCACAGGCACACCAACCGAAACCCCAACGGCAACCATCCCACCCACGGCAACCCTGCCCGCAACAGACATTCCCACCGCCACCCCCCAGCCGCCTTTTGAATACATAGTTGCCGCAGGCGATAACTCCTGCTCCCAGATTGCGTTCAACTTTCAAATCTCGGTACAAAGCATCATCATCGCCAACAACCTGGCTTCCACCTGCCCGATCAGCGTGGGGCAAAAGCTGTTGATTCCATTTCCAACACCCACCATCCCGCCGCCACCCACCAACACTCCTCTTCCCCTGGATGCGACCCGGCAAGCCTGCGATACCGTTCCCGTAACAGTTCAGGATGGCGACACACTCTCCAGCATATCGTTGAACTACGCCGTGCCAGCGGAGGCCATCAAAGAATGGAATGGATTGACAACCGACAACGTATTCATGGGCACAACGATAGACATTCCGCTCTGTATGCGCGCCGCCACACCCGGGCCAACCCCCACTGCGACGCTGCCGCCTCCCTACCCCGCCCCGAACCTGCTCCTGCCTGCGGACGGCGCTGCCTTCACCCTTGCAAATGACGTGGTCACTTTGCAATGGGCATCCGTTGGCGTTCTGCTCGATGGCGAAGCCTACCAGATCACCGTGGAAGATGTGACCGCCAGCCAGACCCACCGCATCACAGATTACGTGACCGACACAAAATACATCGTGCCCACATCCTTCCGCCCGAAAGATAACGTGGCGCACGTTCTGCGCTGGTGGATCACCCCCGTCCGCCAGGCCGGTGTGGATGACCAGAATCAGCCGATCTGGGTTGCCTCTGGCGCAGTCAGCGCCAAACGAGTCTTCACCTGGGTGGGAGTTGCCGTGCAAGGCACGCCCAATCCCTAAGTCCAGATTGAAGCGAAAGTTTTTCATCCAACACCCTGTCTACAAAACGACAGGGTGTTTTCAAGCCCTATCAAAACGGAGAGATCATGCTAAAAAGAATCATAAAAATCCTCGCGAGTTTGCTCATCCTCGCCGGGGGCATCTGGATATTGCAAGGCGTTAACATCCTGCCTGGCAGTTTTATGACCGGCGACCCGCAATGGGCCATCAACGGCGCGATCACTGCGCTGATCGGGGCAGGATTATTCTGGTTTGTAAGTCGAAAATAAATCATGGACGATGCCATTCAAATCGGCGACCAAGTCAAAATTTATCTTGATTCGAAGTTCGGGGAAAACGAAGGCTGGCACGAAGGCACAGTCTTTAAAATTGACCCGTACTCCGAGCGCCGCAGTTTCTATTGGGTGGAGTTAAATGCCGAGGCGCAAGCCTTGCTGCGAACAAAACAAATCTCTGTTTTCAACCCAAAAAACATTCAGAAGATCAAAGCCTCCGTTTGATACGGAGGCTTGTTCATCAAGTACAATCAAAGCATGGATTCATCTTCCATCCCATCCCTGCTTGAAAAAGCCATCGCCTCCCGCCTCGGTTTGATGGACTCACAACACGAATCAGCCTTCCGCCTCTTCAACGGATTCACCGAAGGCTGTCCCGATCTCATCATTGATATGTACGCCGCAACCACCGTCATCCACAACTATGCGGACAATCCCGAAGCGGGTGCATCCCTTGTTCAGGAAGCCTGGCAGTTCTTAACCACCTCCCTGCCATGGCTGCGCGCGGGAATTGTCAAAACACGGAATGGCGCAACGCAGGAAGACAAGCGCGGGAAAATTCTGTTCGGCACAGAGTTGGATCGAAAAATAAAAGAACACGGCGTCTGGTATTCCATTAACCTGACGATGAACCGCGACTCGAGCCTGTATCTCGACACCCGCAATCTTCGCAAATGGATCATCGAAAGCTTGAAAAACAAATCCGTGCTGAATACCTTTGCTTACACCGGCAGCTTCGGGGTTGCCGCCCTGGCAGGCGGAGCGGATCGCGTGGTACAAATTGACCTCAACCGCGACTTCCTCAATATCGCCAAGACCTCCTACACGCTCAACGGCTTCCCCATCCAAAAAGGGAATTTCATCGCCAGGGATTTCTTCGAGCAGGCCAGTAACTTAAAGCGGGCAAATACCTTCTTCGATTGCGTTCTCATCGATCCCCCGTTCTTTTCCACCACCACCAAAGGCAGGGTGGATCAGGAAAAGGAAAGCGCGAGGCTGATCAACAAAGTGCGTCCGCTCATCAACGACGGCGGCTGTCTTGTCGCGATCAATAACGCTTTATATGTGAGCGGAAAAGAATATATGCAAACGCTTGAAGAACTTTGCAAAGATGGATATTTGAAGATCAAAGAATTAATCCCTGTGCCGGAAGATTTCACAGGCTACAACCCGGTCGGCAATCCCATTACTGACCCCAGTCCGTTCAACCATTCAACCAAGATCGCAGTTTTAGATGTGAAAAGAAAGTAAACTGCGAGTGCCTGAAGTCCAACATTACGCTAAGCGAGATTTGTGATGCGCCAAGAGTTGTGTAGTAACTATACGACAGAAGGGTTTTAGATTTAGCGCGATAAAATGTGCATACGTTCCATTTGGAGACAAGGATGCCCAAACTAACCACTGATATCTTACAGCGTGAAACAAAAAGTTTTCAAGCGCGGAGTCACACCATAAAGAAAAGAGTCTGTTTGGGATAACTGACGGCAAAGCGGTAGGCACATATTTGGAGCACAAGTTCAAGGAATATTTGAGAGCCAATTATGATTTTGAGGAAGGCAACTCCGCAAGTGGAATAGACTTTCCTGACATAAAAGTTGATGTGAAAGTTACCAGCATTACCCAGCCGCAATCCTCCTGTCCTTTCAAATCAGGGCGGCAGAAAATCTACGGTTTGGGATATTCGCTTTTAGTTTTTGTATACGACAAGAAAGATAATGCAAAAACTAAAACAGCCACCCTGAATATTTTACACACGCTTTTTGTGAACATTGATAGAACTGCTGATTTTCAGATGACCAAAGGAATGGTAAATATTCTGGAAAACAAAGGCAACAAGGATGATTTGATCGCTTTTATGTTTGACAAAAACCTGCCAATTGACGAAATTGAAGCCAATAAACTCGCTGATGAAATTATGTCCAACCCGCCAAAGATGGGTTTTCTAACAATCTCAAATGCTTTGCAATGGAGATTGCAGTATTCAAGAGTGATCGAGCGGGCAGGCCAGGAAGACGGCCTTGTTTTAGTGTATCGAGAAAATTCATGAATACTATTATTGAGAGAAAAAAGAAAATTGAATACGGAGATTTTCAAACGCCAAAGGAACTAGCGGATTTGGTTTGCCAAAAACTGGTGGAAATTGGCGTTTCTCCTGACATTATTATTGAACCCACGTGTGGTCTCGGAGCGTTTTTTGAATCCGCAGCCATCAAATTTTCCGGTGCTAAAAAGATAATTGGCATTGAGATCAACGATGATTATTTATCTGAGTTAAGTGTTAGAAGCCGCTCATTTTTAAATCCAGAACGCCTTGAAGCCAGGAATGGCGATTTTTTCAAGTTCGATTGGAATGGTTTACTGAAAGGGCTGGATGGTGAAATTCTTGTTTTGGGAAACTTTCCATGGGTGACAAACGCAAAGCAAGGCGCAATTGGCGGCTTGAATTTACCTGATAAAACAAATTTTCAAAACTACAACGGTTTTGACGCTATGACAGGCAAAAGCAATTTTGATATTTCTGAATTCATGCTTATAAAAGTGGCTGATTGGTTTCAAAAACGGAATGGTTATCTTGCAATGCTGGTCAAAACATCAGTAGCCAGAAAATTTATCGGGCACCTTCATAAAACAAACATCGGACTAAATTATTCTGCAATTTATAAAATTGACGCAATGAAACATTTTGGCGCAGCAGTAGACGCCTGCCTGCTTTATTGTCACTTTGACACTTCATCTCACACCTACGATTATGAAATTTATGCTACGCTGTCAAGCCAAACTTATTATCGTGTTGGGCATCGTCATGGATTGACAGTAAAAAATTTGGATATTTTTGAAAAACTCGGTCATTTACTGGGGCATTCAGATGAGAAATGGCGTTCCGGTGTTAAACACGATTGCTCTGAAGTTATGGAGTTAACCGAAAAAGATGGGAAACTCTTTAATGGGCTGGGTGAACTGGTCGATATTGAGGATGCTTTTATTTATCCATTAATAAAAGGATCCGATGTGGCAAACGACAGGGTATCACAAACCCAGCGCTTTATGATAGTTACCCAGAAGGCAGTAGGTGAAGCCACAAAACCCATCAAATTGATCGCCCCAAAGACATGGGGCTATTTGGAGAGTCACGCAAAATATCTGGACGCACGTAAAAGTAAAATTTATAAAAGTAATCCGCGTTTTTCCATTTTTGGCGTTGGGGTTTACACTTTTTCCTCATGGAAGATAGCAATTTGCGGATTATACAAGAATCTAAATTTTCGGCTGATAGCCCAAATTCAAAACAAACCCGTTGTTTTTGACGATACGGTTTATTTTTTGAGTTTCGATAGTTATGATGAAGCAAAAAATGTTTTGGATTTTCTTTATGAGCAAGATACCCAGGATTTTTTATCCGCCTTGATTTTTTGGGACGACAAACGCCCGATCAAAACCGGTATTTTGAATAGCCTGAAACTGAATACGCAAAGTTCTCTTGTTCAACAGCCTGAACTTTTTTAACAAATCTGATTTAGCGGCCTAAAAGATGACAGTCACCCTTGAAAAACAGGTGACTGTCATCTTTTTTATTCTACGGCCTCCACGAAGGCGCGTACCAATCGTAATCGGTGGAGAGGCCGGGGGCTTGCAAAATTTTCTGCTCCAACATGGCGAGGTTGATCAGGAACAAGTGACCGCCAGAGATCGAGGTTGTTTCCTCCACCAGCAGATATTTTCCATTCGGCGAAAAGAGCAGACGCCCAACGGTCCTGCCTTTATAAACCAGCGACTGGTTTTCCCCCGTGCGAGTGATAACGTACACCTCTGCGCTTGGCTCGCCGCTTGCGAAACTGCTGTAATAGTTGAACGCGATCAAACTGCTGTCCGGTGACCAGATCAGCGGGTAAATCGAACCGCCAGCGAAATTGGCAATCGCCACTGCGTTTGCGCCGTCAGGCTCCATCACTTTCAACGCGTGGTTTTGCATGTTGTAATCATAATCATCGTAAGCCAGAAAACCTGCATCGGGTGAGGCCGCAAATTGCGCCTTCGTTAAAATCGTCTCGAACATCGGGCGCGCCTGTCCATTCGCGGCGCGGACGAGATAAATACTCCCCACGCTGCCGGGCAAGGCCGAACGCATGATGATGTTTTCCGTGTACCAGCCATCCATGATGTAAGGTCTTCCCTCAACAGGCAAATCTATCGAAACGCTCTTCAACTCCGAACCATCAGGTCGAATCACGTACACATCTTCATCGCCCAAGCCATCCTGCGTGCGGAACGCGATCCATGAATCACCGGGCGACCAGAAGGGCGGGTCAATGTACGGGAACTCTGCGAGCGACGCCCATGTTTTTGTGTTGGCATCGAAGAGCCATAATTTCGTGGGCGTGCCGTTCGGCTGGTCGGAGTACGAGAACGTGGCATACTTTCCATCCGCTGACCAGCTCAATGCGTTGATGTTGAAATTAAACGGGAATGGAACTGGGATGACTTCCAGCGGCGGGCAATTCGCAGAATCAAAAACGCAGACGCCAGACACTTTTACCAATTGAATGGATTGACCTTGCTGGCGCGGCTGATAAAAGAAATACAACTCCCCCGCTTCTTCCGCAAGCTGCGGGCCTGATTCTGTTACAACCGGCAGCGTCTCCACTTGAACAGTTTCAATAATCTGAGGGAAAATTGTCGGCGTTGAATCAACGCCAATCGTAGCAGGGGCAGGCGTCAGATTAAAGAACGATGCGGGTGTCGGGGTCGAGGTCAAAGAACAGGCTGTTAGAAAAATCAAGGTCAGGGTCAATAGTCGCTTCATAAAATCTCCTTCCAAAGAATTGACGATTGCTTACTCACTTTACGCGCCCAATCGTGATGCCCTCCCGAAGGACACACCGCACTGGCGTACGGCGCAAGTGTCGGGACGTGTGAGCGTAGCGAAGGGTCTCTGAGACAATCGTAGAGATGCTTCGTTGTCGCTCAGCATGACATTGCTTAAGGTGTGAGTTACTTAATGGAAACGTTCCTGCTGTCTCGCGACAACAGGAACGTTTTTTAATTTTCTAACGCAGTATTGCAGCGGCAGACGGTAGATTCGAGGGTCTCGCCGTGAAAGACAGAAATCAACACCCAACCGCACCGTTAATTATTGCCGGCTAACTATTTGCGGCGCGACCCACAAACCGCGATTAACTGCCAGGGATCCGTCGGCTCGAAGTGTGAGGAAAAATTTCACATCCTGCCCGGCCAGCGCAGAGAGGTCAATATCGGCCTGATAGGATATTCCATCGGATTTTTCGACGTAGGTCCAGAGGGTCTTGACCTCGGTACTCGTCCCGACGAGATAATCAAGGCTGAAAGTAACATTGCAGGATGCAGCGCCATACTCACAACCGACGATGGAGCGGAAACGATCCCCGGCTTTGACTTTATACAGCGGGAACAAACCTTGAATGAAACCATTGCTGACATTGTTCGGAACAAAGAGCAAACCAGCCTGTGCAGATTCAGTTCCGTTTTCAAGTTTTGGCTTGTCCTTCTTCAAGATGAAACCGCTGGTACTGCCTTCCACACCGGGGTAAGCAACCGCGCCTGTGCCGCTCGTCCATACGGCAGAGGCGGCGTTGGAAGTAAAGTCATAACTGGTTACAGTTCCAGTACCTGCAACATTGATCTTCACCCAGAACGATTTTTGGTTACCCAGCAGCTTGTTGCCATTGGGAGCAAGCGCAAAGTTAACACCCTTATCGTTCTTAAATTTCCAATAGCCAGTGTAGACGGCGGGCGTGCCAGGCGCAATGAGCCGAATGGAAATATCCACGGTATTCCCGGGGGCAACGGCAATTGGCAGGTTCGCTGGTTCCACTGCGCTCATCTTTTCACCCGTGTCGAAAATGAGTTGGTAGGCAGTTGTCCAGGTACAGGTGCCAATATTCTGGAGCCGCCACGTCTTGGTGAAGGCCTCGCCGGGTGTAAAGGTTTTTCCATCCGGAACATCAAGGTCACTAATAAACTTGGCATAATCCGTACAGCTTCCGGCGGGCGGAGGAGTTGTTCCGCCGCTTCGGGTAATGCGTGGATTCCCCCACAAGGCGCGGTCGCCCACGGCGGAGCCGTCATAATCAGAAACCGAGAGAATGAACTTTACATTTTGCCCGGCCAGCGAACTGAGATCGATGTTGACGGGATAGGTGAGGCGTTCATATTTTTCGCGGAAGGGGGGTTCTTTCCAGAATGTTTTTATTTCGGTCGAACCGTCAATTTGATATTGAAGGCGATATGCTACATAACAGCCAGTTGCCCCATCCTGGCATCCGATTCTGGATTGGAAGCGGTCGCCACTTTGAACTTTGAACGTGGGATAAACCGCCTGGATGTATCCCTTGGCGGCATTGTTCGGCGCAACCAGAAGACCCGCGCCGTAGGTATCAATGCCATCTTCAAATTTAGGCTTGTCCAGTTTAAGGGCAAACCCATTTGTATTGCCATCTGTGCCGGGGAAGGTCAGCGCACCTGCGCCGCTGGACCATGTTGCAGATGCGGCGTTGGCGGTGAAGTTATAGTCAGTGGCGACAACGATATTTACCCAAATGGCTTTATTCGCTGTTGGGCCGGTGCCAAACAAAGCCCCTGCTGCATTTTTTAATTTCCAATAACCGAAATAGTTGCCCAGCGTGCCGGGCGCGGTCAAATCCACGGAAAGGTCTACTGTCTGGCCGGGCGCCACATCCGCCGCCAAATTGACAGACGCAGGCCCGCCCATTTTCTCGCCGCTGTCGAACACAAGTGTATAAGTGGTGGCCCAGGTGCAGGTACCAATATTCTTGAGCCGCCAGGTTTTCTTGAAGGCAACGCCAGGCGCAAAATTCGTGCCATCAGGCACGGTGACGTCGGCGACGAGTTCAGCCTGGTCACACACTGTCGTTTGAGCCGCATATCCAACGCTTGTTCCAGCGGGTATGAACGAGAGCATAAACGCCAATAAAAGAAATGTCGATGTCAATTTCATTCGAGGCAACATGGGTTCCTCCATAAATTGCATTGATAAGACGGTTTGGGTGTATGATGATATTATGACAAGCTAATACCAGTATATCTTCTTATTGAGTAATATTCAACGTATCGTTAGAGATTTTGCCAAATGAAAAAATTCCCGCTGTAATTCAACAGCGGGAATTTTTTCATTTCGTTAAGTCAGGCAAATTATGGGGTGGATGTTGCGGTTGGGGTAACTGTGCTTGTAGATGTCGGGGAGGCCGGGGCGGCGGTTATGGTTAGTGTGGCGCTAGGAGCAACTGTCGGCGCGGAGGAAGAGGCGTTGTAAATAATGGGCGCCACCCAAAGGGCGCGGTCACCTGCGGGCGAGCCGGTGGATAGCACGCTGAGAATGAATTTCACATCCTTGCCAACCAGCGCGCTGAGGTCAATATCGGCTGTGTAGATGCCGCCTTCGTATTTTTCAACAAAAGCCCAGAAGGTTTGGATGGATGAACTGCCGTCCAGTGAATAATCCAACCGGAAGACGACATAGCAGGAGGTTGCGCCGCTTTCACAGTTGACAATGGTGTGGAATTTGTCGCCGGCCTTCACTTTGTAAACCGGGTAAATGCCTTGAATGTATCCGTTGGTCGCGTTCTGTGGGAAGGTGATCAAACCAGAGCGGGGGTCGATTGTGCCGTTCTCCAACTTGGAGGGGTTGGCAATCAGAACAAAGCCTTTTGCATCGCCATCTGTGCCGGGGCATGGCAGTTGACCCGCGCCGCTGTACCAGGTTGCCGCGCAGACGTTGGCAACGAAGTCATAGCTTGTGCCTGCCACCGGAGTTGCAGGTGTAACTGGCGTATTTGGGGTAGATGGAGTATTTGTTTTCGTGGCAGTACTGGGAACAGTCCCTGTGCCAGAGACCTTGATCTCGACCCAGAAAGATTTTGTGCCAGCCGAGCCAATACCAAACGGAACGCCGGTGTTATTCTTGAGTTTCCAATAGCCGCGGTACGTGGCCGCTGTGGCTGGCGAAGTGAGTTGGATGGTGATATCCACCGTTTGGCCGGGCGCAACAGAAGCTGGGATGAGCGCGGAATCAGGCCCGCCCATCTTTTCGCCGGAGTCGAAGATCAGGCTGTAATTTGTCCAGGTGCAGGTTCCCACGTTCTTCAAACGCCAGGTCTTTGAGAAGGTGACATTGGGTTGGAAGATGGTTCCATCCGGCACGGTCACATCCGCGACGAACTGCGCGCGGTCACAGGTGGAAGGAGCAGGCGTGACAGACTTGGTAGGCGTTGGGGTGGGAGGCGTGCCGGTCACGGTCGGTGTGACGGTGGGAGGCGTGCCGCTGCCCGGGCGTGAGATGATGGGGTTGACCCACAGAGAGCGATCACCAGTTGGAGAACCATAAGCCGAAATGACAAGGATGAACTTCACATCCTGCCCGGCCAGCGAATTCAAGTTGAGGTTGACGTTGTATGTCAACCCTTCGTATTTTTCACGGAAGGTCCAAAAGGTTTTAACTGCGCCAGCGCCGATCTGATAATCGAGGCGGTAAGCTGTGTAGCAAGTGGTCGCGCCATATTCACAGCCGATGGTCGCCTGGAAGCGGTCTCCACTTTGCACTTTGAATGCGGGGTAAATACCCTGAACATAGCCGTTGTTCACATTATTGGGGCCAAGCAGCAAACCAGCCTGCGCCGATTCGATTCCGTTTTCGAGCCTGGGTTTATCCAACTTCAAGGCAAAGCCATTTGCGTTGCCATCCGTACCGGGGAAGGTCAAAGCGCCCGCCCCGCTGGACCATGCGGCAGATGCGGCGTTGGCGGTAAAGTCATAACCGGTACCAGAAGTAGAAGAAACATTGATCTCGACCCAGAAGGTTTTGTTCGCAGTTGAGCCAATGCCAAAAGCCCCGCCCGATGCGCTCTTGAATTTGTAAAAGCCAAAGTAATTTTTGGCAGTGCTGGGCGCGGTCATATTCACAGTGATATCCACTGTCTGGCCGGGGTTGACCGTTGTCGGCAAGGGAGAGGAAGCGGGCGCGCCCATCTGCTCGCCGCTATCGAAGATCAGTGAAACATCGCTCCACGCGCAGGTGCCAATGTTTTTCAGCCGCCAGGTTTTCACAAAGGCGGCGCCGGGCGCGTAGGTCGTACCGTCCGGCACGGTTACATCGGCGATGAATTGCGCCCAATAACAGGTGGCGGCTTTCACAGGCTGCGCGCCTGCCGTGGGCATAAAGGACACCATTAATGCGATCAACAGCAAAGCGGCGCCAAGTTTGGTTGCAAATTTCATTTCTTCCTCCATCAAATCAAATGCAAAATAACGACGCGGCAAAATCTGAAAAGTTCCTTTTGACTATACGCCGCACCTAGTATATCTTTTCTTTAATAAATGTTCAATAAGAAAAAAGAGCAACCTGCCAGGCTCTTCCCACTTAATTACTCACCTTACGCAGTTTTGCGTGTTTTAGGGTCATGTCGCCCTGAGCGATAGCGAAGGGTCTCTACGACTATCTTAGAGACCCTTCGCTCCGCTCAGGGAATCATGGGCGGTGCGTAAGGTGAGTTAATTACACATGAAATCGAATCCATAAATCATTGCACTATAATTACAAGTATGCCCCGCACAATTCTTCACGTAGACCTCGATGCTTTCTATTGCTCGGTCGAAGAAACTCAAAACCCCGCGCTGCGCGGCAAGCCATTCGCAGTGGGAGGCAAGCCAAACGAACGCGGCGTGGTCGCTTCGTGCTCATACGCGGCGCGCGCGCTTGGCATTCGCAGCGCCATGCCCATGTCTCGCGCGCTGCAACTTTGCAGGCAATTGATTATCGTCCCCGGCAGGCATAAACTTTACAGCGAATATTCCGAAAAAGTGATGGAGAGATTGCGGGCTTTGACTCCTTTCGTGGAACAGATTTCCATCGACGAAGCCTTTCTCGACATCTCAGACATTCGCCACCCCCCCGCCCGCCTCGCCCTCGACCTGCAAACTGGCATCAAAAACGAACTGCATTTACCCAGCTCGATCGGAATCGCATCCAACAAACTCGTGGCAAAGATCGCCACCGAGGTTGGAAAAAAATCCTCCCTGCGCCCTGAGCGAAGCGTAGCGAAGTCGAAGGGCAGTGATGTTGGCCCACCCTTTGGCCTCACCATCGTTCCATTTGGCGACGAAGCCAAGTTCCTCGCCCCCCTGCCCGCAGATATGTTCTGGGGCGTGGGGCCAAAAACGTACGCGAGATTGACCGAGCTTGGCATCCACACCATTGGCGATATTGCCAACTGGCCTGAAAAAGAACTCGTCCATCTCTTCGGTGAAAACGGACGTGACTTGTGGCGTCACGCGCAGGGAATTGACAACCGTCCCATCGTCACCGAATACGAAACCAAATCCATCAGCCAGGAAACCACCTTCAACGTGGATGTGCGCGACGAAAAGACTCTCGAAAAGACATTGCGCGAACAATCCAAAGATGTGGCGCGTCAATTAAGAAAAAACGATCTGGCGGGCAAAACCGTCAAATTGAAAATACGCTGGCCTGATTTCACAACCCTTTCAAGGCAGGTCACTTTGCCCACTTCCACAGATAGTGAAGATGAAATCTTCAAAGCGGTGTTGAAGCTGCTGCATACCGTCCGCAAGCCGAACCAGGCCGTTCGCCTGATCGGAGTCGGTGTCAGCGGAATCGGCGCCCCGGTACGGCAACTCAGCCTGTGGGGCGCAGGAAGCGAAAAATCCCGCAAGCTGCAAGAGGTTGTGGATCAACTTCAGGAAAAATATGGCAGGGATGTCATCCATAAAGGGGAATAAAGAAGTAATCAGTAATCAGTAATCAGTAATCAGTAATCAGTGAACAGTGAACAGTGAACAGTTAAAGGAGACAGACATGAAAATTCTTGACCTGAAAAAGCAATTCAAATATTTGTATCAGCCCTCTGCGAAAAAGATCGAAACTGTGCAAGCGCCGAATCTTCAATTCGCCATGATCGACGGCGCCATTGAAAAAGGCTCCGAGCCGGGCAAATCACCCACGTTTGCAGAAGCCACGCAGGCTTTGTATGGGCTTTCTTACACGCTCAAGTTCATGCTCAAAAAGCGCAAAACGAATGCGATTGATTATCCCGTGATGGCATTGGAGGGGCTGTGGTGGGTGGAAGATGGCGTCTTCGATATAACCGTGAAAGATAACTGGTACTACACCTTGATGATCATACAGCCGGATGTCATCACGAAAGAGATTTTCGAGGAGGCACGCGAGCAAGTCCGCAAGAAGAAAGGGGATAGCGAAATGCTCAACAAAGTGAGGCTCGCCCATTTTGAAGAAGGCTTGTGCGTGCAAACCATGCACATCGGCCCGTACGCCACTGAACCCGCGACGATTCAGCGCATGAAAGAATACATGCAGGAGGATGGCTTAAAGGATAACGTCGGCCCCACTGGCAAACATCATGAAATCTATCTCAGCAACCCACGCAAAGCTGCGCCTGATAAAATGAAGACTGTGTTGCGGCATCCTGTGATTAAGAACGTTGAACGTTCAACGTTTAACGCCGAAGGAAAACCATGAACTGCTTTTACCATCCCGCCTCCCCCGCCGTTGGAGTTTGCAAATACTGTCAGCGCGGGCTGTGCTCCGAGTGCGCCGCCGTCGTGGACGATGTCATCGCATGCAGGCATCGCCATGAAGATGAAGTCCACAAATTGGAGCAGCTTGCCGCGCGCAACCTGTTCCAGTCCAAACGGGTGGCTTCGGGCTACATGCGCAATGCAATTTTCTACGGTTTGGTGGGAGTGGTGTTTGCAGGCTTTGGGCTGTGGCAATTAAAATGGCTTGGCTTGCAGGCGGTAATGTTCATCATGCTGGGAGTCTTTTTGCTTTACGCCGCGGGGGCGAATTATTTCGAGGGAAGAAAACATAAATAGCTGCAACTCTTTACTTCTGCCTGCGTAAGACAAACAGATAAAACGCTTGGAGCATTTCGGGCAGCAAGCTGCCCGACTCCAGAGTAAAACGAAAGGAGTAAAAATGAGCGACGTAAAAACCCTCACTCGAAGCAAATCCAACCGCATGATCGCGGGCGTGTGCGCAGGCCTTGGGGATTATCTCAACATGGACCCCACCGTCATCCGCCTGTTATTCGTGCTTGGTTTCTTCACCTTCAATGGCGCCATGCTGTTGGTGTATCTCATCATGGCAATTGTGACCCCCGAGCAGTAATGTTATTCTGTCGTTGCGAAGACGTTTTCCCCGCCCTCGCAACGACGGGAACAACTATCTCGCCAGCGCGAGGAAGACATCCTCCAGAGTTGGCTCTCCCCTTTCGATTTTTTCAACCTGAATCTTATTCTTCCTTAAGAGGCTTTGCAGCGCCTCTTTCTGGCGCGGCCCCTTGTGGGTAACCTTTGAGCTGATCACTCGTAAATGATCCCCCGCCAACCCGACGCGTTCGACTCCGTCCATTTCAGCGAGGATATCCAAGCCTTGTTCGAGAGGGGTGGCGAACACTTCCCAGACATCCCCCGTAATCACGGAGCGTTTTAGGTTCGTGGGCGTATCCATGGCAAGGAGTTTGCCGTCGCGCATGATGCCGACGCGTTCGCAGTATTCGGCCTCGTCCATGTAATGGGTGGTGACGAAGATCGTCACGCCGCTTTCAGCGAGTTGATAGATCAAATCCCAGAAGGCGCGGCGGGCGGTGGGGTCTACGCCTGAGGTGGGTTCATCGAGAAAAAGTAATTTCGGCTCGTGGACAAGGGCAATGCCAAGCGAGAGTCTCTGCCGCCAGCCGGTGGAGAGGGCTCCTGTCAGCGTATGCTCATGCCCATTGAGGCCGACCAGTTCCAAAGTCTGTTTGATGCGGTTTTTGTCGGTAATCCCATACACGCCGCCGTAGAAAGTCAAATTTTCGAGCGCGGTCAAATCATCATAGATCGCGAACTTCTGCGACATGTACCCAACCCGCGCGCGGACTTCTTCGCTTTGGCGATGGACATCGTATCCAAGCACTGTCGCTTCGCCTGCGCTGGGAGCGAGCAGGCCGAGCAACATGCGGATGGTGGTGGTTTTGCCCGAACCGTTTGGGCCGAGATAGCCAACGATCTCGCCTGCGTTAATTTCAAAGTTGATATGATCGACAGCGACAAAATCGCCGAAGCGGCGCGTGAGATTTTCAACGTAGATAACAGGCAAACTCATAAGATTTCCTTTAAAAAATTTCTTTACCACAAAGGTATTAAGCCTTAAGGGTTTGTTTCCTTCGTGACTTTTGTATACTTCGTGTTTAAAAATTTATCCTTTTTCAAGCACGGTTTTCAAACGGGCGAGATTGCCTTCCATCATGGATTTCACCTGGCCGGCCATCACGCCTTCCGCAAGTTTAAAAATGCCGCCGGGGTTGCCCTGCCCATTAAGGCTGACTTTTGTGCCCGTGCCAACCGTTTTGAAAGTGATCGTGAGATTCATCTGCATGGGACCTGCGTTCAATTGGAAACCGCATTTGGTATCTGGCTCGTACGCAGTGACTTGCAGCTCGCCTTCGATGCGGCGTCCCATTGCTTCGCCAACGCTTTTGAATTTTGTGCCCACACCCACCGCGCCCGCTGTAACCTGCTGAAGGCTGACAACCGCGGAATTCCACTGCGACATGTTGTTGGGGTCGGACACAAACGCAAAGACATCTTTCATGGGGCGATCTATTAATACGCTAAAGTCAAAATTAATCATGGCAGCGCTCCTTTATGGTTTTTATCTTCCGACAAGGCGATGAACACATCTTCGAGGGCAGGCGGCACAACACGGAGTTCGTCCACCTGGCCGCCTTCGCTTCCAATCCCAGACGTTAGCCTGTGGATGACCTCCTGGGCTTTCCCCTCGCGGGCGCGGATGTGCAGGCGATCTCCAAAGGCTTGAACGTCTTCGACATCGGCATCCTCATACGCGACATGGCGGAGAAGATTCAACGGCGAGCCGCGCAGTTCCAGGATGCGTCCGTTGAGGCGGGCGCGTAAATTGGACGGCGTATCTTCAACGATGATCTTTCCGTTTTTCATAAATCCAACACGGTGACAGCGTGAGGCTTCATCCATGTAGGGGGTGGAGATGATGACAGATACACCGCCCGCCTGTCCTGCGGACCTCCCCCCATTTTCTCCGAAAATGGGGGGAGAATCAAAGTGAGGGGAAGAAACAAGTTTAATGATGAGCTGCCAAAAATCCTGGCGAGTGACCGGGTCGACGCCTGTGGTGGGTTCATCCAGCAAAAGCAGGCGCGGACGGGTGACAAGAGCGGAGGCAAGGCCAAGTTTTTGCTTCATGCCGCCAGAGAGTTGTCCTGCGCGGCGGTCTTTGAATTTGCCCAAGCCGACGAAATCCAGAATCTCCATCGAACGCGGCAGCCATTCAGACGGGGAGAGTCCGCGCACTTCGGCGAAGAAGCGGATATTCTCCAGCACGGTCAGGTCTTCGTACATGGAAAAACGCTGCGATAAATAGCCAACCGCCGAGCGCGCCTGTTCGGTTTCCTTAACCACATCATAGCCGCAAATATTGACGGAACCTTCATTGGGCAATAAAGCGCCCACCAGCAGGCGCAGGGTGGTGGTTTTCCCTGCCCCATCCGAGCCGACGAG
>CAKKRM010000167.1:0-12851 GCA_919902735.1 Anaerolineales bacterium | reverse complement strand
CCACATCCGCAGGCATACCGATCTTCAACTTGCCCTGTGGATCATCCACACGGAGTTTGATGGCATACATGGTGGCGCTGCGTCCTTCCACGGTCTGGACGTTGCGCGGGGTAAATTCGGCCTGGTCGGCCATGTGAACTACGGTAGCGGTGAAGGTGACGTCTGGGAACGAGTCCACTTTCACTTCGGCAATTTGCCCCAGCGAGATCAAACCATAGCGGTCTTCGGGGATGTAAACGGTGATGGTAAGCTCGGTCAGGTCTGCCATGGTGAGCGCAATCGCGCCAGGCTGGACGAATTCACCAGGCTCCACATTGCGGGTAAGGATGACTCCATCCATCGGGGCGTTGACCGCAAGTTTGACGATTTGCGCTTCGATCAAGCCGACGCTTGCTTCTGCCTGCGTGAGAGCAGACTTCGCCTGATCGACTGCTCTCGCGGCAGAGATCACAGCAGGAGACTCTGCGCCTGTCTGCAAAGAAAGCAGGCGGGCATAGGCGGCATCGTAACGCTGACGGGCTACGAGGACTTGTCCGCGCGCGTATTCAACGTCTGCCGCTTCTTCTGTATTAAGTAAGTCGTTATATTCTGTTTCAGCGTCATCGAGTTCGGTGAGGGTTTCATCGTAATAATCCTGGGCGGCATCGAGCAGTCCGCCATTGTCAGAGGCGCTGCCGGCCTGGTCTTTCACCTGCTCTGCAATCACGAATGCGGCGCGGGCTTCGGCCAGCCGTGTTTCAGCGCTGATGTATTCGGCAGAGTCCAAACGGTTGATGACTTTATCAAGCTGGGCCAGCGCATCGTCAATGGCGGTTTGGGCGGCGTTCAGTTCGGTTTGGGCGGCGGCAATTTGCACATCCTGTTCGATGTACCAATTGGGCTGGTCAAATTCACTGGGAGCGGCGGCCTGCCAATCTTTGGAGCGCTGGGTGGATTGTGCGGCGAGAGCGGCTTGCAGGGTTTGATCATATTTGGTTTGGGCAGATGCCAGGGCGGCGTTGGCAGAATCTACTGCGGCGGAGGCAACGGCTTGTTGGGCAGTCAGCAGGTTTGGGTCAAGGGAAAGAAGCGGTTGGTTTTTCGTCACCACATCCCCTTCGCCAGCGAGGACTTGCGTCACCTTGCCAGACATCTCAGGCGAGACGTTCACAATGGCGGCTTCGATGGTTCCTGAAGCGGATAAGCTATCGTCGGTGTTTTGGGCGAGGGATTGAAATCCGAAATAGGCGAGCGCGCTGATGACAAGCACGGCCACGACAATGCGGACGGGAAGAGGGGGAAGTTTGGGTTGCATAAGATTCTCCGTTATTGAAGTATTCTCTCCTCTTGCTTCTTTGCAGAAAAGAGGAGAGAAGGAAGAAGTTAATCCAGGCGTTTCTTAAATCTCGCGGCGGCGGCACCCATGATGACCACGGCGAAGATGGTGAGCGCGATGATCTCATTTTGCAAGGCAGCGACGCCAACGCCCTTTAACAGCAAGGCGCGGATGATGACCAGAAAATATCGCAGTGGCACAATGGCAGATACATATTGCAGGAAGACGGGCATGGCGGCAATCGGAAAGAAAAAGCCCGAAAGAAAAATGGTGGGCAGCATGGTAACCATGACCGTGATGAAGGCTTCCTGCTGGGTGTTGGCAATGGTGGAGGCAAACAAGCCAATGCCCAGGCTGGAGATGACGAACAAGCCTGAAAGCGCAAAGACGAGGCCAATATCTCCGCGCACCGGAACTTTGAACCACCAGTGGCCGATAACGAGAATTTCGAGCGTATCGATAAAAGCCAGGATGGCATAAGGCAGAATTTTGCCCACCACCAGTTCCCACGAACGGATGGGCGTGACGATAAGCTGCTCAATGGTGCCGCGCTCGCGTTCACGCACAATGGCAGAAGCGGTGAGCAGGGCGGTGATGAAGTACAGGATCATGCCGATGACGCCCGGCACATTGAAGTAGGCCGCATTGAGATCGGGGTTGTACCAAACCTGGGTGCGGACATCGAGAGGCGGGGTAGTAGATAACGGCCGGCCCGTGAGCGCAGATTGCTCGGCCAGTATCTTTGTCGCATACGACTGACCGATCAGCTTCGCAACCGAGAGCGCCGTGCCGCCCACGGTCGCGTCTGACCCATCCAACACGAGGGAGACTTGAGCTTTCCCCTCCAAAAGGCGGAGGTCATAGTCTGGCGGGATGATCAGCGCGGCGCGGATTTTGCCCGATTCGATCAACTCCCTGTATTCCTGTTCCGAGTAGACGGGATAATCAATACTGAAATAGTTTGCCACGCGAAAGGCATCCAACAGGGCGCGGGATTGCGGCGAACGATTCTGATCCCACACCGCCATGGAGATGTTCTTGACATCGGTGGTGGCGGCATACCCAAGCAGGAACAACTGCATGATCGGCATCAGGATGATCAACACCAGGGTGCGCGGATCGCGGATGATCTGAATAAACTCTTTGCGAATGATCGAAAATAACCTTGATCTCATGCGGTCTCCTTAATGATGCCGTGCATGTAAATATCCACATAAGCCGCCACCATGTTTTTAGGCATGAAGCCGCTAAGGATGGAATTGGCAATGACCATGTCTGTAATCATGTAGGAAAGAACCATGCCGATAAAGGAACGCATCAGCACGGCGGGCTGGGTCACACGCAGGTTCTTTCTTGTCTTCACAAATTTTTCGAAAACAGGCAATACCTTCGGCGCAATTTCCTTGATCACAGACGCCCCATGCGCGCCGTTGAATTCCACGATCTCGATCAACATCAATTTGACATAATAGGGTTGGGAGGTCAATTCCTTGATAACCACATGCGCGGCATTGCTGAGAAAATCCTCTGTCGTCTCCCCTTCTGCCTCGGTAATCAAGGGCAGTATCTTTCTGTAGGGATGCTTATCCACAATAATGGCTTCAAAGATTTCCTCCTTACTTTTGAAGTGATTGTAAATGCCGCCAAGCGCCAGCTCGGTGCGTTCGGCGATCTGCCGCATGGAGGTGGCATGGTAGCCTTTCTCCATAAACAACTCGATGGCCGCATCCTCGATTTGCACGCGGGTGCGGTCACCTTTGGTCTGTACGTCTTCCGTCATAAGGTCTCCATAAAATGAACGAACGTTCGTTTTTATTTTAGACCAAGACGGGAGATTTTGTCAAGAGTTTTCAGGCATGGAAAATCAGATAGTTTCGATTTTTTGGGATGGCTGCGCCCGGGCATTCCCAACTCAAAAGCAGAATCTCCACTGCAATTTATCCCCTCTCCCAAACAGACGTGTCATCCGCCCCTCAACCTGATTCTGTTTCGACGGACTCTCCCCCCCGCTTCCTTTTAGAAATGCTTTTGTACGATCCTCCCGCAGGTCAAATTGGCAATTTGACCTGCATTTCAATGAATCGAAATTAGACTTTATCGGTAATTAGAAAAAACGTCCCGAAGGTTGCCGCCAGGCGTTCAAATTCCTCGAAAAAAACCTCACCGCACTTGCGCGCGGCGCAAGTGTCGGGACGGTGCCTGTGTGTTATTTCCGATAAAGTCTATTATTTCAACGCCTCAAAATTTGAAATCTGATAGGAAATTTCATCGTCGATGGCTTCGGTGATGTAGTCAATGGAAACATTCGAAGGGAAGCCGTAGACGGGGTCGTATGTCACAGCGAGGTTATCTGCTTCTCCTGTCAGGTCAGCTTCCAGCTTAAGAAAGAGGCGGTCCATCGTCGAGTAGGGTTGGTACAGCTCGTAGAAGTTGTCTGTTGGGGCCACGGCAGTTCCATCAGAACGAGTCATCGAAACGACTTCCCCATCCTTTACTTCGATGGTCAATGGCATTTCGTCGCTGAATACGCAAAAACAACTGATAAAAAGAGTGTAGCGATAATGGATGATGTTTGCGTCTTCCCATTTGGATAGATTCCTGTCAAAGTCTGTGCCTGCTCCTATGGAACAGGCGCTGAGGACAAGGGCAAGGGTCAGTAAAATTATTTTTTTCATTTTGTCTCCTTGCGTGATTAACGATAGCCCTGTGCAAATTGTTCCGATAAAGAAAAACTCCCCGCCATGGTTGACGGGGAGTTTTTCATGAAAACATCTCTCTCGTAGTGGCGACTTCAGTCGCTCGCAGGCAAACGACTGAAGTCGTTACTACGCTGCTGATTATGGGGTGGTTTGATAGTACGTACCCGTTGCAAGCAGGGATGTGTCACCCACAGATTGGGCGGCGAGCATTTGCGCCTGACGCGCAAGGTCGGCGGATTTGGCAAGCACTTCCAACGCATACTCAGGGTTGTGGAAGCCCGTGCTGTTCTCGGCAGAGATAAAGTCCCACATGAATTGCGCTTCGCGGTGCAGTTTGCGGGCTTCATCCAGCAGGGTTGCATCGGCATTGCCAGCGGCAACCGCGGCTTTGATGGCGTTCATCGCGTCGATGATGGCATCTTCGGTGTTGAGCTTGGTTTCGGCAACCTGCTTTTGAATATCGGCAACGCGGTTGATCACATAATCTGTATCCGTGTGGCATTGGCCGCAAGCCTGTTCAGGATTCAGCAAGGGACTGTGAACATCGTGCGATGAATACTTGCTCGCGCCATCGCGCACGTATGGCATGTGGCAGTCGGCGCAGGAAACGCCCGCTTCGTAATGGGTGGAACCAGCGGTGAAGAATTCATATTCAGGGTGCTGGGCTTTGAGCATCGGCGACTCAGTATCAGGATACGCCCAATCCTTGAAACCAACTTCTGCGTAGTAGGAAATGATCTCTTCAACCTTTGTGCCGTTGTCCCATGGGAAGGTCAGGTACTTGCCGTCGCCTTTGAAATAATATTCAACGTGACAGTTCGCGCAAACGAGGGAGCGCATTTCCTGGCGGGTATAAGTCTTCCAATCCTTGCCCTGGCGTTCGAGCGCTTCGATCAAAGCGGGGTTGGTCGCAATCAGGCGCATGGTCTCTGCTTCGTGGCAGTTGGAACATCCAATCGATTCATTGATATTGGGCGTCATCTCATTGAACGACATGGCATCGTAGGCTTCCATGCCGAGTTCATCCCACAAGCCAGGGTTGGCAGATGATTTGCAGGAATAGCAGGTGGCAGGCGTGTGCTTGGGATTCGAATCATCCAAATTCAAACGCTTGGTGGCGCGCACATCATCCAACGCATTGGCGTGGCCGCGGTCATCGTTGTAATCCTTGCTGAACGGATAGCCAGCAAACAGGATCACCTGACGCGGGTCGCGTTCCAGCCATGAGAACTGGGATGAACCAGCATAGGTTGTGTCTGTATTATTGGTTTCGGTCTTCATGAACGAGTCAAATTGATTGGGGAAATTCACGCCCCACAATGACGAGTCAGGTTCCATGGCAGCGATCTCAACCAATGGTTCAACAGTACGCACTTCAGCAGGCTGATTTTTGACATAGGTCAAAACGCCCACAAGTGCGGCGGCTAAAACAACCACCAAGCCAGCCAGAATAAGTGTAGTGTAATTTTTCATAGGTTCATTCTCCTTATTTTGTCGGATAAAGACTAGAGTCTTGATAGGGAAGCCCCGACCCCCCGCGCGCGTTGTGGGCAATATCGCGGTGGCAGTCCCAGCAATAACGGTCAAACGGCTGTGCGCCCGTCATAATGTCCTCCACCGAATCTTCATGGCAGTGAACACAGTTGGCTTGCACAATCCCCTTGGTCTTGTCGCTGGCGCGGATCGCAATTGGAATGTTCCCTGTCACAAAGGCATACGTATCCTTCGCGCCCTGCCTGCCCTTCTCGGCATAATACGCCACAAAATTATCGTGTGGCAAATGGCAATCGGTACACTTGGCCCACTTCTCGTGCGCGCCGTGATACCAGCTTTCATATTGCGAATCCATCACATGGCAGTTCGCGCAGGTCTCAGGAGCGCTGCCCCCATACGAGGCTGCATCCGTGACAAATGCAAAATACCCCATGGCAAGGACTGCGGCCACAATGGCAATGATAGGAATTTTCGACATAGGCTCTCCTTGGATAAATTTAACGTACGCTTAATATAAATTAATTAACGAAAATATATTGTGATTTTTGTCACAGTTTCGGGGTGAAAACTTAATTCTCGATTATGGATAAACTTACCCGCAATTATCCAATTCAATAAGTGACATTATTCCTTTTTTGGATGTGAAACCCGCCCCCTGCTCCGCCCGTACCTGATGCCAATCAAAAAACAGATTCCCACCCAGGCATTTTCCACCAACAGAAAACATCCTACCGCGTTATGCAGCAGGATGTTTGAGGAGAACGCGCTGGCGAAAGCGCTAATTCTTACGGCATCGTATTATGACCATCCATGCCTGAGCCGCCCATATCTGCGGCATCCTGCACGGGGACAGTCAGCGTAATATCCGCATGATTCTTGAAATGCAGCGTGAGCGAAATGCTGTCACCCACGTTCAAATCCTGCGTCAGGCCAATAATCATGACATGATAACTGCCAGGCTTTAATTCCAACTCGCCGCTTGAAGCAACCGCCACAGATTCCTGCGGAATCATTTGCATCACACCGTCCGCGCCCATTTGGCTGAGGTGAACCTCAACCGCCCTCGCTACTTCCGAAGAGACGCCGATCAATTCATCATCCTGCGCTGTGCCATTGGCGATCAGCATGTACGCCGCGCTGTTGCCGTCTTTTAATCCAGAGCGCGCCCAATAATCAGCGGCTTCAATCGCGCCGCTCTTTGGAGCGCCGCAAGCGCTCAACAACATCCCCGCCATAACGAGCATCAATATTCTTTTCATATCTCTTTTTTTCCTTTATGTTATTTGATTGTAACTACTCAGCCACCGTCATTGCGAGGGCGTTCTTGTTCTTGCCCGAAGCAATCTCTTCTCAACAACACGGAGATTGCTTTGCCACCAAAGTACAAGAGCGGCGGCTCGCAATGACGGCTGAGTAGTTACATTTGATTGCATATTTTTTAATTCTAATCCTCATTCTGGATGATAGGTTCTCCCCTTCCAAATTACACCTTCTCCCGAAATCACCTTCCACGCAGAAGTCAACATCATGGCGGCGAACACCCCCGCCCCAAGCGGAATGGTCAGCGCATACCATGCAGAGATTTTCATTCCGCGCGCAACTTGTATCCGAGCGTAGAGTAAAAATCCCCACACGATCAATGATTTTATGATTACGCCAATTGCCAGCCACCCACCGCCTTTGAAATACCAGGCCAAACCAAGCAAGGGCCAGATGGGCATAAACAAGGCCGCAATTAAGGCAAGCGTCGCGCCGAATGCGCCCAGCAATAACATGGCGGGATGGTCGCGCAAGCCGAGATAAATATTCTTCGTCCAGCCTTCCCACATCGTCGCAAGGGATGTGTACATGCGCGTGCTCACAACCTGCGTCCCATCGGCAACGATCAGGCGATGCCCATTCCATTTCACCTGTTCCGAGATGGCTTTATCTTCCACGATCTGGTCTTTCACTTTTTCATGCCCGCCGATCAAATCGTAAACACTGCGCCTGATTAAGATGAACTGTCCGTTGGCAATCGCATCGCGGCGGGAAGGGTCGTTGACTTTGCGGGGAGAGAATCCAACCGAGAGCGCGGTCATCACCAAAGGCATGACGACTTTCTCCCAGAACGAGCCAAGGATTTGCTCGTTCATGACCGTGAACAAATCTGCTTCTGTTTCGAGGGCTTTGGCATACACGGACGAAATAGCCTGCGGTTTGAGAAAGGTGTCTGCATCCACGAAGCACAGCCACTCGCCACAGGCCACTGCTGAGGCTTGGAATAATGCATGGGGTTTTCCAGCCCAGCCCACAGGCAGGTCTGAGCCGTGGATTGGGATGAGGCGAGAGTCGCGGGACGCGATCTCTGTCAATTGAGTCAGAGTCGCATCGGTGGAGCGATCATCCAAAACAATGACTTCGATGTTCGGGTAATCCTGTCCGAGCGCGGCTTCGACACATCTGCGGATATTATTTTCTTCGTTGCGGGCGGGAATGCAAATGGAAACAAGCGGCGCATCATTTGGCGGCGGCTTTGGCGTGACGACGATATCAAGATGATATTGGTTGTGAACCCAATAAATAATGATGAGGCCGAGGATGAAGAGGATGGTGGATGTGATGAAATAGGGCATGGGGATTTTTAGTCAAAGGTCGAAAGTCGAAGGTCTGACTTTCGACCTTTGACTTTCAACAGAATTAAATCACGGTAACCGTACTTCCCCGCTCCGTCTTTTCGACTTCAATGCGATTCGGGAAGGCGTCTTTGAGTTCGTCAAGATGCGTGATGACGAGGATTTTTGCGAAATCATTTTTCACAAGATTGATGGCTTCGATGAGCCGTTGCCTGCCTTGAATATCCTGCGAACCGAAGCCTTCGTCGATGACGAGGGTTTGCAGGCGCGCGCCTTTGCGCTGTGCAAGGATTTCGGAGAGCGCGAGCCGAATTGCAAAATTGACGCGGAAGGCCTCGCCGCCTGAATACATTTCATAATCACGAGTGCCCGCCGAATCGCTGATCTGAATGTCGAGCGTTTCTTTTAAGTCATCGCGTTTTTTGTCTTTATATTCGGCCTGTGTGACAAAGCGAATGGACATGTGTCCATCGCTTAAACGGTCGAGCAGGTCGTTGGCTTTTTGCTCGATCTGCGGCAGTGACTGTTCGATGAGCAGGGCGGGCACGCCGTCTTTGCCGAAGGCGCGTTCGAGTGTTTTGTGCCGCGCAATGTTTTGATTTAGTTCTTCGCGTTGCGCTTCGTAACCCGCTTTGCGAGCGCGAAGTGTGACAAGCGCTTTTACTTTTTGTTGAGCGCCGCCCAACTCACTGCGGACCTGGTTTTCATCTTCGCGCAGACGGAACATCTCCCGTTCGGCTTCGTTGAGGTTTGGTGCGCCTGCCTCAGACTCTGTCAGAGTTTGCGCGGCATGGTTGTACGCCTTTTCATTCTCCTGCACTTCCTCTTTCTTCTTTCCTCTTTCCTCTTTCAACTCTGCGATCTCTTTTTCGATCCGCTTGTTCACTTCACGGGCGGATTTCAAACTGCTGTGTTCCTCTTCCACACCGCGGCCTTCGATTTCATCCCTGCGAGCGGAATCATGCACTGCCGCGTTGTAGCCAAGTTTGACAAGTTCCTTGTCTAATTTGGCGAGTTCCTTTTGTGCTTCGCCCGCGTATTTTCTACTTTCCAATAATTTCGCAGCTTCCTTCAGGCGTTTCTCGCCGTTGGCCTTCCAATCCTTTGCAAGCGTTTGCAGGGATTCGATGCGCTCGGTAAGTTGTGAAATTGAATTTGAATATTTCACGCGTTCATTTTCAGCGTTGGCGAACTGCGCAATTCGCAATTCGTAATTCGTAATTTCTTTTTCAATGTCTTCGATCTCTTTTTTATTTGCGCGGAACTGATCGCCTTTTTGCTTGCCATCCCTGTTCAACTCCTTAAGCGTGGACTTGCGATGCGCCTCGCTCAATTCCTGCCCGCACAACGGACAATTTGCGCCGTCCGCTTTTTCGAGCGAGTCAATGCGGATCTTGAATTCATCCATTTCCCTGCGCAGGGTTTCGTTTTCAACCTTCAATGCGGCGTGCTTTTCACCCGCCTGAGTTCTTTTAATTACCATTCCATCCCGTTGACTGATCTTTTCTTCCACGTTTTTCAGGGATTTTTGAGCCTCTTCAACCTGCCCCTCAAACTCACCCACCCCTGACAACTGCTCACTGATCACTGATGACTGTTTACTGATCTCGTCAAACTCCTGCTCCAGCTTCGCTTTTTCCACTTCGATCTTGCGCAGCAGCGGCTGGCGTTTTTCATCGTGCTCACGGAACTGCGCCGCAATCCCATCCATTTTCTCAACTTCGGCGCGCGCCTTCTGCCACGTCTTGAATGCGGATTCTATTTCCTTTGCGCGGTGAATGAGGTCGGCGTATTTGGCCTGGTCAGTTTCCTTTTCCGCCAGCCTGGCTTCAAACCCTGCCAGAGATGAACGCGAATTCCCCAGCGACCTGGCAAGAGTCTCCACCAGCTTGCGCTGTTCGTTCAAAACCGCCGCCGTCTTCTTGATATTCTCAAGGATCATTTCCTGCGCGGCACGCGCGTTGGTCAATTGTTTGAGATGAGTCTCAAGCTCCTGCAATCGCGATTTGCGCACATCCTCTTCGGCAAGCTCCGCATCGATCTCGACAATGCGCCCGTCAATCGAATTGACTTCATTCTCAATCGTCTTGCGTTTTTCTGCCGTGCGTTCCTTATAGGTATCCCAAATCTCCAGCCCAAGGATGGTGCTCAAAACAGCCTTGCGTTCGCTGGCTTTCTTCTGCGTAAACTGGTCTGCCTTGCCCTGCAAAAAGAAGGAGGCATTGATAAATGTCTCGTAATCGAGGCGCAAGGTCTGTTCAATCCGCGCCTGTGTGTCGCGCGTAGTCTTTTCAGTTAATGCTTTCCACTGACCATTGACGATAGACGACAGACCACGGTCAACGGTCAACCGTCTATCGTCTATCGTCCGTCGTCCATCATCCAACACCTGAAACTCCAACACCGTGCTCTTCCCACGCGGAAGCGTCCTTTGCACGCGGTAGATGTTGTTTTCATAGGCAAAGGTCAACGCGACCTCCGCGGTTTTCACATCCTGATTCAAATTGATCACATCCGTACTTTTGCCGCGTGCCTCGCCAAACAATACCCAGGTGATCGAATCCAACAGGGATGATTTCCCCGCGCCATTCTGCCCTGAAATACAGGCCAGCTCAAAAGATTCAAAATCCAACTCAACGGGGTCGAGATAAGATAAAAAGCCTGAAATGCGAAGGTGAAGGGGAATCATAGCGAAGCGTATCCTGTCGGTAGCGAAGCATATCTTGTGAATGGGGTATAGCGCAAAATTACCGGAGATTTTTAACGCCAAGTCGCCAAGACGCTGCGTTTTATGCTTTTTTCCTTGCGCCTCTGCGCCTTTGTGTCTTTGCGTTAAAAATGGAACGGGGGCGAGAATTTATCGATACTTTTGCGCTACACTCCTGTGGATGTATGAAGTGTCCTATAGATAATGATGGATTATAATCGAACCGCTATGTCAGATTCCGAAGCGCCCCGCACACGCCGCCGCATGAGAATTCTTGCGGTCATTATTGCCACCATCCCCTGCTATTGCGCTGGCTTTATTGCCCTTTCATTTGCCCCAGACACACGCGCAACTGCTACCCAAACCCCAACCATCACAACTACACCAACTACACCTACATCTACACCAAACCTCAGCCTCACACCGATTGTTGTGACAGGCACCAACACACCCACACCGACCATAACCTTAACCCCCACTCCCACACCGACATACACCCCAACGGCCACATTCACACCCTTCGTGCCAGCCACATTCACACCCACTCCCACCTTCACGCCATCCAACACGCCAACCCAGACGGCATCCAACACCGCCACACCCACGCAAACACCGTCTGCCACGCCAACGTTCACATCCACGCCAACACCATCCATTACGCCGTCCATTTCTCCAACGGCCTTTGGCGGATAATGATATGAGACCCTAAAGGTTTCCTTTAGGGTCTTCTTCTAAATCACATGACTGACATCCTCCCCTTTCTAAAATCAATCATCTCTGTTTCAGGCCTATCGGGATTTGAAACCCCCGTGGCGAATCTCATCGAACAAAAGTGGACTCCACTGGTGGATGAACTCACCCGCAGCAGACTCGGCTCGATTCATGGCCTGAAAAAGGGTCGGCCAGCTACGGGCAGTCGCTCCGCTGATAAATCTCCCCGCCCGTCTGTGCTCATCGCCACCCACATGGATGCCATCGGCCTGATGGTCTCGCGCATCGTGGACGGATTCATCTACATCACCAACATTGGCGGCGTGGATTCGCGGGTGCTGCCTGGCACACCCGTCCTTGTCCACGCTTCGGGCAGCGGAGAAGATTTATACGGCGTGGTCGTCATGCCGCCTGCAAATCTTCTGCCCGAAGGCGAAGGCAGCGGCGCCATCCCTTTGAAATATCTCATGGTCGACACAGGACTCACTCCCAGCGAAGTCTCGAAGCGAGTCTTCGTCGGCGACAGAGTGGCCTTTAACACGGAACCAGTTGAAATGTCCGGTGGATGCGTCAGCGGTCACACGCTCGATAATCGCGCATCCGTCGCCGCGCTCACCATCTGCCTCGAAGAACTGCAAGCCAAATCGCATGTCTGGGATGTGTGGGCTTTGGCGTCTGTGCAAGAGGAAGTGACCCTCGGCGGCGCACAAACATCCGCATTTCAGATCCGCCCCACCATCGCCGTTGCAGTGGATATGACCTTCGGCAAAGGCACAGGCTCAAGCGGCTGGCAAACTTTTGGGATCGGCAAAGGTGTGACGCTTGGCATCAGCCCGAGTATTCACCCGTTTTTGTACAAACGCTTCAAGGAAGTTGCCGAACGCATCGAAATCCCCTTCGCAAATGACCTGATGCCCGAATATTCATCCACCGATGCAGACGCGATGCAATTGATCGCTGAAGGCATTCCGACCATGGTCTTGAGCATTCCACAAAGATACATGCACACACCTGTGGAGTTGGTGTCCATCAAAGATATCCAACGCGCGGGACGCCTGCTAGCTGAATTCATCGCTTCGCTGGAAGCGGATTTTATTGAAAAGATCGTTTGGGAATAACCCTCACCCTAGCCCTCTCCCAAAGGGAGAGGGGACTCCCTTCCCCTTCGGGGGAAGGGTTGGGGATGAGGGCAAACAGGAGTAACTGCTCAGGCATATTACTCTGCGCCCTGTTTCGGCGGGCTAAAGCCCTGCCTCAGTTCGTGAAAGTCGGATAAATCCGACTCGTCGCCCAGCCCGAAGGGCTTCCAT
>CAKKRM010000166.1 GCA_919902735.1 Anaerolineales bacterium | reverse complement strand
ACCATGTCCATGGTCACTTCCATCGGGCGGCTCATCGTTGTGTCTTCGCCGCGGATTAAAAGTTTGTCGCCTTTTTTCAGCACTTCGCTGACGAGACCCTTCACATAATTGACTTTATATTTTTCCTGCGCGGGCCAGTAGATTTCATTTTCCCAATAGCCGTACATGCGCATGTCAATGTAAAAGATCATTACTTTTGAATCGGGGATTTGTTCGCGCAGTTCGATGGCTTGTTTGCTGGCAATGCCGCAGCAAACCTTCGAGCAATATTCATTTCCAATTTGGCGGTCGCGTGAACCCACGCATTGAATGAACGCAATCTTCTTCGGCGTTTCACCGTTCGATGGGCGCACCACGTTATGTTCCTTCAACATCTTTTCGAGATCGGTCAGCGTGATGACATCGGGAAAAGAATAGTAGTTGTAGTATTGCGTTGCGCGGCCTGGATCGAAATGCTGGAAGCCTGTGGCGACGATGACCGCGCCCGCTTCTATGGATTCGGCTGCGCCGCCCGCTTCGATCTTAACGGTGAAGCTGCCAGCGCTCCCGGAAATTTCCTTCACTTCGGCACTGTACTTCACTTCCACACTTTTGCTGCTGGTGACAGCTTGCGCCATTTCAGCCATGGCTTCGGATGCGTCGCGCCAATGATGAGTCAGCTTGGCGTATCCTTCTCGGTCAGGTGTGCCGCCGAGACGTTCACGCTTTTCGATGAGGATGGCTTCCCCGCCCAGTTCCGCCACACAGCGCGCGGACTCAAGTCCCGATGGCCCGCCGCCGATGATGAGTACTTTTCCAGATGTCATGTTTCCTCCAGATATTCGTAAGTGGTAATTGGTAAATAGTAATTAGACAAACGAATTACCAATTACTATTTACCAATTACTTTTCTATTATTTCGCAGTTAATGCAACAGGCGCGTCCGCGTCTTCCCAGGTGATTCCAGATTTCGTGCCCGCGCGGATTTGGTCAAGGTCGCCCTGGAATTCGTCCCAATATTTTTGCCAGTTGACACCGAGTTTATCGAGGAAGGGGCGCCAG
>CAKKRM010000165.1 GCA_919902735.1 Anaerolineales bacterium | reverse complement strand
TGCGGCTTGGCGTTAAAATTTTCGGCAAAGAGTTCTTCCGTGCGTAAGGTCAGTTCTTAAAAACATAATAAGGTTTTATGTCGTATTTGGGGAGGCGCCCGATAAGGCGGAGGGGGTAGGAGCTAAAAAGCCTGCCCCTCGAAGGAGGAGCAGGCTTCGGTTAAGAGAGAAGCGGTTACTTAATCGTATAGGTCACGTTCACCGTTACAGAAATCGCCAGTTGCCCAGGTTGGATCGGTACAGCGGCTGCTTCCATTGCGCCACCGCCACCGCCGCCTTTGCCTTCAAAGTACGCTATGGGGCTGCTTTCGTAGAAGTTGATGGTCTGAATTTCCACGAGCGCTAGGCCAGCGGTATCGGCCAATTCCTGAGCCTGTGTCTTTGCATCTTCCACAGCCTTTGCGCGGGCTTCTTTTGTGGCGGCGGTTTTATCGGCCACGTCAAACTGAATGCTGTAGATGCTGTTCGCGCCTGCGCTGATGGCAGAGTCGAGCAGGTCGCCGAGGCTGTCGAGATCGCGCACCGTGATATTGACGGTGTTATCCACCACGTAGGTCGTGCCAGAGACCAGGCCGTTGGCATCATACGTGGGGTTCGACCAGATGCTGAAGTTGGTGGTGTGAATATCCTTCGCATCCACGCCCGCCGCCTTGATGGCCTCGATCAACGCATTGGACTTATCCTTGTTCGTTGTCACTGATTCAGAAGCGCTCGCGCTTTGGGTGTTCACGCCGATGTTGATGTAGGCAATATCGGGGGTCAGGTAGACCTGTCCCACACCGTTCACGTTCAAGGTGCGCAGGTTCTCCGGCGCGGCCTGGTTGATGGTGGTCGGCCCGCAGGCGCTCAACACGAGAGCCAGAGCCAAAATGGAAAAAGCAAAAAATTTAGTACGCATGGTGTTCTCCTTTGATTTTTGTAATTCACAGACTAGACGCGCCCTCCCCAAAAAAGTTCCCTTGAATTTTAGCCCATTTACGGCTACAATTTTGCACAAATGTTCTAGTATCGTCATTGCGAGCGCACTTTGCGACACTTGCGCCGCACTGCGTTTGTTGCAGTGCAGGTGAGCAATCCCCCTTGCAATGATGAGAGAGCGATTATGCCAATCAATTATCAGCAAACCTATTCCAAGATTAAAGAAATTGGTCAGGGCGCAAAAGAAAGAAGAAAGAGGAAAGAAGAGGCGCATGCCTTTGCGCGCAAATTGCTGGCCGCCCACGAATCTGATTTGGATTTCCTGCGCTCCAAAGTGGATTCCGCCAAACAAACGGATGTCAACATCCGCTGCGCTTACCCGCTGAATGAGACGCTCGCCTCTTCCCACCCCGCGCCTGATTCAGTTATCCAAGCCACACTTATCGCCGCTGACGGTTCGCAGATCAACCCCGACAGGCACGCGGCGATTCAATTCTGCGTGGTCAATGTCGGCGCGATCCAGATGAAACTCAACTCAGGCGAAACGCCCGAAATCTTTACCGACACCGAATTGCTCTACGGCGATGACCTTCTGCCGAACGGTTACCCCATGTCTGACGGATTGGTTGCTTTGAAACGCGACCTTGCCGAGCGGACGAAACTGGATGAATTATCCAAAAGCTTGCAAGGCTCAGTCGTCACATTTACCGATGGTCCGATCGAACTGTGGGGTGCAAAAGGCGAAGATGCGAATTCGTACGAAGCGATTGTCCAAAAATATCTTGGCGTGTTATCCCGTTTGCAAGGGCGCGGAGTTGTTACCGCAGGCTATGTGGATAAACCCTCTGCTGACCTGGTTGTGCGTTTGCTTGAAATCGCATCCGCACCTGTAGAGCGAGATAATATCTCGCCCAACCTGCGTGATTATCATCCGTTGCGCGGCGTGAGTGACCGTTGGTTGTATGGCGAACATAAGAATCCATTGTTACCGCCAGGTCACCGCTCAGCAGTGTTTGGGATTCAATCGAACTCAGAGAAAAAATATACAGGCGTGCTATCTTTGCACTTCTTCTATCTAAATGTCGGCACAGAAGGGCATCCCTGGCCTGTGCGGGTGGAAATTCCCAAATGGGTGGCAGACGATAAAGCGAAGCTGGATTTATTGCATGAAGTCTTGGTTGAGCAATGCCGTATGATGGGAAGTAAGCCGTATCCATATTTATTACACCGCGCGCACGAGACTGCGGTTGTAAAAATGGAAGAGAAACAACAGATCGAGCAGATGCTGGCAATGGAGTTGCGTAGGCAGGATGAAGAAGTGGACGATGGTTCGTACAAGCAATCGGCAAAGGATTTGAAGGGAAGAGCAAAAAGATAGATGTCGTTGCGAGGGCGATGTTCTTCCGCCCGAAGCAATCTCCTGTGGACGGGGGATTGCTTCGTCGCAAAGAACAAGAGCGCTCCTCGCAACGACATGAAGATTAACGGAGAATGACACAATGACACAACAAATCGAAATCGGACGTTTGTTACGGGCAGGGACGACGGGCTTTGTCGCGGGATGCCGCGTCAATCAATTGGACGTGCCTTCCTTCGGCGCATTGGTGCGCGTGCCGCTTGGCAATGCCTACCAAATTTTTGGCCTCATCCATGACATTCACATTGACGATGATGGGCTGGTGCGCCAGTTGGTGACGGCAGATAACGTCAGCGATGAGGTGATGAAGGACAACCGCGAGCGCCGCATTGTGCCCGTGGAGATGTCTGTGCTGGCAGTTGGGTATGAGCAGGATGGGAAGATTCATCATCTGCTGCCGCCCCGTCCGCCGTTGAGTTTGGATGTGATCTATTTATGCGATGAGAAGGATTTGGCGAGGTTCACTGAAAAGCTTGGATATTTTCGTCATATCTTGAATGCGAAGGATGCTCCAGTTGGTGAAGTCATTGCTGCTCATATTCAGCAGGCGAGTGCGGCGCATAAGAATATTGCTTGGAAAGAGAAAGCGACTCAGGAAGTGATCACTTTGCTGCGGGATGATTATCCGACACTGATGAGCGTGCTGGGCGCGCTCGGTGAGGTTGTTTAAAACCTTTTAACCACAAAGGAGACAAAGGGTCACAAAGGTTTAAAACCTTTTGATCTTCCTTTGTGCATCTTTGTGACACTTTGTGGTAATGAAATAGAGGAAATTATGCAAAAGAAAATTTATTTGCCTGTTCCCCCGAATGTGGAGCGAATCGGGAAGGCGGTTTTGGATGCTTCGTTCAAAGTCCATACTGCGCTTGGACCTGGGCTGTTGGAGTCAGTTTATGAGACTTGCACCAAATACGAATTGACCGAGAGCGGTTTGCATGCGCCGACTCAGGTTGGCTTACCTGTGACGTATCGCGGAATCAAAATGGATGCAGGTCTCAAGCCAGATATGATTGTGGAAGATTGTGTAATTGTGGAATTCAAGTCTGTCGAGACGATGCACCCTGTTTTCGATGCGCAGTTGATAACTTATTTGAAACTGACAGGAATTCGTTTGGGATTTCTGATCAATTTCAATGTAGTTCATTTGAAAGATGGGATTAAGCGGATTGTTGTGTGAAAGAGCATTCACCACGAAGTGTCACTAAGGTACACAAAGGTTAAGAACTTTTTCTTGCTCTCCTTTGTGACCCTTCGTCCCCTTTGTGGTTAATTGTTTTTCCTTGTGGTAAAAAAGGAGTCATTATGGAAAATAAAATTATCGGCTACGTAGTTGGCGGCGGACTTAAGGAGTCTTTTCGCGTGCGGTTGACGGTGGACCCGCTGACGGTGCAGGAGGGGGCGTTTGTGGTGATCGAGAGCGGGGACTATCATTTCTATGGTCTTGTGACTGACATGCAACTCGGCGCGACGGATGACCGCTTTGCGGATGAAAAGTCTGACCGATTGCCTGCGGCGTTGGCGAAGGCTTTGCATGGGCAGACTCTGTATACCAATCTTGAGGTGCTGCCCGCGTTGATGCTTGAGCGCGGACCTGATCCTGCCTCGGCTGAGTATGATATTTGGGTGAAGAAGATCGGCGATCAAGTTCCGCATCCGATACCCGTGAAGACAGTTCCGCCGCATCATTCGCAGGTGCGGATGGCGAACGAGGGTGATATCGCTGAGATCTTTGGCGATCCGAATGTGGACGGTAAATTTATCATCGGCTACACCCGCGAGCAGGGACATCCCGTCTGCATTGACATGGAGAAGTTCGTGCAGAGGTCGTCGGGGGTGTTCGGGGCGACGGGCACGGGCAAGTCGTTCCTGACGCGGCTGGTGCTGGCGGGGCTGATGCACTACAACAAGGCGTCCGTGCTGGTGCTGGACATGCACAACGAGTACGGGTTTGACGATGTGGCCTCAGACACGAAAAAAGCCGTGACGGGGCTGAAGACCAAATTCAAGTCGAAGATCCGGATCGTCGGACTGGGAGCAGGAGCAACCATCAGAGGGCAAGTCCCCGACTTTAATTTGGAAATCTCAACAGGCGACATTTCCACAGCCGATATCGAAACGTTGAGCCGTGAATTGAATCTGCAAGAGACTACGCCCACTACGTTGAGTGCGTTGTATGTGACGTTCAGGGATAAATGGTTTGCGGAATTCCGCGTGATGAATCGAGATCAGGTGGTCATTGAAGATGAAAGAGGAAAGAAGAAAGAAGTACCTGCGGACGGGAGCGTAGCGGCATGGGCAATCGCAAATGGAGTGAATGTTTCCTCGGCAGAGGCTTTGCATAGTAAACTGCGGCGCTTGTTCGGCAAGCCGTATATCGTCGAGAAGCCTGCCGCGGACAGCGTGAAGAATATCATCGACGCGCTGGAGAATGGTCAGCATGTGGTGCTTTCGTATGGCGAACATGAAAGCGACCTGGATTATCTGCTTGTGTCGAATTTGTTGACGCGCAAGATCCGCGCGGCGTGGGAGAAGAAGACCAATGAATTCAGGACGCATGGTACTTCGACAGGCTCAGTATTCGAGCCGCGTCCGCTGGTGATCGTGGTGGAGGAGGCGCATAAACTGCTCAACCGTGAGATGGCGGCGCAGACGACCTTCGCGACCATCGCGCGCGAACTGCGCAAATATTACGTGACCCTGCTGATCGTGGACCAGCGCCCGTCGCAAATCTATGATGAGGTGATGAGTCAGTTGGGGACGCGCATCAGCGGCTGGCTCGGCGATGACCTGGATATTCAAGCTGTGCTTTCGGGTCTTTCTGGACGGGACGCCCTGCGTGGTATGCTGGCGCGACTCCAACCGAAAGAGGAAGTTCTGCTCCTAGGCTGGGGCGTGCCGATGCCGCTACCTGTCAAGTCACGCAGGTATGATGATGCGTTTTGGAAGGAGTTGCTTGGAAGCGGGGGGAAGAAGTCCGAGGCGCAGAATATGAAGGAACTTGGATTTTAGCATTGGATGCGGAGTGATAAAATCAATTACTAGCAAACGTTATTGTTGAATGGAGTGTGTCCCATGCAATTTAAAGACATTATCACAATCGAGCCAGGAAAAAGGGGCGGCAAGCCGTGCATTCGTGGGATGCGAATCACGGTCTATGATGTTTTGGAGTATCTTGCTTCGGGTATGTCGGAGCAGGAGATTTTGCAGGATTTTCCATATCTGACCAAGGAAGACATCCTTGCCTGTTTGGGATTTGCGGCGGCGCGTGAACGGGTGATGGTGGCTGTGCAATGAAGCTGCTTTTGTTCGACCAGAATCTTTCTCCGCGCCTTGTGGAACATTTGGCAGATATTTACCCTGATTCCATTCACGTCTTTTCACTTGGCTTAGGTGATGCGATGGATATTGAAATCTGGCAGTATGCTCATGACAACGATTACATGATTGTCACGAAAGACGCCGATTTTAGCGAGTTTGG
>CAKKRM010000164.1 GCA_919902735.1 Anaerolineales bacterium | reverse complement strand
CTTCTTCCATTTTCCCCATCTTACTCCTATTTTCCGAAACTTTAGACCACACCCTTTTGACAAGCTATGGTTTTCTCAAGGTTGGAAAATCTTTAACGCGAAAACCGCGAACAAAGCGAATAATCGCGAATTCCTCTTACTTTTTGTGGGAGTGACTAAAAGGAGGGCTAAGGAGTCGTGCAATAACAAGTTCCGTTTTTTTCGCGGAAATCGGCGGGATAAATCCCTGCCTCAGTACATGGAAGCCCCTTCGGGGCTGAGTCGGCTTTAGCCGACTTTCACGAACTGAGGCAGGGATTTATCCCGCACCGAGCACAAGGATAGCCTGAAATTCAAAATAGGGAAGTTATTTTTACACAAATGCTAAGAAAAACATCTCACCACGGCCCGCAGGGTAGTAAGATCACGAAGTACACAGAGATTTTTTAAAAGGTTTTCTCTGTGACCTCTGTGTGCTCCGTGGTTAAATCTATTGGAAAGCCCGCTCAATTAGCCACTCCCCTTTTTGTGAAATTCGCCTATTTTGCGTACTTCGCGTTAAGCCTGTGCTACAAACTCATAAATCCGTAAGCAACTTTGAAAAGACCACATTAACAAATCCTGCCGCTAAAAAAAACTCCGTGACTTTTGCCTCGGAATAACGTTGTAGATGCGTTACGGGCATTGCACAATTCCCTGCGCCCACAGACAGCCGCCGCAGACGGGGGCGATGTCGTTGCCGAGGCAGTCCTCCTCATTGGTTTCGGAGAGGTCGCATCCGCCGCAGAAGGTGCAGGGAGCAAATACAAAATTATGCAGGCGTTCGCGGTAGGCCAGATATTCGGGGGCAAGCCATATCTCTTCCAATGAGCTTTCACGTACATTGCCAATGACATGCTTTTTTGAAACGCGCGGCTTGCCATGCAGGTAACTGGTATGGGTGTGCATTAACGGCCAGCAGGGACTGACATCCCCCGTCCACGCAACGGACATGGTGCCGCTTTCGACGAAGTTGCACACGTCATTCGCGCCGCCCCAGTTGTTGCCCGCAAAGCTGACGTTGCATCCGCTGTTGAAGGCTTCGGTGAGCGCGGCCTGGGTATCTTCGTTGAAATCCATTTTTGGGAGGCTGAGCTTTGGCAAAACAGGCGAAGGAAGATAGGCAATGTTGCGAATCGTGCGTTTGTATAATTGGTCATCCTGCATATCCGCTGTGGCAGGCTGGACGTTGCTCACGGAAAAATATCGCGCGCCGAAGGTGTGTCCCATTTTGATGATTTTGGGCAGGTCATTGATATTACGTTTCATGGCAACGAAAGCAACGCCAATCTCAGGCTTGGGGAAATGTCCGCCGCCGCGCATTTTGAAGAGGCGGCGCAAATTTCCGAGGATGAGGGGAAGTTCCGCGCCCATGCGTACATCCGCAAAGCTTTCGGGGGTGGCCCCGTCAATGGATACCCACAACACATCCAAGCCTGCGTCAATTAATTCACGGGATTTTTTCTCGGTGAGGATCGTGCCGTTGGTAATGAGTTCAACTTTTACGCCAAGTTCCTTGACGCGCCGAATCCATTCCACGGTTTTCTGGTGAAAAAGAGGTTCGCCGATTCCGCCAAAGTACACACTCGGTATGGGATCCATTTTCTTCAAACCATTGAGGATGCTCTCGAAGGTATTCTCGGTCATTCGTCCTATTGGCTGGTCCCAGGCATTGCGGAAGCAGGTGATGCAGTCCAGGTTGCAGGCGACGGTTGGCTCAATGTAGACTTTGGTAAGGTGCGTCACGGGGCGGTGCATCCGGACAAAGTTGTGGCCTTCGTCGAGGCGGACTCTGGAGCCAGGATTCAGCCCGTATTGGCTGGCAACTCCGGGCGGAAGAATGAGGCGTCCCTGTTCGTCCACTTCGGCCCAGGCTGTTGTTTGCTTTGTCGATAAAACATTCATAGGTACTCCTTGCTAATCAAACAATTATCATCAATCATATCCATTTTCGCCGAAAATTCACGTGACAAAAGTTACCTCTTTCGAGTGACCTGGCAATGGTATTCAAATTTCCTGAAATAATGAAAATGATATAATTTTGCCATTCCATTTCAGGAGAATTCCGTTGGCTGATCCACGTGTTTCAAAATTCGCAAATGTACTTGTGCAACATTCCGCGCGCGTTGTGCCTGGCGACCGCATTTTACTTGAAGGCGCCACTGCGGCAGAACCGCTTTTGCGCGAGCTTTATATTCAGATCCTGGAAAAAGGCGGCCACCCGCATTTGATGGTGGCCTTGCCCGGCACCATGCCTTTCAGCCAGGATGAAATGTACCTGACCTATGCCACAGACACCCAGCTCGATTTCGTGCCAACTTTTTACAAACTGGCGTACGAGCAATTCGAGGGACGCATCCGCATCCACTCGGCTACGAACACAAAAGGCACAACGAATATTGACCCGACAAAAATTCAACGCCGCGCCAAAGCGACTTCATCCATTACCGAAGCGCAAATGCGGCGCGGCGCGGAAGGCACATTCAAATGGGTGACCACCCTCTACCCCACTGAAGCCTACGCACAGGATGCGAGCATGAGCCTGAAGGAATATGAGGATTTCGTGTTCGGCGCAGTCCATGCAAATGAGGAAAACCCAATTGCGTTTTGGAAGAGCGTGGAACAAAAACAGAAATCTGCTGTCGAATTTATGAAGGGCAAAAATCAAGTCATTCTGCGCGGCCCCAACGTGGACTTGACCCTCTCCGTAAAAGGCCGCACGTTCATGAATTCGTTCGGCACATACAACATGCCCGATGGTGAAATTTATACCGGCCCCGTGGAAGACTCGGTCAATGGCTGGGTGAAGTTCACTTACCCGGCAAACTATGGCGGCACAAGCGTGGAGGGCGCGGAGTTGACCTTTACCAACGGGCAGGTAAAAACTGCCAAAGCCGAAAAGAATCAAGACTTCCTGCTCAAGACTCTCGAAAGCGATACAGGCTCACGGTATCTCGGTGAGTTTGCCATTGGAACGAATTTTGACATTCAGCAGTTTACGGGCAACATCCTGTTCGATGAGAAGATCGGCGGCTCGTTCCACATGGCGCTCGGCGCAGGCTACCCCGAAACTGGTTCAAAGAATAAGAGTTCCATACACTGGGACATGATCTGCGACCTGCGCACCGACTCAGAAATCCTTGTGGACGGTGAGTTGTTCTACAAGAATGGTCAGTTTGTGTTTGAGAAGTGAGTTTGCAAGTTGAAAGTTAAAAGGTTGAAGGTTGAAGGTTGAAAGTTGAAGGTTGAAGGTTGAAGGTTGAGGATAGCTCCTCAACCTTCTTTTTTATATGCACAATCGTATCTTCTCAAAATTTTGGGGATGGGGGCACACCGTCCCGAAGGTTTGAGCGGCTCAACCATGTTTTTCGAGGAAACCTTCGGGACGTTTCCCCCTTCTTTTTGAGATGATACGCACAATCTTCTACATCTGCGGATTATCTTTTTACTCATCCCCAAATGAAATGCCGAGGTTGCGGGCGGTGATGACCGCATCGCCGTTCAGCCTCACACGTTTGGGGACAGCGGTTGCTTCTTCAAGCGGAAGGTCTGTGATCTCGCCACAGCGCAACGCCACCATGCGGTCGAATCCGCCGCGCGCCGCCAAACGGACAGCCGCCGCGCCATAACGGGTTGCCAACATGCGGTCAAAAGCGGTGGGAGTTCCGCCTCGTTGCAGGTGCCCTAACACAGTCACGCGTGATTCGAAGCCCTGACTCTCGATGTATTCAGCAACCGCATGTCCGATCCCACCCAGGCGCGGCACATATACTTCATCCCCTTTGCGTGAGAAAATCTGCCCACCGCCCTGCAACTTCGCTCCCTCTGAAACCGCAAGCAGGCTAAACTTGCTCCCTTTTTCTGCGCGCTCGCGGATCTTTGCCATCACACTCTCAAACTTAAATGGAATTTCTGGAATCAGAATCACATCCGCCCCGCCAGAGATGCCCGCCTGCAAAGCAATGAAGCCCGCATCGCGTCCCATCAATTCAAGCACCATGGCGCGGTGATGCGACTCGGCAGTGGTATGCAAACGATCCAATGCTTCGGTGGCAATGTTGAGCGCGGTATCAAAACCAAAGGTGACTTCCGTGCCGCCAATGTCGTTGTCAATTGTTTTAGGGACGCCAATGACAGGCACACCTTTTTGGGCAAGTTCGTGCGCAATGTGAAGCGTGCCGTCTCCGCCTAAAACCAGCAGGGCATCCATCTTTAGTTTTTCAATTCCCTTTACAATTTCATTCGAGAGATCGATGGTCACTTCCCTGCCATCGCGGATGACCTTCCGCGCATACGGGTTGCCGCGATTGGCCGTACCAAGAATCGTCCCGCCGCGCGGCAGGATTCCGCTAACCTCATTCATGCCAAGCGGAACAATGCCATTCTCTTCAAGAAAGCCATCGTACCCATCTCGTATCCCGAAGACCTCACATTTATATTCATTGATCGCAGTCTTCACCGCCGCGCGGATGACCGCATTCAATCCCGGCGCATCCCCTCCGCCTGTGAGAATTCCAATTCGTTTCATTGGGTAACTCCCTTTCTTCAATCATCTTGGATAACGGATTGCAGACTTCAGTCTGTCAGGGCAAGCGGACTCAAGCCCGCACTCCGATGATAACACCGCCAGCGCATAATCACGTCGTTTCTTGCAATTCACCCTCATCCCCCATATAATGTGACCGATGAATACAAACCAGACATCCCTGTTTCAAACCATACTCAAATGGTTCGTGCCCATTGCGGCAATCATCGCCTTTAGCGCGTGGATGTACATATCCCCCGAAGGCGCGCTCGGCAAATTGGATGCCATCGGGTACGCCGTCTGTCACCGCATCGATGCGCGTTCCTTTCACATTGGCGACCGCCAGCTTCCGCTCTGCGCGCGCTGCACAGGTGAATTCTACGCCGCAGGGATTGCCCTCATCTTTCAGGTTTTCGTGAGCGGAAAACGCAGCAAACTTCCCTCGCGCGGGATCATTGCAGTCCTTGTGCTTTTCTTCCTCGCCTTCGGCATCGACGGCAGCAACTCCTATCTTTATCTGCTCAAACAAACTTCTGGCGGCGCGCTCGACCAGATCCCCAACCTTTACATCCCCAACAATGTTCTGCGTCTGTTTACAGGTTCAGGCATGGGCATTGCGCTTGCGGCAGTTTTGTACCCCATCGTCAACCAATCCCTCTGGCGCGAAACGGATGACCGCCCCGCGCTCGAATGGAAACCCTTCGGCATTCTCATTGCTTTGATCGTTGTCATCAACCTGCTTGTGTTGACAGACAGCCCCATCGTCCTCTACCCCATTGCCTACCTCAGCACGCTGGGCACATTGTCTCTGCTGGTTTTGGTTTTCACCATTTTATGGATCATCATCATGAAACAGGACAACACCTTTGACAATATCCGCCAGCTCTGGCTGCCGTTCGCTTCAGGCCTGACCCTGGCCCTGCTCATGATCCTCAGCATTGACCTGCTCCGACTGCAATTCACCGGCACGTGGAGCGGATTCCCCGGGTTGTCGGGATAAAACAAGGAGAAAACATGGAACTACTACTCGGCGTATTTTCTGCATTTGGTCTCTCTGCCAGCGCGGGACTCAACGCTTACATCCCCCTGCTCGTGATCGGCGTTATCGGGCACTACTTTCCCAACACCCTCAACCTCAGCCAACCCTTTGACCTGATCGCCAACCCATGGATATTGATTCTGCTAGGCATTCTCGTCATCATTGAAATGGTCGCGGATAAAATCCCCGCCGTCAACCACATCAACGATCTCATTCAAACAGTTGTCCGCCCCGTGGCGGGCGCCATTGCCTTCGCCGCCAGCGCAAATGTCGTCACAGACATCAGCCCCGTGCTGGCGCTCGCTTGTGGGTTGCTCGTGGCGGGCAGTGTTCATACAGTTAAAGCCGCAGCAGTCCGCCCCGCCGTCACCGCCGCAACGGCTGGCGCGGGCAACGTCCCTGTTTCGATTGCCGAAGATATCTTCGCTTTCATCACCTCCGTGCTGGCGATCATCATCCCCCTCATCATGGGCACCATCACCATCGTACTGCTGGTACTCGTCATTTGGTGGTGGATGAACAGAAAAGAAAAAGCCCAGACCGCCTGACAATCTGTATGCACGCAAAACATGTCAGGTAATCTGCTCTCTGCGCCATCCTCGGCGCAGGAATTCCCTCGTCAAACGCCGCCGGAGACGGCGGCTTCAGCGTAAACCGCTGACAACCTTTGCATGCACACATTGCTTATGGTTGTTGCAAAGTCGCTTGACGTGGTTCTGAATTCATGGCGTTGTTTTAACGCGAACGCCGCGAAAAAAGCGAAAGAGCGCGAATTTTTCCTTTTTCGCGTCCATTCGCCAATTTCGCGTATTTCGCGCTAAGATTTTCCTGACTTTGCTACAGCCATGCACGACAATCTTTTTAACATCCTCCGCCTGAGTTTCTCGTTTATAATGCACACACGTCATCGTTGTGCGAAATCATTCATTAAAAGGAGAAGAAATCATGTCTGAAATGCCTGTTACCCCCGAAGAACAACCCAAGAAAAGCAACACAGGTCTTATCATCGGTATCGTGGTTGTAGTCCTGCTTTGCTGTTGCTGCGCAATTGCCCTCGGCGGCTGGTTCTACGGCGACACGCTCGTACAATCTTTCGGCTAATCTTCAAATCAAAACCCCCTCCGAACAAGTCGGAGGGGGTTTTGATTCACATCTCACTGCGGCGCTCTTCAAACAGGGTCTGCAATTCATGCAAGCCAGCGTAAATTTTTTTATGCAATTCAGCATCCAACGCTAATTCTTCCAATTCCTCTTCATCCAACACCGTTTGCCTGCCATCGGCAGAGACCCATAAATCGAGAGCCAAATCCACATACCAGACAGAACCATCCTCGATGATGGCAGGCTTGGTGATATTGCAATACCAGCCTTTTAGTTTCCCATCATCGCGGTCGTAGATTTCAAAGATATTAAACCACTTATCCGAATAAAAAGTTTCCACAAATCGATCATCCCGCTTTAGGACAATATCCTGAAACAGCATATCATCGCGGTTGAAGAAGGCTTCAATGGTGACCGAGTTGCTTTCACGACTCAACACCACGCCATCATATTGCCAGGTGACTTCATCTGCCAAATTCTTTTTCAAGATTTTCATACCAGGCATTTTACCTGAACCTTCACGCGGATGACATCCCCGACTCGCGGCGCGTCTTTCATGTGGATTAATAAACCGTCCTTCGACTCGCTCAGGACAACGCCTCTTCCTTTGACCTGAAACTGGTCCTGCTTAAAGAACACATCCTCCACTGTAAGTTGAATCTCCTCTATGACCTCACCCCCCCGCCCCTCTCCCGCGGGAGAGGGGATCTGTTGCACTAGCAACTGGATATTTTCCCCAACATTTTTCACACAATCCAAACTCAAAATACCGAATGCTGTTTTGATTTTATTCTTCGCAATCACTTCCCCTTCGACAACATTGCCAATCCCGAGCAGTTTCGCCACAAACGCAGACTGTGGGTCTTTCCAAATTTCGTGCGGCGCGGCATCACGGATGATGATGCCGTCATGCAGAACCAAAATGCGGTCGGCGATGGCGAAAGCTTCTTCCTGGTCGTGGGTGACGTAGATGGCGGGGATATTCGTCTGACGCAAGATGCCGCGCAGTTCGTTGAGCAGGTCTTCTTTCAGTGATCTGTCCAATGCGCCGAGGGGTTCGTCGAACATGAGCAGTTGAGGTTGAGGGGCAAGAGCACGTGCGAGAGCCACGCGCTGCTGTTCGCCGCCAGAGAGGTCGGTGACGTTGCGGGATTCAAAACTGGTCAAGTTAACCAACTCCATCATTTCATGCACACGACGAGCAATTTCTCCTTCGTGCCCTTTGTGTTTGATTCTTTGCATTCTCAGGCCGAAGGCGACGTTGTCAAAAACATTCAGGTGAGGGAAAAGCCCATAGTCTTGGAAAACCAAGCCAAAGTCGCGGAGGTGAGGCGGTGTCTGGGCGAGGTCAATGTTGTTGAACAGGATATCTCCACTTTCAGGAAACTCCAATCCAGCGATCATCTTCAAAATGGTGGACTTGCCACTGCCCGACGCGCCGAGCAAACAAATGGTTTCGCCTTGTGAAACAGAAAATGAGATGTCGCGCAGGAGCGGCTTGCCTTCGTAGGATTTGATGAGGTTGCGAACTTCGAGCATTAGAATTCTCCCGCGTTGTTGAAGCGCAGTTTTTCGATGAGTAAAATGCTGAGGGTGGTGAGTAACATGAGCAGGGTTGCCATTGCCATGGCTTGACCGTAGTTGAGACCGCCAGGCTGAGAGAGGAAACGCGAGATGGTAATCGGGATGGTGGGATATTCGGGGCGGGTGATGAGCAGGGTCGCGCCGAATTCGCCGAGCGAGACGGTGAAGGCGAAGGTGGCGGCGCTCAATGTGGCGCGTGAGAGGATGGGAAAATCCACGGTTTGCCAGACGCGGAAGGGCGATGCACCGAGTGTGGATGCGGCTTGGCGAAGTCTTTCGGGGATGGAGGCGAGGGCGGGCTGAAGTGTGCGAATGACAAATGGTAATGCAATAAGTGTGTGAGCAATGGGAATGAAGAATGGCGAAGCGATAAGCCGCCCAAAGGAAAGGATGAAGCCGAGTCCCATCATCACTGTGGATGCGCCAAGGGGAAGCATGAGGAAGGGATCGAGAAATTTTTCGAGGCGCGTCGGTTTGGCAAGAGCGTAGGCGGCGGGGTAGCCGAGAGCAAGGGAAAGCAGAACTGTGATGCCGGCAAAGCCCAGCGAGTTGACAGCCGCTTGCACAGGCGGGACGTAGAATAATGATCCGCGCCGGTTGATGAAGAGTTCTTCGTAGTAATCGGTGGTGAAGCCGTATTGGACCTGGTCGCGTTGTCCGCGGTCGGGTTCGAGGCGGGTTAATGAGCGAACAGGCAATGAGACGAGTGGAAGAAAGAAGAAAGAGGAAAGAAGGAGGGTGAGAGTTGCGACAAAGATTTTTTCTTTGATAGTCTTCGGCGGGCGGGCGGTGGAGAAGCGCGGGGCGGTTTGGGTTTGGACTTGGTTAATGGTGCGGGTATAGAGGATGGAGAAGATGAGGGTGAAGATGAGTTGGATGACGGATAAAAACGCGGCGAGATTCAGGTTGGGAAGTTGCAGGGCGCGGATGTAAATTTCCACTTCGAGAGTGGCAAAGTTCGAGCCGCCTAAAAGCAAGATAACGCCGAAGCTGGTGAAGTCGAACATGAAGACGAGCAGGGCGGCGGCGAGGAGGGAGGGGCGGAGCAATGGCAGGGTGATGTGACGCCATGTGCGGAATGTGTCTGCGCCGAGGATGCGGGCGGAGGCTTCGATGCGGGGGCCAAGTTGGGATAGCGCGTTGCCGACGATGCGGATGACGATGGTGGTGTTGTAGAAGACGTGAGCGGTGAGAATGAGTAAAAAGTTGAGGGTTGAAGGTTGAAGGTTGAAAACCTGTAACATTGAACCTGTAACCTTATAACTAAAAAGGGAGTTGAAAGCGGCGGCGACTACAACGGTGGGCAGCATGAAAGGGACGGCGGTGAGGGCGCGCAGGAGGGATTTGCCGTGGAAGTCGAAGCGGGAGAAAAGGATGGCGGAAGGGAGTCCGAGGGCGAAGGTGAGAATTGTTGAAAGAGTTGCCTGGTAAAAGGTGAAGCGTGTTGCGTGTTGCGTGATGCGTAGGTTATTTGGGTCTGTAAAGGTTTCGAGGTCGAAGGTGAGAGTGAGGATTTTGGTGAGAGGGTAGAAGAAAAAGATGGACAGGAAGAGGAGGGGGGCGAGCCAGAGAAACAAACGAGAAAACCACGGAGACACTAAGATACGGAGGAATTTAATTCTCCATGTCTTAGTGTCTCCGTAGTTCAAAAGGTTATTTCTCATTTATGCAAACGCAGAATTAATGTCGGGTTACAAACCCGACCTACTTCATTATCTCAGCCCACGCTTCGATCCACGCGTCGCGATTGGTTGCGATCTCCTCATAAGAAAGCATGGCGGGATTTTCTGCAATCTGCGCAAAGTTTACAAACACATCGGGCAGTTGAGCGGCTTCATTCACAGGATAGACAAACATATTCAGCGGCATATCTTCCTGGAATTGTTCGCCGAGCATAAAATCCACAAATTTTTCGGCGAGGTCGCGGTTCTGTCCATTTTTGAAAATACCGACGAATTCGATCTGGCGGAAGCACATGCCCGAAGCGATGATGGACGCGGTTGGGGATTCGGTCAACGGCGAGGGGGCGAAGAACACTTCCGCCGCAGGGCTGGAGGCGTAGGAGACCACCATCGGCTGGTTGCCATTTCCAGAAGAAGCGGAGAAGTTGGTGTAGTAGGCGGTTTCCCAGCCATCCACGACAACCACGCCATTGTCTTTCAGGCTTTGCCAGTAATCGAGGAAGCCATCACCAAAATAGGCGCGGGTGGCAAGCATAAACGCCAGACCAGGCGATGACGTGGCGGGGTTTTCCACAACAAGCAAGCCGTTGTATTCAGGCTTCGCCAAATCCTCGAATGATTGCGGCACGGCTAAATTATTTTCAGCAAAATAATTTTTATCGTAATTGATGCAGACATCGCCATAGTCCACAGGCAGGGCGCGGAAAGATGAATCAAGCACAAACTCAGCAGGCACAGCGCTTAGCGCGGGAGATTGATACGCGTCGAAGATATCCGCTGCGAGGGCGCGGGAGAGGAAGGTATTGTCCACGCCGAACATCACATCCGCGAGCGGGGCGTCTTTTGAAAGAACAGCTTTATTGAGCATCGAACCCGCATCGCCACTTTGCAGGAAGACAACGTCCACGTTGTTGGCTTCTTCAAAGGAAGTGACAACATCTTCGGAGATGGCGAAGGAGTCGTGAGTCATCACGGTGAGAGTGGTGGGGCCAGCGGAAGCACAAGCTGCAAGAAGAAAGAGGATAGCAATGCCCTGAGCATGTCGAAGGGAGAAAACAAGGAGGGTAAGTTTTTTCATGAGTTCCTTTTGGAGTCTCTAGTCTCAGGTCTCAGGTCTGGAGATTGGAGATTAGAGACTGGAGACTGGAGACTGGTTTCAGCGCGGTGAACGATGAGAAGCAAGCCACTTTGGATGGAGATTGTTGCGGTGTCGGCGGTCATTTCGTTGCTAATGCCGCGGGTTTTATCAGGATCAAGCGTTTCGTGATGAAGATGCCAGCGCAGGTTTTCGGTAAAGACTCCGTGGACTTCCCCCCCCCAGGGGATGAGTGAGACGATGTTTCCGCTTCTTCCTTCGACTTTGACCCGCTCTCTGCAAAAGAAGAGTTCTTCCACGCTGTCGGTGATTCGAATGTTGCAGGTTGTAAGTTGAAGGTTGGAAAGCAAGGCAATGTTGGCAAGGGTCTGGTCCATGCGACCGCCGAGCGCAGCAAGGATGAGGATTTGGTCGGGATGGAGGGTAAGCGCATGAGTGATGGCGAGTTCAAGGTCGGTTTCGTTTTTGTCGGTAGGGAAGCGAAGAAACTCAACACCAGCCTCATCCATCATTCTTCTTTCTTCTTTCGATATCGAATCCAAATCACCAATCACTAAATTTGGGGTGAGTCCCAGCGCAAGAGCATGGCGAGCGCCGCCGTCCGCGCAGAGGATGAAGTCATCGGGGCGGATGAGGGCGCGGGCTTTTTCGGGGTTGGGCAGGTGGCCGTTGGCGAAGATGATGATACGAGACATGGGTTTTCTTTCATGGAGGGTGTGATTGCTTCGTCGCTCACATTCGTTCGCTCTTCGCAATGACGAAATAAAAAACATCCTCTGGCGGAGGATGTTTGCAGGCTTAATGAGAAAATCCCTCCGCTGGTATTAACCAGATCAGGTGTTGCGGGTCGAGCGCGTTCACGCTCCTCTCAGCCTTTCGAAAAGGCTCCCCGTTCAATTGTGAAATGAGTATATGACCGTGAGGATGGGATGTCAAGTAAAAAATACGCCGCCGGGGACGGCGGCTTGAGCGGGATAAAAAAAATACCGCGAGATAAACCCCCATGCGGGGACGATGTCTTGCGGTACGTTAGCGAACTCTGCGTTTCCATTCTTCCTTTAGCTGAAGCTCACGGGGGCTTGCGCCAGAATCGAGGGCGAGGAAATCTGTCAGCAGGCGGTTGAACTGGGTGGCGTTATCCACCATGGGGAAATGCCCCGCGCCTTCGAGGTTGATTTGGTGCATGTGCTGCGGCAGGGCATCTGTCTTTTCCTGGGCGGGAAGGGGCAGGGCGGGGTTATTTGTGCCGTACACGAACAAGCTGGGAATACTCAGGTTGCGAACGCTGGCAAATAAATTATCAGACTGGAGTCCGGTCATCGAAACAGAAACAGCTTGCGGGTCGACCTTGGAGGCGTCTGAAAGGGCGGCGAGGGCTTCGGGCGTGCGGGATGTCAACCATTCGACAAGTTCCGTCGCGGGAGCAGTCCTCATGCGGGCGTTGAGCGCATCATACTCAAGCGGACAGTTGACCGCCATGACCCTGTCCACGCTTTCATGTTTTTGTTTGATGAAGGTGAGCGCCACCAATGCGCCAAGGTCGTGGCCGACCAGGGCAACTTTGCCGATGCCCATTTCTTCGAGAAAACGATTGATGAGTTCTGCCTGTTTGTCGAGAGTGTAGCGCAGGGGGTCGCGGCTTGTATCGCCAAAACCGAAGAGGTCCACTGCGTAGGCGCGGAAAGATGTGGACGCAACCTGCATGGCATTGATCCAATAGCGCCATGAGCCGGCCCAGCCGTGCAGGAAGACAATGGGGCGGCCACGCCCCAACGCCTCGTAATGCACCATCGAACCGTCAAGAATGATTGCGCTCATGTACGTTTATTTTCCAAATTTTCCCAGAATCGCTTTAACACGCTCGGTCAACTGATCGGGGGCAAAGGGTTTGAGCAGGTATTCCTCTGCGCCGGCATCGAGCCCGGTTTGAATTTCGGAATCCTGTCCCTTTGCCGAGAGAAAAACAACGGGGATATCCTTGAGGGTGGGGTCGGCCTTCATGGCGCGGCAGGCGTCGTAGCCGGTCATGCGCGGCATACGCACATCCATGAGGATGATGTCCGGGATGACTTCGAATGCCTGGTTTAGCGCCTCCTCCCCATTGGAGGTGGCAATGACTTCATGGCCCGCAAAGCGCAGGGTGAAGGCCACAAGTTCGCGGATATCGGGTTCGTCTTCTGCTATCAAAATTCTCGCCATTCCTACTCCATTAGACATTATCGGAAATAACATACAGACACCGTCCCGAAAGTTTATTTCGAGTAATTTGAGCGTTTGACGGCAACCCTTCGACAGGCTCAGGACAATGCCTTCGGGACGTTTTTTCTAATTACCGATAAAGTCTATTATTTACGGATGGGCAGGGTGAAGGAGAACGTGCTGCCATCACCCGGCACACCCGTGCTGGTCATCCAAATACGCCCCTTGTGCATCTCCACCAGTTGACGGACGATTGGCAAGCCCAGTCCTGTTCCGGGCGTTGCAAGCACAAGCGGATTCTCGCCGCGGAAGAAGCGCTCAAATACGCGGGACTGGTCTTCGGGCGCAATGCCAACGCCGTTATCCTGAATATCCACCTGCACTTCTCCATTCTCATGATGGAGGTTCACGCGGATGGTTCCATTCTGGGGCGTGTAATTAAAAGCGTTATTCACAAGGTTGCCCAAGATCTGCCGCACGCGGTCGCCATCGCCAATGACGGGCGGCAGGGTCTTTGGCGCGTCAAGGGAGAGCGCCATGGGTTTGTTTTCCCTGTGAGAGCGGTGTAAAACTTCAGCGACCACATCTTCGGCAATGCTGTGCAAATCCACAGATTGTGGGTTGAGTGTGATGCGCCCCGCTTCGATGCGGGAAATATCCAGCAAATCACTGACGAGGGTATTCAACCTTTCGATGTTATTTCGTACCACCTCGAGAAAATGCACCTGGTTTTCGTTCAATGCTCCTGCGGCGCCCATCGTTAGAATATCCACGTATCCTTTGATGGCTGTCATCGGCGTGCGTAATTCATGGCTGACCGTCGCCACAAATTCCGACTTCAAGCGGTCCACTTCCACTTCATGCGTAATATCGCGGATGATGGAAACTGTGCCGAGGAAATCGTTTTGCAAAATAACGGGCGCGAGGTGGACGAGAGCAATGCGCTCGTTTTCCAATTCCACCTGTTCCGCGTAGGAATCGCCAGTCTTATACGAGGATGGGTCTTCAGACCAATGCCGAATGGTTTCGGCCCAGCCAGTGGCGGCCTTACCGTACAGACCACCCACCTTATCCAGTGCATTGCCCAGCAGTCGGGTATCGTTTGCGCCAAGGATGCGCTCGGTGGATGAGTTTACGAAGGTGATGCGGTTATCCGCACCTGTGACGAGCACGCCATCCGCAACGGCCTCGAGGATGGCTTGTGAACGGCTGGCATCCTCCTGCTCCTTGCGCAGCATCACGCCGAGACGTTCGGCCTGGTCGCGGATAAGTTCATACAGGTGGGCATTGTTAATTGCCACAGCCACCTGGCCTGCAATGGCTTTTACCAGGGTGAGCATTTCAGCGCTGAAGAAGTTTGGTGCGCGCTGGAAAACCATCATCACGCCGATGACATCCTCACCCACCAGCATGGGCACAGTGATGGCGCTGCGGTGATCCTGCCCGGCGGCGGTGCTCCGCACCCAGCGCGGGTCCTGGTGCAAATCATTGACCAGAACCGCTTCGCGGTGCTGCACCACCCAGCCAGCGAGGCCTTCGCCAACTTTCAAGGTAAAGCCCAGGCTGCCGGGAGCAGTTCGGTCTGAAAGGTATCCATATCCGGCGCGATAATGCAGCAGGCTGTCTTCAGCATGTACAAGCAAAATGGTACCTTGTTCCGCGCCAATGGCATCGTTTAGCAATGACAATGTACGGTTGAGGGCGCGGTCAAGGTCGAGGCTGGAGGAGACCTCCGTAAGAATACGCAGGAGGGTTTCTGTATTCTGTTGTTCATGCTGTAACTGGGCGGTGCGTTCCACAACGCGCTGTTCGAGATTGGACGCAAGATTTTGGGTCTCCGCAAAGAGATGTCCGTTTTGGATGGCGATGATGGCCTGGTTTGCGAGCGTGCCAAGGATCTGCATATCCTCTGCGGTATAGATACCGGTTTGATAGCTTTGGGCTGAAAGCATTCCGCGCGTCTTGTTTCCCACGATCATGGGAACCGCCACAATGGACTCCGTCCCATTGCCTTCGCCTGCCTGTATCGTACCGAGGTGACCCGCCTGATCACTGTTGGAAATCAGTATTGGTTTTCCACTTTTTATAACTTCGCTGCTCATGCCTTTTCCAAAGGGAACCCGCCCGCTCCTCACTCTTTTTCCAAGATCATACAAATAGACAGGGTCAACTTCGTTCGTCTCTTCGTCGTAGAGGGTGATCACAAATGAGTCCAACGGGATGAGGCGTTCCGCCGCTTTATGCACAGAGACATACACCTCTTCCGGGTCGAGGCTGGCGCTGATAAGGGAGCTTGATTCGTTGAGGATGGAAAAGCGCTCTGCCGTGCGGACAGAGGATTGATACAAACGGGCATTTTCCAACGCGATGGTAGCCTGGTTGGTAAGGGTGCGCGCCACTTCAAGTTCATTGATTCCAAAACGAGACTCGCCCGTCATTTGGGCAAAAATAAGGGCGGTGAGATTTCCTTCGCTTGCAAGGGGCAGGATCAGCAGGGCGGTTGTATTTTCGCCAAGCATTTCGGCCAGGTCGGCCAGGTCTGGTTCGCTGCGGGCGTCATCGGTATTGAAGACACCCAGTGATTCGCGCAAGCGGCTGAAGATGGGCGCATCTGGCAGGGGTTTTGGAAGTTTGATGCGTGTGCGGGGGGCGGAAACCTTCCAGTAGGCCTGGCCCCGCTCAAAGGTCACAACAGAGACGCGGCGCACGCCCAGGCCTTTGAGCAATTCATCCGCGGTCAAATTCAGGATATGTTCTGCATCCAGCAGCCCGGTCAGGGCGGTTGTGAAGCGGTTCAAAGTGGAAAGACGCTGTGAGCGCTGATCCAGTTCTGTGGCGCGGCTGACGCTGTCTTCGTAGAGGCGGGCGTTATCCAATGAAACCGCAGACTGGCTGGCAAAGGTAAGCCCAACCTGCATTTGTTCGCGGGTATAAAAGTTTGCCTGCCATTTTTCCACGGCGAGCACGCCCATCAGCTCACCTTTTGATATCAACGGGATGCCAAGCCAGGAAAGGCGCGGGGCTTCCACAGGCAGGAAGCGCGAATCTTCGCGCACATCCTTTATAAGGATCGGCTGGCCCGTTTGCGCCATTTCCTTAAAGAGCGCGCTGTCTGAAACTGAAACCGTTAACCCAAGGCGTTGTTCAGCGTCTGAAAAACCGCGCGCCGAGGCAACCGCAAGGCGGTCTTTATCGCGCAGCCAGAGCGTTGCCGTATCGTACGGGATAATGGAGCTTAACTGATCGAGCAGGGAATTGACCAGCTGGTCACTGCTCAGGCTGGAGGTCAGGGAAGCGGCGGCATCGTTCAAGGCTTGCAATTGCCCGGCGCGTTCCTGGGTGGTTTGCACAAGCCGCAGGTTATCCAGCGACAGGGCAATCTGCTGGGCAAGTGAAAACAAAAGGGCTTCATCTTCGGGGCGGAAGGCAGAGCTTGTGTTGAAATTATCCAGCACAAGCAGCCCCAGGTTTTGGTCGGAAGAAACGATGGGCACCAGCAAACTTGAAACGGGCAAACGTCCACCGGTAGCCTGGCGGTACAAGGCAAGGTTTTCGGCGCTCAAATTGTAATCACGCGCAAAATTGATCTCATCCACACGGCGGGCGTTTTTGTTCATGAATGTATGGCCGGGCAGGGCTTCGCCTGGCCGATAATTAATCTCCATCATGCTGTTGTTATCTGCGTACCCTGAGGCGGCCCGTGGTATCAGCATTTCGGTTTTCGGATTCCAGATCAGCACCACGCCTGCATGAGCATGTGGAAGGACTCTCCGTGAGCTATCCAGCAGGGATTTGATGATCGCCTCCGGATCCATAGCCGACAGTTGGCGGCTGAAATCGAGCAGTAGATTTACCTCATCCAGTCTTCTGCGCGTCTGGGTCAGCAGTGAAATATTCTGCAAGATCAGGGAGGTCTGCTGGGATATCTGCAAATAGACCTGGTGGTCTTCCTCTGTGAAATCTGGCATGGGTTCCGGGCTGACCGCAAGCATTGCCGCCACAGGCTTGTTTTCGACCAGCACCGGCAGGCAGATGATGCCCTTGGCCCGTAATGAAGTCAACAGGGATGCATCGCGCCATTCGTCATCTTCATCCAAATTGGAAATGAGGATCGGCTTCCCGCTCTGTAAACTGGCGCGCAATGGATTGCGCTGGCCGAACAACGCTTCCACATTTGTGGAGCGGGGGAAACTTCCCAGCACATGCAAAAGACGGGGGCCATCCGGTGTGTTTTCAGCCACCAGCGCAACAGACATGCCAAGCTGGGTCAACGTCTCGCGCCCCAGCGCAGACAAGGCGGAGGAAGTATCCAACTGGCGGCTGACTGATTCGGTGATGGCCAGGCCCGCGCGCACACGCTGGGCGCGGCGGTCCAAATTATGGAGAGAGATGGTTTGCTCGAGGTCTTTGTGCAGCAGCACGGGCAGGTCGTTCTGCGTAATATCGAGCAATTTCTGCTGGCGCTGCAATCCGGAAGAAAGCGATTCGATCCGCGCCCGCAATTCACCCTGGCGAATGGTATTGCTGATCAATAACGCGGCCTGGGCCGAAAAAACCTCCACCGCTTCAATCGTGGCCTTGTCAGGGCGCAACCCATTGGACGGATCGTCAAGGCTGACAAGTCCTACAACCTGCCCTTCAGCATTTTCAAGCGGGATAAACAATATGTCATCGGCGCGCCAGCTATTACCAGTTGCATCCGCAGATGCGGAAACGTCCAACGTAACCATGTGCAAATCAGACGGTATGACAGGCGCCTGATCCACGGGGATGAAGTAGGAACGGCTGATCTTGAACTCCGGCCTCATGATCTGCTGCACACTCGCAAGCGGTTGTTTTCGAGACAGCAATTCATTCAGCGTCTCCTGCGGAATACCCACCGCAGTCAGGCGGCGCATCATTCCAGTTTCAAGTTCAACAATGCTCATCAAAACCACACGGAAAGGCGTTGAATCGCGAATACCGCGCGCAATGATCTGCAATGCCTGGTCCAAGGGTTGGTCGTGGCCAAGGCTGTAACTCACATCCGTAAGGCGCACGAGGGTATCCGCGCGGCGGCGCATCAACTCGCTGCGTTGTTTTTCGGCCTGATAACGCTGGGCATTGCTCAAGGCAATGCCAGCCTGTATTGCCAGGGTTTGCACCAACTCGGTTACTTCCGGGGTGAAAAAGCCTGTTGAACCGGCATGAAGGTTGATCAAACCGATCGTGTTCGCCTGGTGAATGATCGGCGCAGTGATCGCCGAATACACGCCCTCGTGGAGGGCGGCTGTTTTCTCCCGGGAAAAATCAGCAACAATATGGGGTTCGCCTGTTTTCAAGACAGTTCGCTCAACATCGTTCAAGTCTCGCAAGTTTTCACAGCCGACAAAATACTGCGGCTTGGGGTCGGGTCGTTCATTGCCGCCTTGTTCGAACAGGATGACAGTCGAACAATGCGCCTGCACAGCGCGCAGGCCTTCATCGTGGACAACCTGAAGCAGGTGTTTAACATCAAGCGAGGCGCCCAATTCCCGGCTGATTCGCGCGAGCGCAGAAAGCTGATCCACACGCCTGCGGAGCGAGTCGTCTGTTTGAACAAGCAGGCCGGCTGATTCCACTGCGGTTGCAAGCTGGCCTGCAGCCGTGGAGACAACCTGGAGATCATAGGAGTTAAAGTAGTCAACCTTCCTGCTGCCCAGCATGAGTTCACCGATGCTGCGCTCACGCACAACCAGCGGGACGACAATGGCTGATTCCATCATTAACGCAGTAGCCAGCGGGCGATAGGCGGGCAGGATTCTTCGATCTATGCCCAGCTGCCCGGAAAGGAAAGGTTTCTGGCTGCCGGAAACTGTGTAGCGGTAGTTGGGGTCATCCACAAATATTTGAATAAAAGAACTGCTAATATTCTCCGATACGCCAAACATGGACTCACGACTCAGGCGCAATGCGCCGCGAGTCTCATCCATAAGGAAGATCGCGCCTGCATCCGCGTGGAAGAGGTTTGCCAGTTCCTGGACCGAATATTTAAGGATTTCATCCAGTGTGGCAGAGGAACCGGAAAGGCTGGCAATGCGGCGCAAGGCGTCTGCGCGCTGCGCGCGCGCGCGTGCCTGCTGCACCAGGAGCACATTCTCGATGATGGCCGCGGCCTGGTTTGCCACAATGTTCATTAATCGAAGTTCTTCTGTTGTAAAAGCGGAACCGCCCCGGGTGTGATGACCAACTTGAAAGTAGCCGAGCATATGTCCCGAAGAAAGAAGCGGCACGAGCGCGTTGTCACGCAGGCTGGCCGCGATGGCTACATCCGCAAGACCGAGCGCCCGCCAATTCTCATCGCCAACGGTGCTCTGGGTAATGATGGGTTTCTGGCTTGCGATGATTTTTTCCGCAGGGCTATCCACAGGCACGACAGCGCGATAGATATGAACAAAATGAGCGGGCAGCCCATGGAAGGGCAGCTTTCCTTCCAGCGTGCGCTTCTCTTCATCGTAGAGCAAAAACCCAATAATTTCAGCGGGAAACAATGGCGCAACGCTCTCCACAAGCCTTGAGAAAACATCCTCCAAATTGCGCGCAGAACCCAGCGCCTGATTCAGGTTTGCAAGGCCGGCAAGTTCCGAGCCGCGTTTTTGCTCCTCTTCGTACAATTTTGCATTGCGGATTGCCACCCCTGCCTGGCCGGAGATCAGGGATAAAAGATCAAGGTCATGCTGGCCAAATACCCCGCCGCTTGTCTGGCCTGCTTCCAACGTTCCAACCAGCTCGCCGCCTGCAATGAGGGGGATTCCCAAATACGAGTGGATCAAAAGCAGTTCGTTGCTTCTGATGAACTCGGATGGCACGCGTGTATCCGCAAGCAGGATCGGCGCACGACGCGTGACAAGGTGGTCTGTCAGGCTTCCAAACTGGGAAAGGGAAGCAGTCACGACACGGGCTGAGCTGGGTTGTTGAAAACGATAGGGAACCAGCGCCTGGCGTTCTGCATTCCACAACTTAAGCTCAAGAACTTCCGAGGGCATCAGGCGGCTGACATTATCCAGGATGGATCGAGCCGTCGATTCCAAATTGAGGCTGGCCGCGATTCCCTGGCTAAATTCCGCCGCCACTTGCAACGCCTCTTCCGTTACGCTGTTGTTCTGATCCATTGCAGGCAGTTCCCTGCCGCGCAAAGAGATCAACATCATGGGGTAAACACCCGGCACTTCGTAAGAAGCAATTTCCACCAGCTTGCCGCCGATGGAAACACGTTTATGGCCGGGAGCCGCGCACAGATCCAGAAAATCATCCGAGGGGCGTACCCGCCGCGCAAGGTTTTCGAGATCATACGGCTCGTTCTCGCGCAGTTCAAAATAAGAACGCGCAAGATCGTTCATAAATTCCACCCGTCCTCCGGGTTGGAGGATGATGGTCGCTTCATTTGATTTTGATGTTTTGGGGAATACGAAGGAATTTCCGACAGCGTGAGGATCCGATTGGAAGCGCGGCAAAAAACGTAAAACCGCCCAGGCCAGCGCAACTACCACCAGCCCAGCAAGAAACAGGCTAACTCCCAACCCGGAAGGCATGGAAAAATCTTACCTTTATGCGGTGGAGGCGGCCGCCGCATCCTGTCTTCGAGCTTCAGCCGCAAGTTCAGTGATCTCACGAATATCGGCGAACGAATGCAGGCTCGGCGAAACCATTCCCGCTGAGAAAGTCATAAAACCCACCTTTTCCACGCCGCCTTCCGATTTGGGCGCCTGGATAAAACCCTGTTGGCGGTCGATAAAATTATAGTGGCTTTGCACTTCCACGGCAAAGCGATCTTTTAGTTTCTTTTGAATGTTCGGCGCGGCCTCGTTCGTGGTGATGATGATGAAGTTGTCGCCTCCCGCGTGACCAATAAAATCGCTGGTTGTGCCCAACTCATCCACCACCTCGCCGATCAGCATGGCGGCAAAACGCATCACATCGTCGCCTGCCACAAAGCCATACACATCCTTGAAGGCTTCAAAGTTATTGATGCGCACATCCAGCAGCGCCCATTTCTCCTCACGAATGATGCGGCGCAGCTGCTCTTCGATCAAACGCCCTGCGGGCAGACCGGAGCGCGGGTCGGTCAGGCTTTCCCGTTCCGAACGGCGGATGGCTCCCTGCACGCGCAGTTTCAATTCTTCAATATCGAAAGGCTTGGTGATGTAATCGTCCGCGCCGAGTTCAAGACCCTGCAGTTTGTCGCTGCGTTCATCTTTTTGGGTCAGGAAGATGACCGGGATATGGCTGGTGCGTGTGCTGGTGCGCAAGGTGCGGCAGACTTCGTACCCGTCAATGTCGGGCAGCATGATGTCCAGCACGATTAAATGCGGCAGGACCTGCTTGGTTTTATCCAGGGCGTCCTTTCCGCGATTCGCAACATCCACATCATACTGAAGACCCGTAAAATAGATCTTCAACATGTTTGCGATATCGATATCGTCTTCCACTACCAAAAGGCGAGCATTACTCATATGAGCCTCCTGCCGCTTGCCGCAAAATTTTCGAAACGTTTTGATGGAAATTGCGGGTACACAGCTTAATTCTAATCTGATTACGCATGTCTCATGCGTGCAACGCTTTGTAAGCGCGTCGCTTCCCATTGCGGGCATTATGTCGAACGGCTTCAATTTGTTCTTCGGTTACTTCACGCTCGAACGAGCGGAAACCGCTCATGCGAAACCCATGTTTCTCCGAGATCGCGGTGATCTCCTGCACACGTTCCAGCGTAATCTCCCTGCCGATCGTGTAATCTTCAAAACGGCCTTCCAAGGCCAGTGCAATCGTCTCTGCCATGCAGGCATACGCCTTGCCATCCGGAAAGCCGAAATTAAAATGGAAATCCACGGGGCCTGGCACATCCACCATACCGCCATCAATCACTAATATATCATCTCTGACTGCCGCCACCATTGCAGAAACATCACGGGGGCGCGCCACATCGCAAACCACACTGCCCGGCTGCAAATGTTCCGGGCGGATGACATCCTGAATGGAACTTGTAACCGTTAAAATCAATTGCGCATCCTTTAAAACATCCATCTTCGTGCTGATGACAAGCTCGCTTCGCGTCTTAATCTGGAGCCTGTCTCTCAAGGCTTCGAGTTTTTTCTCATCCCGGGCCACGAGCAATGTCCGGGCGGCCTCCCCAGCCAACAGCGCGGAGCAGACGCGTCCTATCGCTCCCGTGGCGCCCACGACGGCCACCGTCGCATCTGCCATTTTTATATCCATCACTTTGGCCGCATCCCGTATGGCTTGCACAGCCATGGCAATGGTGAAAGAGTCGCCTGTGGTAACGGGTACATCCAATGCGTTCGCAATCGTTACGCCCGCATCGCCAACCACTGAAGTGAACGCGCCGAGACCAAGAATGTTCGCGCCGAGTTTCTCCGCCATGCGCCCAGTTTGGATAATTTTATTATAGACCGTGCGCTCAGGCAACTGCATCATGCGGCGCGGGGTGTACGGGCAGGCAATGAACCAGCCTTTGATGGTTTTGCCCGTAGCCTGGGATGTAATGCCCTCGATCTCCGAAATATAAACGGGGGGAAAGAAGGTGGAGAAAAAATCGATCTGTCTTTCTGAAAGCGCCTTTCCTAAAAACGGGAACTTGCGGCTGACATCGCGCTTGGGATCGATGGGATGAATGATGAAGGCGAAGCTATCCATATCTCGACTGGGCTCAACAACCATTTACCACGACTCCACCTCGGCTTTCAAATGCCTGTGATATGGGGTTTGATGCAAGTGGGCCAGCCTTAAATGATGGTGGTCGCTTTGGTCGAAAGTGATGTCGCGGTCGATCACGCGCCGTTCTGCAGAAGCCGCCAGCACCACATCTGATTCGATGGTGCGCGCGGGATAAATGATCATACCGGAACCGATGCGGCAATTATGCCCTACACAGCCGCCAATCACCGGGCGATTGGAAATGCTCAACTTGCCGTTCCCATCCCGCGCGCGGATGGGGGTAGGGATCAGGTTGTAATCCGTCCATGTGGAACCAGCGCCGATAAAGGTGTTTCTGCCAATCACGCACATTTGCAGGCAGGTATTTTGCGCCAACATGCTGTTTTCCATCATGGTTGTCATGAACAGGGAAGCGCGAAAGGGAAGGAAGGCTCCATCCCCAACCACGGAAAGCATTACCTGCGCGCCCTGCCCAACATTGACATTGCTTCCAATAATGCTATTGTCGATCACAGCGCCTGCATTAATGGTGACATTATCCCCGATGATCGCCGGGCCCTTGATGACAGCGCTTGGGTCGATCACACAGTTCCTGCCAACTTTTACAGCCTCGGAACACTCCAACACCTGACGCCCCTCATAAATTGCCTTGCCAAGAATTTTGAGCTTGAAAGAAAGCTCTTCGTTCGCCTTGTTTTCAAAACGCGCGCCGCGCGCAAACTGTCCAAAGACCATATCCGCAATAAAGACATGCACCCATGAATCAATCGCCATCATCGCGCGCAAAGGAACCTGAAAGACAAGGTCGCCGCTTTGGTCGCCCATGTAGGTGGGCACATGGTAGTAGCCGATCTCGCGCGCTTGCATGTCGATTACCAGCGGCTCCACCCCGGCCATGGGGCCGTTCGGGTAATACCACAAGTCTGCGAGGTACAAGCTCCCCGCAGGCGTGTAGGATGTGGAAAGCGGCAGGGCATGTTCGCGAAAGGCCGGGTCATCGGCGCGGAAAGCGGCACGGACAGGGCGGTTACGCTTGATGGCCTGCTCCATAAATGCGTTAATGTAGAATTCGTCAAAGAAGAGGTTGTCGCGGTAGACAATCGTCGGTTCGCGGACGGGTTGCAGGCGCTCCCCCTGCTTCAATTCCATCTCGCGGGTCACATACGGCGCAAGTACATTGCGTTGGCGCAGCCAGAGAGGCGTATTTTGAATCCGCAGTTCACGCGCAGATTCGCAAAACGGCATGATCTGATTGTGCGCGTGAAGAATGATCTTGAGCATAATCAAGGATTATAAATCAAAGTATGGGTTAAGACACGCCAAACAGCAAAACAAAACTGTTATTAACTCACCTTACGCAGAACGTCCCGCAGGTTTCCTCGCAAAACGTAGTTGAGTCACTCCAACCTGCGGGACGGTACGAAACAGCCGTTATTAAGAGCCTTCCCCGCTACGAAAGTGGAATGGTGTCTATCGTGATAGTGCAGGTTTGGTCGCCGCGGGCGATACAGGCGGTCTCTTCCACGTCAAAAACCTTGCCCCCGCTCAGCCAGTACAGGGCTTCCTGTAACAATCCCACCGCCAAATGGCAGACCGGCTCATCCGCCTTCCTCTCCCAACACAGCGGACAACGCTCAATGTGCCAAAGGATTTTATTTTCCCCTTCCTCCACCCGCACTTTCTGATCGGTGTGCTTGTTGAAGAGATCGGCAAATGCCTTGGCGCCGCTATGCAATTTTGTGGAAAGGGGAAGTAAACGGAAGGCCATTTCAGTCAGGCCAAGCATGGAACCGTATTCCTTGATGCCGTATTTGAAAGTTGCCCTTCCTGCACGCAGGGCCAATCCCCGCCCTCCGCGTGGACCGAATTTCTGCTCCAACGTACTCTGCAGGAGGCTTACCGTTTCAAATGGAAAGGTTTTGTCCGCACGCGCCGTTGGGCGCTCCTGAATCAGCGCGTCGAGTGAGGCGAGTTGAAGGATCGAGTCCACCCCGCTTCTGCCAATCACCTCCTCCATACCCTGGAAAATAATTCTCCCCATTTTCTGGGGATAAAAGAGGGATTCGCCGCTCATGAAATTGAGAAGTCTTGGTCGAGGAAATTTTTCAATTTCTGGCTAAAAACCGTTGGTTCTTCCAACATGGGGAAGTGACCTGCCGTGGGGAAACGCTCGATGACCGCGTGTGGAATCCCGCTTATCATCGGCTGCCATTGCAAAGGATGAACGATCACATCCTTATCGCCGTACATGCCCATGGCAGGGACTTTGATCTGCGAGAGCATGGGCGTCAGGTCTGTGCGGCGAAGCGAAGCGATGGAGCGCAGAAAGGATTCAACGGTGGTTCTTGAAAGATCACGATCCATCATCGCCGGGAAGCGCGGGTCCTTGCAAATGAGGGGGGAATACATGCGCATTCCGGTTCGGAACACCCCCATCATATTGAACAACATAAAGGCGATTTGGCGGTTCCCAGCCAGTTTCAACAGCGGCGCAAGCGATGAACCCACCATCGGCGAACCCACCACCACCACTTTGCTGACACGTTCCGGATATTTAATGGCAACCGAAAGGCTGACCGTACCGCCCATACTGTGCCCCACCAGCGGCGCATGGACAATGCCCAACTGCTCCATAAATTGATTTACCAGGCTGACAAAATCTGAAACCGCATAAGTCTCGCGCTTTTTACCCGATTCACCAAAACCCCAAAAATCCAGGGCATAGGTGCGATAAAACGCGCCCAGATAACCCATGGTCTCCTGCCATAACCCCCATGAACCAAGCCATCCGTGCAGAAGGATTACAGGACGCCCCCGCCCGTAAACCTCATAATGAACAATTCCTTGATCCGTCGTAATTGATGACACAGCAAAAGATTATCCGCCCCTTATTTCCCGGATTCCATTTCGTTTAGGATGCTATACAACAACTCAAGCAATACCGTTTTTACAGTATCGCGTTCCGTTGCAACACAGGGCAAAAGTTTGGTATTCTTATCCAGCCGCAAGGCGTGGCGCACATCTTCAAGCTCCCAGGAGTCTTCCATATCTTGTTTGTTTGCGGCCACCACAAATGGTGTCGGGGCATAGGCGCGGAAGGTCTCAAGGATGGAACGCGCTTCGCGGAAGGTTTCAGGGCGGGTGCTGTCCACCATCACAATAAAGCCCAACATGCCCTCGGAAAGAATCTCCCACATGAAATCGAAACGCTTCTGTCCGGGCGTCCCGAACAGATACAGAACCAGGTCTTCATCCACTGTGATGCGGCCAAAGTCCATTGCCACCGTGGTGGCGGATTTGACCGAACGTTCTTCATCGGAGGATATCCTGCGTTCCGTGGCGACAACATCAATTTCACTGACAGACTGAATGAATTGAGTCTTGCCAGCGCTGAATGGGCCTGTCACTACCATTTTGACCGTTTGCATAGTTCTTATCCTTCTGACCTTTTTTGCATTACATCGTGCGTATGCGGCCGATCAGTTTGTTGATCAATGATTTCTGTTCTTCTTTGTCCGGCGTTGGGAACATCTTCGGGTTCGGCGGGGTGACCACACCTGCGGGGCGCACCAATTCCACCAAACCAGCCTGCAAAAGACCGTACACGATTCTACGGACCTCAATTTCGGTCAACTTATTTGTACCCGCGATCTGGCGCATCGTATTCTTCGGGTCGACAAACTTTACAACTTTCCATTCATCCACGCTCAAGTTCACATTGGTCAGCGGACGTTCTGTAAATTTCAGCGCCATTTCAAGGCTGGGAATTTCATCTTTCAACTGTTCCAGTTCACGCAATTGGCGCGAACCTTCGATGATAATATTCTCAAGATCAAGCTTTACATTGATGCGGTCATCCGGCGGAAGCATCTCGTTCTCGAAACGAAAAATGCCTTCCACCCACGTGAATAACCTGCGCACCACATCCGTAAAATAGCCCTGCAAATTCAGCAGGATATCCTCCTGCGTCACATACCCTGCATTAATCAGAAGCAGTCCCAATTCTTTATCGGTCATCTGCCCGGCGCGGTCTGCAATGGCGCGGTATTGATTGGCATTGATCTTATTCGCCTTGTGAAGGACAGACGCCAGGCCGCCATCCTCCCTGCCAACGCGGGCATAGGCCAGCTTCCCCTCGCGGAATGAAATAAAGGCCTGTTCCGACGACCCATCCACAACCAACGTACCAGTCTTGCTGGCCAGATTGATCAGGTTGAGCAGTTGAGTAATTGTAAAATCGCGTAAATTTCCACGCAGGGCCATGTGTCCTCTATTTACCCTAAAAGGGATAGGTTGGAAAATTATACATGCAAAGGTGACATTGCGTCAATTAAGACTCTTTGCACTCTTGTATGGGAATGAGACAAACCACATGATTTCATTTGATCTTCAATCGTTGCTTCAATTCATCCGCTGCTTTTTGCGGATTGTGAAACAAAATGCCCTTCATGCCGATCTGTTGACAGGCATCGATGTTGGCCTGGACATCATCCACGAACACCGCCGCCTCCGCCTTAACGTTGGCCTGCTCCAACGCAATGGAGTATATCCCCGCTTCGGGCTTCATCACACCTACCTCCGCCGAAATGACGATGGTGTCGAAAAGTTCGATGAGCCTTTCTTTTTCAAGGTGGGCGCGCATTCCGCTCCACGCATTGGAGATAAGCCCCGTGTGAAATTTTCCGCGCAGCGAACGGATGAAGTTAACCAGGCTGTGGTCGACCACATCGCCGCCGAAAAATTCATCTTTGACGATTTGCATTTCAGAGGCAGGATGCTTGAGCCGCGTCAACACATTCGACCAATGCGCATCTTCGGTGATCCCCCCCATCGAGGCGCGCCGCGCAGATTCGCTTGCAAAGACCAGTTTGTCAATATCGTCATAGTCCATGCCAAACCGTTCCGCCAAATGCTGGCGCGGAGCCTGGTATTCCGTGCGCTGGATGACGCCGCCGAAATCAAAAAAAACTGCGCGAATACTCATTGCCTGTCCTTTAAAAGTACAAAGCCTTAAAGATGTTGGTCTTCTCGGCTTTGCATAAATTCAAAACAACCTGCGTACCCGTTACTTATTCTTCCCTTTGGCGGGGGCCTTCTTTACCGCTGGTTTTTCGGAAGAGGTCTTCTTCGCGGCTGGTTTCTTTGCCACAGCGGCAACCGTTTTCTTTACAGTCGGATTTTTGGCTGTTGGCTTTGCTGCAACCTTGCCCGCCTCTGCCCTCTTTGCTTTTGAAAGCGGCTCCGTCTTTAGCATGGCAGTGGCGGATGTGGGCGGCGGGGCGGCAGGCGCAGAAGCCTGCTGTTTGGCGGCCTCCTGCCAGTTCGGGTAGAACAATTCCATTCTCTGGCGGGAGATAGAGTTGGCGCGCCGACAGCGCGGGCAATGCGCATCGTAGTGATTCTGGTGTCTTTCGTTCATGCTGATAATCGCACCGAGCATTTCAGTGCGGCTGAGGGTGAACGGGGTCTGGCAATAGATACAGCGCAGGTTCATAAATCTCTCCTTGGTACGAAATCCTTTGGTTTATTCTGAAAGAGATTCTACACTGATTTCACGTCCTGAGCGAATCGTCTTTTCAAACAAGTCAAAAGCCAGATGGACGTGCATGCCGGCCTTCTCGTACAGCCGCAATGCGCCAGTCAGGTTTTCCGCATCCACACCCAGGCCGACCTTGCGCTTGCCGCGCCTGTAAAATTCGCCAAAGCTGTGCTGAAGGAGCGCCAACCCAACCCCACGCTTGCGCCAGGGACGGCGGACTCCCAGAATATTTATCCAGCCCAGGTCAGGGTCATCGTAGGATTTGGGGCGGCAGAGGGAGATACCTGCAATCTCGTTGCCATCCATGGCAAGGAACCACAGGTTTGGGTCGGAGCCTTCCCCAAACAGGAAATGCTTGAAGCGCGCAAAGCCTTCCTCAAAGGGTTCTTCAATGTACCCAAAATGGTCACGAAACGATTCCTTGTCGGCCTTATATATGGCTTGTGAATCTGTTTCAGGGTCGGCAATTTTGAGGGTGATGCCATCAGCCCAGAGCGGGGCGGGAGGCGCTTCTTCCAGATTGATGCGCATTTCGTACGAACTGCGGATTTGCCCGAAGCCCATATCCTCAAACAGCTTTTTAGATTCTACGGCAGAGCGGTGAATACCTGTGCGGGGAGCAAAGCGAAGATCGGCTGGTAAATCGGCCAACACCCTGCTGGCGCGTTCCTCGGCCCATTGCAACAGCCATGTGCCAATTCCCAGCCCGCCAAACTCAGGGTGGACTCGTCCCCACATCCACGGATGGACGGGCGGCTTGGTGGTTGTCCACGCTTCGATATAGCCAACCAGCATTCCCTCAGGCGAAAAGACCATGCAAATATCCTGTGCGGGGTCAAAGCCTGGGGAGACCCATTCATTGCGAAGGGCTCCCGCATCGGTGATTTCATCCTGTTGAATAACGGCTTGCGACCATGTGTTGAATAATTTCAACGCAGGCTCAACGTCGTTCAGGTTTGCGCCACGGACTGTAAATCCTTTTGGCAATTCGGTTTTTGATTTTTCAAACGTTGTGTTCATGGTTTCCTCTTTCTTTAAAAAAGCGGCTACAGGTTATTAACCCATAGCCGCCTTGCGATTAAATATAAACGGCCACGGGTCGCAGTGACACCGTGGCCGTAAGACGATAATTAGTGCAGTCTAACGGGGGGCAGGCGCACTGCGAGAATTAACACCACCAGCTTTGCCGGTGAGAGAAAGTGTGCTGAAAAACTTGTTCATCATCATTGGGCGTGCGCCTCCTTTCTTGATATTTGCTTTGTTCAAGCAGGGGGGAGTCTATCATGCAACTCGAAACTACGTCAAGGAAATTTCTAAAATAGTACCAGAGGGTCACTCTCATTCTTTGCATTTCCAGCCACTCAATAGTTAAATACAAGGAAAGGAAGAACAAGATGGTTGCCTGGAAATCCAATACTAGCGTCGATGAAATGCAAACCGTCCTGATCGTTTCTCAGGATGCTGAAATGGTTATTGTGTGGGAGGCTCTTTTTGAACAGAAGAATTATCACGTCGTCTGTGAGATTGGCGCGGAGGAGGCCTTGCAAACGGCGCGCCTGCTTTCCCCCGCGCTCATCATTCTTGACCTTGACCTGATTCCGTCCGAGCGAATTGTTCTTTGCCGTGAGCTTCGTTCCACGACCAACGGGACTCTTTTATTGCTGGCCCCAAAACGGGATGAAGCGGAAATCTTCGAGTACCTTTATGCCGGCGTGGATGAGTTTCTCTCCACTCCCATCAGTCCGCTGGCGTTGCTGGTCAAGTCTATGGCATGGCTGGTACGGCAGGAGTGGATCGTTCCGAGGGAGCAGTCTTCGCAGGTGTATGTTTAAATAAAAAGACGGGCTTGAAGCCCGTCTTTTTATTTATGGATTCTGTGTGAGTATCTTGCCAGCCACCAACTTATCCAGCGTTTCTTGGACGAGGGCCAGTTTTCCAGCGGGGAGCAGGCCTGGGTCTACATCTGCAAGCCCGAGCGGGGATTGAACGTTGATTCCGCCCTGCCCTGCGCTTAAGCTGGGCCAGGCTGTCTGTATCGCTTTGATCGTATCGGGGCTGATCGTCATCACCCAGCCGCCGGGGCGCGGCTCTGGTGTGGATGTTCCAAACAGCAAGACGCCTTGTGTACCAATGTAGGAAAGCAGGTCGTCGCTTGCGAGGGATGGGTAAATGTACATGGCGTCTACGTCGCGGTCGTTGATGAGGAGGTTGGCATAGCCGCCATACTTGGATGGGTCTTCGTCTGCGGGAATATCGAGAAAAGTTGGGTAGTCGGTGGTTGTAAAAAATATTCTATTGCACAAGCCGCAGTAATATCTCATGCCATTGTTAAAGGCGGCGGCGGCGCGCTGGGCATCTCCATTGCCCTGCGGGTACAACATGCCAATGTGATATTCCTCGGTCAGCATGGCGGCGGTGTAGCCGGCGAGAAAGGCTGGCAGGTCCACCTGGGTATCGGGCGCGAGGACGCTCAAATTTCCGCCCGCTGTGAGGTTGGGGATATTGACAGCCAGGAATTGCACGCCCGGCGCGGCGGAAACATACGCTGTAACGCCCGGGTCTGGGGGCAGGGCAATTACCACTTTCAAAGTTGGGTCAGTCAGGTCTGTGGAGGTAAGTGAATTACGTACCTGAAAGCGGAACCCAGATTGTTGCGCGAGATCGTAGACGGTCTTTTGATACAGGTCGGATGAATCCTTGTCCATGTCTGCAGGCAAAACGAGGATCGCCAGCGGTGTGGACGGCGTGGGGATCATCGTTGCCGCAGGCAAAGGCGTATGTGTTGGCACAACAGTGGGAGCCGGTATTTCTGTGGGGGTTCCGCCACAGGCGCTTAATATGGCGAGGGTCAACGCCACGAGGATGATGGATTTAACACGCACAGGTTTTTCTCCAAAAATAAGAATGGCTGAATTATACCCATCGCAGGCATTCTAAACTGCCTGATTTTTCCCATTGACAAAAAACAGGCCGCGCTTCATGCGTAACCTGTTTCCTGTTTCTGTTTCCTGCCGCTTTTTTGCAGCCGATTAATGAACTGCCGAGCCGCAAACTTTTTCATCCCTGCTTACGTCTATGGATTACAATCAAAAAGGAGTATAAACCCATGAATTATTTTTTGCGCACGCTCGCAGCAGTCGGACTCCTCCTAACAGCCGGATGCCGGGGAAATTCCGTTTCCATTGCAACGCTGGCCGCATCCACACAACCTGCTGCGCCGAGAGAAATAATCCCCCAAACCCCGCCCCCTGACTCTGGCTTTGAAAGTGATAATAACGGTGTAAACATGCCTGATTTAACTACAACTCCCGACCCGAACGCCCAACAAGTGATTCAAATTGCAATGAACAATCTGGCAAAAAAGCTCCAGATCAATGCAGATCAGATTCGCATCTCCTCGATGGAGGCCGTAACCTGGCCGGATGGCAGCCTGGGGTGTCCGCAATTAGGGGGGATGTATACTCAGGTAATTACCCCCGGCTACAAGCTGATACTTGAAGCAAATGGAAAGCCATATCCCTACCACACAGACGATAAAGAAACCGTTATATTATGCGCTTTACGTTCCGGGGGTGAGTATTTTATATCCCCCACTCCTTAAAAAAACCAATATCACACCCGTCGATCATGGCGTTTAAAAAGGTTCAGGCTGGCAGGAAAAACCTGCCAGCCTGAATTTCATCAACTACAACCGCTTACGGGCGGTCCAGGGTAAAGACTGGGGAGGTCCAGGTTTCCCAATCTGCGGGGTTGTCGGATTTGCCCAACGCCTTAAGCACGGAAATCACTACGTAATACTGGCCGTCAGGCGCAGTAAATTCTTTCTTGCCTTTGGTGGTTGTGCCATCCCATGGAAATGCGAAGAAGCCGGTGGTTGTGCTGTTGCGGATCATGTAGTCCAGCGTCACGATCGAGCCTATGGATTTACCATTGGAGGCCTTGAAAGCTTCCATCTTGAACAAACGTGACTGATGATCGAGATGTACGATGAAGTACGGCAGGTCTCCATCGGCGAGTGTAAAGGTTGTCGCATCGTTCAGGTTTTGATCTGTCAGCCAGGGGAGGCCAAAGGGATTCGCCAACACCTCAATGGATTGGTAATCGCCGACAAAGCCGGCAAACGGCACGCGGTACGCGAGTCCGCCATCACGCGGGGTGAAAACGATCCATCCGCCATATTGACCTTGAAGAGGCTCAGCAGGCGCGGTGATCGTTGCGTAAATTTCCGCTTCCTCATCGCTGTTGAGCGTCACACTTGCTTCGCTGAAAGCGACAGTTGCATAGGAATCCCAGAAGTCCGGTGTGATCACTCCGCTGGTGGTAAGGCCGTTTTCATAGGACAAATCGTATGTAACGGCTGTTTCGCTGTTATTCTCGATTTCCAGCTCCACAGTAACCGGGCCGTTCTGGCTTTCACCCAGGGACAGTTTCCCAGGCTTGATTGTGGCCGATGCCAGAATGGCGCTATCTATTTTAAGCATACCGGCGCCCTGGCGATTGACGCTATCCAGATAACCGGCTCCGGGGAAGCCCCACCAATCGGCAGGCTGGGCGGTACTTTGCAAAATGGAACGCACATCTTTCGCCTTGGTTTTCGGCGCAGATTGCAGCAATAGCGCCACAGCGCCAGCCACATGCGGAGAAGACATGGAGGTGCCGCTCAAAGTGGCATAACCGCCTTCTTCAAGCGGATAGGTTGAATAAATGTTGCCACCGGGAGCGCCAATGTCAGGCTTGAGGGCCAGATCAGGGGAAAGCCCATAGGAACTGAAGGAAGAGATCAAACCGCCAGTGGGGTTGGGGAAGGAACCGAGCCTGTCAGTCCAAGTCATGAAGGCCGGGGCTGCTTGCGCGCGCAAGAATAATCCATCTGTCCCTGAAATGCTGACAACTGGAACACTGCCGTCGCCGATCGGCGCGCCCAGAGTGCCGCTGAAGAGGCCAGGGGAACTGTTGTAAATGATAACAGCGCTGGCGCCGGCATTGATCGCGTTGGCGGCTTTTTGGCCGAAGGTACATGCGCCGCGCACAATCAAGGCTACTTTGCCCGCTGGGTTAGCCAAAAGCGGCAGATCAGCAGTGCAGGCACGTCCAACATATACAACTTCTTGCGAGCCGGAAGTGGGTACGGGTCCCGAGAAAGACATGGAGAAATAACCAATGTCCCTGCCGTTTGCCTCAAAGACAGAAGCCACGTTGTGGGTGTTATCGAAAGAAGCCACACCAATCACATTTTCGCCAAGGCCGGGGGCGCCAGCAGAATATAAGCCATTTGCGCCGCTATTACCGATGGAAGCCACCACAACCATGCCCTTCTTCACCAGGCGGGAAGCGGCTACAGCGGTTGGAGACTGGGGCCATTCAAAAGCAGAGCCAATACTCATATTGAGCACCTGCATTTTATCCGCGTAGGCGCGCTCCATGGCAGCCAGCATAACATCATCAGTAGTGGAGCCTTCACAACCAAAGACACGGTACGCGCCAAAGGTTACTTCAGGGGCAACGCCTGTCACAGCGCCGCTTGCTCCGATGATGCCAGCCACATGAGTACCATGGCCGTTGCAGTCATCCGGGAAAGGATCGGGGGAGGGAACCGGGTTATAGCTGGGAGAAGTATCATCGGCATTATAGTCATCACCGACAAAGTCCCAACCCATGACAACACGGCAGCCCGGACCAAAACAACCGCCGAGATCAGGATGATCGTAATCAATACCAGTATCCATCACCGCCACTTTGATGCCTTTGCCTGTATAACCCAACTCAGACTGGGCAACATCCGCGCCGGTCATGGCTAAAGCAGTAAACAGTTCAGGGTCAAGGGAGGAAGTATAGGTCTCAGGCACAGAGACGACCATAACCGGATAAATCGCTACAACTCCAGGCAGGCGGCTCAGTTTTCCAAGTTCAGCAGTTGTAGCGGAAACGGAAAAACCGTTCCACAAACTGCCATAGCTATGTTCTTCTTTATATTCGATCTTTTCTTTTTTCGCCTCATCACGGAATTTTTTATGTTCCAATTCCACCGATGATGAGGTATTTCCCTCTGATACTGGCATGCCAGACAACTCTACAAACCAAAGGTTTGGCGTTTCATCCGTCATTTCCCCGGTTTCAGCGGAAACCAGCGGAGAAACAGGAGTAAGCGGGCCGCCTGAATCAGCAGAAACCGAAGGTACGATTCCCACAGCAAGCATCATAACGATCAAGATTGCATTAATCCAACGTGCTTTCATAGAAAATTCTCCTCACTACAGTTTTGGTTTTTTTTATGTTCAGTAGTCCTGGTAGAAGAATTCAGCTCATTCGATACACATCACCTCCTTTTAAACAAATAAAACTACCGAAGGAAGATAATTGCCTTCAGTAGTCTGGCGGTCTGTACAGTCGTACAGACCCATAACTTTGCGCCCCCACCTCACGATGAGTTAGCCTTTTTGAACGCACTTTCTATTATTACAAATTTATGTCATTAATGCAAGATGGAGTTTTTGAAATTCAGATGGTAGATCAAACAGGAGAAAGACAGGCATCGAAAGGAAAAAGCGCAAGAGAGAGCCTGGATTTTAGAAAAATGAACAAACCTGCATAAAAATTCCGCCGCAGGAAATTCCTGCGGCGGAAAACGTAAATCATCTATGAAGCAAAATCAGCATTACGGAGTTGCAGACAAAGCGGCATCTGCGGTGGCTAACCCCGCACCGGTTGCGTCTGCTCCCCAACAGAAAGTTTCAGAAGCGCCGCTGGGGCCAAGCACGGTACGGCATCCGGGCGCAAGGGCAATGGCCGATGTTTCGAGATAGGTCTCGGCATTTGCGGCAGTTAAGCCGGGATTTTTCTGCGCCATCAGAGCCACAATACCCGCCACATGCGGGCTTGCCATGCTCGTGCCTCCAAGAAAGAAGAAGGAAGTCTGCCCACTGTTAACTTGATACGGACCTACCACCCATGAACCGGGCGCAGCGACATCCAAATCCTGCCCGGAAAGGGCGCGGCTGGAGAAATCGGTGATGTAGAAATCAGCGGGGTTGGTTGGGTCAGCCACGTTGCGATTCCACCACCAACTGCGGTTGCCAACCGGAGCCCATTCGCCAACCCAGCCGGAAGCGGCCACAGAAATGACCGGCGCATATGCGCCAGGATACCCCATACCAGCAGTACCCGAGTTGCCAGCCGAAGCGACAATGATGACGCCTTCTGAAATGGCATAATCAATCGCGGCTTTTTCCATCGCATCCAGTTCCGGGCCGCCGAGGGACATGTTGATGACTACAGGGTAATCTGCCAGCGGGCCGGCTTTCAAGTCCGCCACATAGGTGATTCCACGCGCAACAACCGAAGACCAGCCGGAACCGTTCTGATTCAAAACCTTGACCGGGATCACAGTCGCCATGGGAGCTGCGCCGTTGACGGGTACGCCGCCCAGGTTATAGCCCAAAATCGTGCTGGTCACATGCGTGCCATGCGAATTTTGATCGTGCTCCCATTTGTTTGGCTGGGACGAAACTGACCCAACTTCCCCGCCGCCGCCGCCAAAGGCAATCGCATATTCTTCTGCAATCCGTTCCTGCGGGAAGTATTGCCGCCAGGAATCCAGCAAGCCCGTATCCAAAACAGCCACATAAACGCCAGCGCCATCGTAATTGACCTGGCGGTTATCGAAGCCAAAATCGGTCACATTGATGGCATCCTGATCCCACGTGCTGAGGCCATCCGCAAAATCTTCCACAAACACCGTATCAACCGGGGCGCCGTTACGGGAGGCATCCGGGGTAACGGATGTTACATAGGGCAAACCCCGAACAGCGCTCAAATTCGATGAACGAATTTGCATGGTTAAAGCGTCGATCTCGTAAACTACATCGCGAACTTTGCCCATCTTGCCAAGATCGACAAGGATGCTATTCGTAATGTCGGTGTTCAAGATCACATTGACGCCGATCAACTTGTCTGGCGCTGCCGCTGTGACAAAAACACTGCTTAAGATCAGAAAAGCAATTAACAAAATAACAAGCGGTTTATTCTTCATGTTTTTCTCCTAGGGAAATCGGTTGGATGTGTTTCATTTCAGTTGAAACAACCGTCCCGAAGGTTTAAAAAACGATCAAATTCTTCGAGAAAACCTTCGGGACGGTTCATCCTTCAACTCTTTTGAAACACAACCAAATCAGTTTGGACATTCAAAACAGAGAACTGGAGCGTTGTGTTTAGTGCATACCACCTCCTACATACAGATTGTCCCGCAGAAAGCGCCATTGCCCGGCAGTCTGACGGCTTGCACCCCTCACACCAGATTTGCAACAAGGTTTTCATTTTTGAAAGCTCGTTACCATTATCGCAAATTTCCACCTTAAATTCAAGGGTAATTTCCGAAAACGCCAAACCATTTATAATTGCCCCATGTCAAAAACGAAATTTCTCTTCCTAATCCCTGTGGCAATTGCCGTTGCAGGGATAACCTTGTACTTCACCTATGGACGAAGCTCCGCCCGCAGCACTCAAGTGATGGGCTGGATCCGCGACCCATCCTCAAGACCAGAGTTGATGATGAGCGCCTCGACGAAGTGCGGTGATGCCCCATTCATTTTTCCCACCGACGGGTTGATCGGCTTTATTTGGGACGATTCCTTCCGCCCCGGTCACCGCCACGCCGGAATAGATATTTTCTCAGGGACAGAGGTTGGCGTGACGCCCATCCTTGCCGCCTACCCCGGTTACCTCACCCGTGAAGCGGACTGGATTTCAACCGTTATCATCCGCGTGCCGGAAGACCCGTTTGAACCATCCCGCCAGATCTGGGTCTACTACACCCACATGGCAGACCCACAGGGAAACTCCTTTATCTCATCAGAATTCCCGGCAGGCACAAAAGAGGTTTTTGTGAAGGTGGGTACTGTGCTTGGCTATCAGGGAAATTACTCCGGTGACCCAGGCAATCCCGTCGGCGTGCATCTGCATATTTCAGTTGTGCAGGATGATGGCTTCGGGAAATTCAAGAACGAGTTGGACATTGAAAACACTTACGACCCGTCCCTCTATTTTGGATTACCCTTGAATGCGAACGTCAACCCGGATACGATACCGGTGTGTGAGTGACGGTGTCAGGTTTCAGGTTTCAGGTTTCAGGTTTCAGGTTTCAGGTTTTAAGTTTCAGGTTTCAAGTTTTAGGTTTCAGGTAAAAAAACATGAATGCTTTTGAAAATAAAGTTGTTTTGGTTACTGGCGCGGGGAAGGGGGCGGGGCGCAAACTTGCGGAGGCTTTTGCGGAGCGCGGCGCGATTGTGGCTGCCAATGACATCTCCCCCATCAACGTGGAGGAAGTTGTGGATGGAATACTTGCCCGCGGCGGAAAAGCCAGGGCATACATTGAAGACATCGCCAAGAAAGTGGGAGTTCAGGCAGTAGTCAATAATGTGGACGATGATTTTGGCCGTATTGATATTCTCATTAATCACGCGGCAGTGGAGCCGCGGGTATCCTTGCTGAAGATGGATGAGTGGGACTGGCATCGCACATTGGATGTGAATTTGACGGGCGCGTTTCTGATGATGCAATCTGTGGGGCGGGTGATGACAGCGAAAGGCAGCGGGGTGATTCTGAATCTCGTAGCAGGAGCAGGCGAGGGCGCAGGAAAAGAGGCGGGGGCTTATTTCGCAAGCAAGGCGGGGCTGGCAGAGTTATCCATTCAGGCGGGCCGGGAATTAAGCCCAGATGGGGTGCGGGTGTTTGCGGTGGAAAATTCCGCGGATGTGGTCAAAATCATATTTGATTTGTTGGAGGCAAAATGAAGGAATTGCTGGAGTATCGTGAAAAGTTGATCGCGAGAGTGGCGGAGGCGGCGCGGGAATTTAGCGCGGCTTGTGAGGCGTTTGGCGGCCCGTTCGCAAAAGTGGAAGGCGAGTGGACGGTGCATCAGATCGCGTCGCACACGCGAGACGTGGATAAAATGGTGTACGGTGAGCGCATCCGCCGCACGTTGAATGAGGAAAACCCCGAGTTCAAAAATTTTGACGCGGATGCCTGGATGGCGGCCAATTACAACAAAGCTGAACCGCTTGTGAATATTCTGGCTGAGTTTGCGGCAAGCGTGGATGGTTTGCGCAAGGCGTTGGAAGCGATGCCGCGTGAGGCGTGGTCTCGCGCAAGCAGGCATGAAACCATGGGCGGCGGGTTGACCTTGCAGCTTTGGGTGGAGCGCAATCTGGCGCACATTGAGGAGCATTTGCTGACATTGAAAAACGCGCAAAAATAGTGTGTTTTGCCCGTTTTTTGCATGTTGCTGAGGTAAAATAGGCAAATGAAAAAGCAACGAATTATCCTGGTAGATGATCACGAGGTGGTACGGCTCGGCTTGAAATCCCTGCTCGACCGTCACCCGCAGTTCGATGTGGTTGGGGAGGCAGGTTCGGCGCGTGAGGCGCTGGAACAGACCGCTTCATTAAAGCCTGATGTTGTCGTGATGGATATTCGCCTGCCCGGCACATCGGGGATCGAGGCCTGCGAACAGATCGTGGCTCAATTCCCCAACACCAAAGTAATCATGCTCACATCCTACGCGGAAGATGAAATGTTGTTTTCCGCGATCCGCGCGGGGGCTTCGGGGTACATTCTCAAGCAGATCGGCAGTGAGGATTTGGTGAAGGCGATTGAATCGGTTGGGCGCGGCGAAGCTCTGCTCGACCCTGCCGTGACCCAGCGCGTATTTCAAGAAGTGCGCCGCGCCGTCAAAGAGGAGGAGGCTTCGGCTTTCGCTCATTTGAGCCAGCAGGAAAAACATGTGTTGCTGCTGGTTTCGGAAGGCAAGACCAACCGTGAGATCGCCAAGAGCCTGTTCCTCGGCGAAGGCACAGTCCGCAATTACGTTTCGAGCATTCTCTCGAAGTTAAGCGTGAATAACCGCGCTGAAGCGGCGGCGTATGCGGTGGAACATAGTTTGAGAGAATACATTTCATAGTTTCTTGAACGAAATCAAAAGGAGACACAGAACACAGAGGTGAACTACTCGGTGAAAATGTGTCTCTTTTTTGTTTAATTTAATCCATGTCACTCTGCCTGCACCGTGCAGCAGGCACGCGTGAGCGGAGCGAAGAGTCTCTGAGATAGTCGTAGAGATTCTTCGCCAAAGAACGGCTCAGAATGACATATTGACGAGGGAATATGTTTCCATTCATAAAACTGACAGATAAGACCATCACCGTCCGAGCATTTGAATTTGGAGATGAGGAAAATTTGCACGCCGCGATAAAAGAATCACTGCCCGAACTCAGCCCGTGGATGTCGTGGGCGAATGAAAAATACACGCTGGAAACGGCGCACAACTTTGTAACGGTCACGCGCGCGCACTGGTCAAATGGCAGCATGTATGCCTTCGCCATCGTAGATGCGAAGACGAATGAATTCCTCGGCGGCTGCGGGTTGAATCACATTCACCCTGTTTATAAATTTTGCAACCTCGGCTACTGGGTGCGGACTTCACGCCACGGACGGGGAATCGCAGGGCGCGCCGCCAAATTGATCGCGCAGTTTGCATTTGAAAAAGTGAATTTGATCCGCGCGGAAATTGTGATTGCCGTTGGGAACTCCACCAGCAAACGTGTGGCTGAAAAAGTGGATGCACATTACGAGGGGATTTTGCTCAACCGAATGACCGTTGGCACGGCGATCTATGATGCCCACATGTTTTCGCTTCTCCCCGCAGACTTTGGGCTGGTTGCCAGGCTATAAGAAGTAGTCCTCGCCCAAGCATTTACAATTCTGGACTTCATCAGCTTGCTGATGAAAAACTCGGGCAGCAAGCTGCCCGACTCCAGAGTTTCTACTTCTCCCCACTCACCTTCATCCATGCCTTTTTCATATTCAACGCATCCTCTTCCATGATGGGGCTTTCGCAGAGGATGCGGCCAGCGCAGCCGAAATCATGCAGGGCTTTGAAGAGGGCTTTTAAGTCCAAGTCCGCATCGGCGAGGGTGAGATGTTTTTTCTCGCCTTTATCGCCGTATTCAATGCCCGAGAGATGGATGTGCAAGTTCTTCAGCGACTTTGCGCCCAATACCTTTTTGTAGTTCTCCAAAAGTTTAGACCATTCTGCATAGGTGTTCATCGAACCGTCGCCGGGGCGGGCGTGCATGTGGGCAAAGTCAATGCAGGGCTGCACCATGTCTACCATGGCGGCGCTCATGGCGAGGGCATCTTCGATGGAGCCGAGCATGGCAGACTTTCCCATCGTCTCCGGGCGGATGGTGACATGATCGCCATTCTTCTTTAATTCATCTACGCAACCCTTCAAGCGCGGGATGGCAACCTTCAACACTTCGGCGGGGTCATTGCCAAAATAGGAACCGGGGTGAAAGATAATGTCCGTTGCGCCAGCGAGATAACCGTAATGCGCCGCATCCATCAAGCGCTTGCGGGATTTGGGCCATTCGTCAGCCTCGGCATTCAGGTTGATATAGTATGGCGCATGTACGCTCAATGAGACAGCCTGCGCTTCACCCGCCGCTTTGATGAGCGCGCAGGTCGCTTCGGTCACGCGAACGGACTGTACCCAGCCAAGTTCCAAGGCATCCAAGCCAATGGACTTGCTGAATTCAATCCCGCCTACAGAGCCGCCTGTTTTTTTGGGTGTGCCTGTGGGGGAACCGACGGTGCCGAATTTGAAAGATAAAGACATGGGGACTCCTGTTGTGAGGGACGAGTGATGAGATATGAGTAACGAGTAATCAGTGATCAGTGATCAGTTGGCAGTGATCAGTGAACAGTGATCAGTTGATAGTGAACAGGATGGTTAGTTTTTGCCAGAGGGGGGGGCCGAGAAGTAACAGGCCAATGAAGATGGCGGCGAGGGCAGAGACGAGAACTGCGGCGGCGCCGACATCCTTGCCGATTTTTGCGAGCGGGTGATTGTCCGGGCTGGCGAGGTCAACCGTCACTTCGATGGAAGTGTTGATGAATTCAGCAGTGAACACCAGCGCGGCAGTCAGGATGATCACCGCAAAATCACGCGGCGGGAGTTTCAACCAAATTCCAACAAGGAAAACTGCGGTTGCGATGGCGCTGTGAATCCATGCGTTGCGCTGGGTCCGCAGAACATAATGCCATCCACGAATGGCGTGGCGAAATGAATGAACACGGGATACAAAAAATGATTTCATTATGAATCTTGAATTTTGATGTGACCCAGACCGAGTCTTTCCAAAACCTTTGCCTGCTCTTTCCACATGCGGGCTTTTTCCCCCGCCTCGGCATGGTCGTACCCGAGCAAATGCAAAACGCCGTGAACAACGAGTAATTGCACTTCGGCTTCGAGCGGGTGGCCTGCGGCCTGCGCCTGCTCTGCCGCGCGAGGGATTGAGATGAGGATATCTCCCAGATAGGCCGAACCAGTTTCAGGGTCTGTTTCGGAAGCGGGGAAGGAGAGCACGTCGGTGGGGGCGTCCACGCCGAGGTATTCGCGATTCAGTTCGTGCAGTTGGCGGTCATCTGTCAGGACGATGGTAATGTCTGCTTGGGAAGAATCAGGCTGAAGGTCAAGAGTGAAGCGGGCGGCCCGTTCGAGCAGGGCTGATTCCAGGAAATCCTGTTGGTTATCAATATTTATCATTTTCTTTTCTCATGGAAATCATGGTCGAATCCTGGTCGGGCACTTTGGCATTGGGATATTGAATGCGTGGATGATAAATTCCGCGCAGCGTGGTGACGAAGGATTCAGTGATAAGGTTGAGGTCGCGTAAAGTCAATAGGGTGTCATCGAGCTGGTTGAATTTTTGCACTGTTTCAATGACGCTTTGCACCAGCATGCGCAGGTCGTCATCGGTGGCGGGTCGTTCGGCGCGGGCGCGGGCTTCGGTGGCATCGGCCAGCATCAACAAAGCAGATTCACGCGAGGCTGGCCGCGGGCCGGGGTAGCGGAATTTTTCAATATCCACTTTGGTTACATCGCCACCTATGGCTTCCATGGCTTGAGTGTATTGATAACGGGTGATGAGGGTGCCGTGATGTTCGAGGATGAAGTCGTGCAGGCGGCGCGGGAGGCGGTGCTTTTTAGCGAGCAGCACGCCATCCGTCACATGGCGGATGATGGTGGCGGCGACTTCTTCGGGGTTGTCATCCTGATGGGTGTTGACACTGCCGGGAATTTGGTTTTCGATGAAGAAGGTGGGGTTGAGCGCCTTGCCGATATCGTGGAATTGTGCGCCAACACGGGTGAGCAACGGGTCGGCGCCGATCTTTTCTGCGGCTTGCTCGGCAAGGTTGGCAACTTGCAAGCTGTGCTGGTAGGTGCCGGGGGCGCTGCGGAGAAAAAACTGCAACAGCGGAGAATCAGGACGGGAGATATCGAGCAGTTGCAGGGCGGTGGTGAGGCCAAGCATCTGCGCGAAAAGATATTGAAGCAAAAGTGTGATGCTTGCGGCGGCGAATCCTGAAAAGGCGACGATCCCTAAAAATTGAACGATGCCCAGCCAATCGGGCGGGAAAAACGGCAGGCGGTAGGCCATGAGAACGGCAAACCCTGAAAGGGTAATAGCAATCCCTGCCCGAAGGAAACCCCAAAAACGGCGGGCGGGGCCCAGCGCAAGCAGGCCGACCAGGGAGGTTAACAGATAATACGGGGCAAGGTCGAAGGTGTTGGAAAGTCCGTAGGCGGCCAGCAGGCAAAGCGGAATGGAAATGACAAACCCTACTTCCAGCCCAAACAAGGTGGTGAGCAATAAACCTGCGGCTTGTAAAGGGTAACCATACGGCGCGAGCGTGCGGTCCGTGAACAGGCGCGCGCCGATCAAAAATACAACGAAGATCACCGCAACCACAAAAAGACTGCGCGGATCACTCATCACTGCCAAGCGTTTGCGTCTATAAAAATAAAGGGGAACCAGCGCGGCAGAAAGAAGAATGATGGCGGCTGCGCCAAGCATATCCTCCCAGCGCTGGCCGGGGCGGATCATGCCGAGTTGTTGGAAGGCTTCCACGTCTGCCGGGGTGATGATCTCACCTGAAGGAACGATGGTCTCCCCTGTTTTATAGGTTTGCACAATCGGTTTGAGGTTATCGCGTGCGGCCTGCCGGGCGGCGGTGGTCAGTTCTTCGCTGAAAAAACTGTTCGGGACGATGAAGGCGGCCACCAGTTCTGTAACGAGCGCGGATTGCTGTTCGTTCAAGGTGAGGCTGACAGAGGAGGAGATGCCCGCCTGAGTGGATTCGACTTTATCTTCATAGATCGCGCGGCGCATGGATAGTTCCAAAACGCGCACGGCTTCGGCCTGCACAATCTCCCAGCGGGAATCGGAGATGCCGAGAACATAATCAATGGTTGCAAGCTGTAAACGCACGTCGCTCAGGGCTACGAGATTGGATTTCCTTTCATCCACTGTGAAACCGGGGTTGGCGCGCACAGATGTGATGTACTGCATGGCCGTGCGCAATCGCTCTATCTGCTGGCGGGCAATGGCAGGGTCTGGCTGGCTGTAGACGGGTTGAACGGCGCTCTCGGCAGCCTTGCGCGATTCTTCCGTGCGAATGTCGCTGACATATTCAATGTCACGCGGAGATTGCAGGGTGATCTGCGCCACGTCCCCCACGGTCAACGACTGGTTGGTGGAACGCAGGCTGATGGGCAATGTCAACGTGGCAAAAGAGGCCAGACTGACCGCCACGATCAGTCCGATTTGCAGAACTCGAATGCGGGTTGAAACGGGGTTACGCGCTGACATAAAAATGTACCGCGAAGGGAACAGGCATGGTCAATGCGCCCGCTCTTCGCGGTAAAGATTATTTGGAGAGCAATTCTTTGACGGTTGAACTGATCATATCGTTGGGCGCGCGCCCGGCTATTTTGGGCATGACGATCTTCATCACCTTGCCCATATCGCTCGGCGCGGAGGCGCCCGTTTCTGCGATGGCGGCTTGCACCAGTGCGCGTAATTCTTCTGCGGGCATGGCTTTGGGCAGGAAGACCTCCAATACTTTGATTTCGACTTCATTCTCGCCAACCAGATCGGGGCGGCTGGCTTTGTTCGCCTCTTCGATGGCTTCGCGGCGGTTCTTGATCTCTTTTTGGATCAACCCCACGATGGCAAGTTCCTCCATCGGGGCTTGCTTGTCCACTTCCACTTGCTTGACGGCGGCCAGCACCATGCGCAGGGTGCGCTTGCGGACTTCGTCGCCGCTTTTCATGGCGTCTTTTACTGATTCGTTAAGTTGAGTTTTTATATCCATATTTTGATTATACCTTTTATCATTTTTATTTACCTGCTGATGCTATAGACGTTATCGGAAATAACATACAAGCACCGTCCCGAAGGTTTATTTCGAGTAATTTGAGGGTTGGCAGCAACCTTCGGGACGTTTTTTCTAATTACCGATAAAGTCTTATCTATAACATACGGCTTTCTCAAAGTCGAAAAATCTTAACGCAAATTACGCGAAAAGGCGAACACTTGCGCCGTACGCCAGTGCGGTGTGACGCGAATTTTTTATTGAGTTTCGCGAAAATTCGCTCAATTTCGCGCCTTTCGCGTCAAGCCTTGCTACAGATTTGAAAACGTGTCAACCTACTTTGAGAAAGCCGTAATCTATAACCCCTGTCCTTCGACTTCGCTCGACAAGCACTCGCTCCGCTCAGGACGAATAATTCCCGCTCGTAGTCGAAGCGTGAGCACGACGCACCCTCTGACTTTACTTATCCACAAAGCGTTCAAGCATATCCGGCGTAAGTAATTTTTGCAGAATGCCAAATTCATGCTGCGTGCGTTTGACGGCGGCGGCGCGGGCGTAGGCGAAGTTCGGGCCTTGTTGCGGAGAGTCGAGGTTCATGTGTCCGTGCGAGTCGCGCGGTAAAAGTTTTAACGAAAACTCACGCAAGGCTGGGATGAAATAGAGCGCGTCCATCGGGAGGTAGATTTTTCCAGAGTGAAGGCTGGGGCTGCGGAGAATGTCCTTTTGAACAGGATCAATTTCGAGCGGGGAAAGAGGCGTGCCTTCGTGTTGGCTTAACCACATCGAGATGTAATTCGTATGGGCGTAGAAATCCTGCGCGGTGTGAATCAATCTCCCAAACGCGATCCACGCAGAGAGGATGCCGCGAGACATCAGCGTGGCAAGCACATAGCCGCGCTGTTCGTTGATGTAGCGGTTGCTTTTTTCGATGGCGTTGTTATCGTAGTGAAATTCGTCGTGGCCGATCAGCCCGCGCAGAGAATCCTGTTTGCAATTCGCGGCGATGATAACTTCAAGCGCGCGCGGGCTGGTATGGGCGCGCAGGGCTTCGCGGGTCATTTCTTCGTGAATGGAAATAAGCATTCGAAAATTATAAGCGAGTCGTCTGTAAAGTGGTTATAATGCGCGCATGACTTTTTATACTGCAAAAGGCGACGATGGCACGACAGGCTTGCTTGGCGGGGGCCGCGTCCCGAAATATCATGTTCGCATGGAAGCGCTTGGCGCGCTGGACGAAGCATCCGCCGCGTTGGGACTTGCCCGCGCGCAATGTGCCGCGCCTTCCCCAAAGGGGACGCTGCAGACTCCCTCGATCCTGCTCGAAGTTCAACGAGATCTCTACAAGCTGATGGCGGAAGTGGCGGCCACTCCGGAGAACGCTGTGCGTTTTCATTTCATCGACGCTTCGCGCGTGGACTGGCTGGAACAGCAAACCGATGAGGTCAGCACGATGATCGAGATGCCGAAGGAATTTATTCTGCCAGGCGACACCCTCGGCGGCGCGGCGCTTTCAATGGCGCGCGCCATTATCCGCCGCGCGGAACGGCGCGTGGTGAGTCTCTTCGATGAAGAGGAAGTATCCAACCCGGACTTACAGCGTTATTTGAACAGGTTATCGTCTTTGTGTTTTGTGCTTGAAATTCTGGAGAATCAAAACGCGGGGAAGAAGACTTCGCTGGCGAAGCCGTAGAAAATATTCGAAATTAAATGTCATTGCGATGGTATTTTCATCATCAAGAGGGAGATTGCCACGCCGCCAGAAGAACGCTGGCGGCTCGCAATGACGCAACAAGGATAAACATGACAGGCACTATTATTAATGTCGCCGCCATATTGATTGGCGGGACGATTGGTTTAATTTTTGGTTCACGCATCCCCGAACGGTTCAAGAATACCGTCATTGCGGGCATGGGGCTTTTCACTGCGGCGATGGGTCTGCAAATGTTCCTCAAAAGTGGGAATCCGCTGATCGTGCTGGGCGCGTTGATTATCGGCGCATTGATCGGGGAATGGATCGGAATCGAAGATTGGCTGCAAGCCTTTGGTGAGACCCTCGAAAAACGCTTTTCGCAGGATGCAGAGACAGGCGCAGGCTCCCGCTTCGTGCGTGGATTTATGGTCTCGTCACTGTTGTATTGCATCGGTCCGATGGCGATCCTCGGCTCGATCCAGGATGGGTTGACGGGGGATTACAACCTGCTGGCTGTGAAATCCACATTGGATGGATTCGCGTCCATTGCGTTCGCATCCACGCTTGGAGTTGGCGTGCTGTTCTCCTCAATCATCATCCTTGTTTATCAGGGTGGAATCAGCCTGCTGGCCGGGCAGCTTAGCGCTATTGTCACCGATGCGATGATGAATGAAATGACGGCTGCTGGCGGCGTGATTTTGGTTGGGCTGGCGATCAGCAATTTGCTGGAGATCAAGAAAATCCGCGTGGGGAATTTCCTGCCTGCGCTGGCGGTTGCGCCGTTGATCGTGTGGGTGTTGGGGAAGTTGTAAACTCACCTTGCGCGAAACGTCCCGAAGGTTTCCGTAAAAAGGTTTGCTTTTCACCCAAACCTCGCCGCACTGGCTTATGGCGCAAGTGTCGGGACGTGCATAATATCAGTTACAAAAAAACATCCCTGAATGGGATGTTTTTTGTGGTGACTCCGGGGGGATTCGAACCCTCAACCAATTGCTTAAGAGGCAACTGCTCTGCCATTGAGCTACGGAGCCATTCTTTAAACTTGCGGACGGTATTATACCGCAAAGAAAATGACTGTCAATAAATTATCTTAGCAATGCCGTGCTTGCCAGCAGGAACAACCACTGCGGGACAAAACTTAGCGCCACGGTGGCAACCGCTGTACATGTGGCGGTGAATGACAGGCCGGGGTCCTGCTCGATGGTAGGGTCGCCTTCACGCATGTACATGTTGACGACGACGCGCAAATAATAGTAAGCAGAGATGAGTGACGTTACTACGCCGATCACTGCAAGGCCGTTAAATCCGCCTGCAATGACGGCGCGGAAGAGGTAGAACTTGCCGACCATGCCAAGCGTGGGCGGGAAGCCAATGAACGAAAGCATGAACACTGCCATGGCGGCGGCGAGGGCGGGATATTTCTTTGCAAGGCCCGAGTAATCGCTAATCTCAAGTCCCTTGCCTTCGGCCTTTTCCAAAGTCATCACGACGGCCCATGCCCCGAAATTCGTCAGCACATAGGTTAGCAGGTAGAACAAGCCAGCGGCGATGGAGATGGAGACAACATCCTTGTTGCCGTAGGGGACAAAAGCCATGAGGATGTATCCCGCGTGTGCAATGGAAGAGTACGCCAGCAAGCGTTTGATATTGGTTTGTGAAATGGCAACAAAGTTACCGACGATCATCGTCAAAGCAGACATGGCCCAGAGGATGCCCGTCATATCTGCGGAGATGGAAGGGAAGGCTGTGGCGAACACGCGCATCAATGCGACGAAACCCGCAATCTTCGCGCCCGAAGACATGAACGCTGTCACCGAAGTGGGAGCGCCCTGATACACATCGGGAGTCCACATGTGGAAAGGAACCGCCGCAACCTTGAAACCGAATCCGACAAGGATGAGAGCAGCCCCAATGGACAGGAGCAGGCCGGAGGTCCCGTTTGAGGCGGCGAAGAAGATGCCACTCAAAGATGTAACCCCCGTCGCGCCGTAGACGAGAGCGGTGCCGTAGACTACAAATCCAGTGGCAAATGCGCCGAGCAAAAAGTATTTGACGCCCGCTTCTTCCGATTGCGTTTTGCGGTTGAAAGCAGCGAGAACGTACAATGGGATGGATAGCAACTCAAGCGCGAGGAAGACGATGATAAGGTCAGCAGCTTGGGCCATGAGCATCATGCCGCTGACGCTGAAGAGCAGGAGGGTGTAGTATTCGCCGCGTTCAATGCCCATGCGCTGGGTATATCCATACGCGAGGGCAATGCCGAACAAACCGCTGATGATCAGCAGGATGTTCGCAAAGGTGGAGAAACCATCCAGGGTGACCATGCCGTTGAAGCCAATGCTCGAAAGGCCAACCTGCGTGATGGTATATCCCATTGTCCCCGCCAAACCAAACGCCGCGAGGAAGGCTGTAATGCCTTTGCGGCCTCTTGGAATGAAGAGGTCTGCAAGCAAAAGCAAACATGCCCATACAACGAGGATGGTGAACGGGAGAATTGTGTAGAAGTCTGTAAATTGAGGTTGCGTCATGAACGCTCCGAAAAAGTTGCAGGTTACAAGTTGCAGGTTACAAGTTGCAGGTTACAGGTTTTAGGTTGCAGGTTTTAGGTTGCAGGTTTAAACCTTCAACTTTAAACCTTCCAATCTTCAACCCTATAAAGGTAAAGCGGATAAAAGTTTCTCAACCGCAGGTGCGAGGATGTTGAAGAAAGGCGCAGGGTAAAGGCCGATCCAGAACATGAAGATGACCAAAGGAATGACGGTAATAAGCTCGCGCCAGTTGAGGTCTTTGAGTTCGTGATGATGCGTGATCTCGCCAGCGGGGCCGAGGAAAACCTTCTGGAACATATAAAGAATGTACACAGCCGCCATGATGACGCCGATGGCAGAAATGCCCGCATACCAGGGATTGCCAATGGCCTTGGAACCAAACGCGCCGAGCAAAATGGTGAACTCACCCACGAAGCCGTTCAGGCCAGGCAAGCCCATCGAAGAGAGTGAAGCGATCAGCATGATGGTGCCAAAGATCGGGGTGATCTTCCACAGCCCGCCGTAGACTTTGATCTCGCGGGTGTGAGTCTGTTCGTAGATCATACCGATGAGGAGGAACAGCGCACCCGTGCTCAGACCGTGGTTGATCATCTGCAAAATGGCGCCTGCCACACCCTGAGGATTGAGCGCGAACAAACCAAGCATCACGAATCCAAGGTGACTGACGGAGGAATAAGCAACCAGCTTCTTCACATCTGTTTGAGCGTAGGAAACTGCCGCGCCGTAGATGATGCCGATGGTCGCGAGGAGCGCGATCCACGGGGCGGCTTGCACAGTGGCGTCAGGGAAGAGTGCAATGTTAAAGCGCAGGAAACCATAAGTGCCCATTTTGAGCAGAACACCCGCCAGGATGACGGAACCAGCGGTGGGAGCTTCCACGTGGGCATCGGGCAGCCACGAGTGCAGAGGCCACATTGGGACTTTGATGGCAAAGGCAGCGGCAAATGCAATGAAGAGCCACATCTGAGTCTGCGGGGTGATGGTCGTCGCGTACAAATCAGGCAGACGCGCAAGCATGGTCGGGACATTGAAGGTGTCGGTCTTGATGCCGAGGAACAAAATGGCAACCAGCATCAAAATGGAACCCGCCATCGTGTAAAGGAAGAACTTGACCGCAGCATAGATGCGGCGCGGTCCGCCCCACAGGCCGATGAGGAAGTACATCGGCACGAGGGTGAATTCCCAGAAAATGTAAAACAGGAACAAGTCTTGCGCGAGGAACACGCCCATCATGCCCACTTCCAAAAGCAGGAAGAAGATCATGAAGTCCTTCACGCGGTCTTCCACGGCTGTCCATGTGGAGAGCAGGGAGATCGGCGTGAGAAAGGCGGTGAGCAATACGAGCAAAATGCTCAACCCATCCACGGCGAGATAGTAGTAGATGTTCCAGCCAGCCACAGCGATCCATGGGTACTTGGCTTCCAGTTGCAAGTCGGGGTTCGATGCGGTAAACATCGAAAGCGTCCACAACGAAATGCCAAAGGTGATCAAAGAGGTGACCAGCGCGACCCAGCGGATGGCGGTCTTCATCTCGGAATTCATGAAGAGAATCACGAGCGCTCCCACGAGCGGGAAGAAGGTCAGGAGTGTAAGAGGTTGCAAAATAAATTCCATGTTCTATCCTCGATTGCAAGATCGTCAAAAGTTACAGGTTGAAGGTTACAGGTTGAAGGTTGAAGGTTACAGGTTGAAGGTTGCAAGTTGAAGGTTGCAAGTTGAAGATTTGAACCTTAAACCTGTAACCTGCGACTTTCAACTATTTAAAAATGAGATAACCCAAAATCAACACCACGCCCAGCATCACAGAGAGCGCGTATGAACGCACAAAACCATTTTGGATCTTGCGCATGTTGGCAGAGACCCATTGGGTCGCAACGCCGAGCCAGTTGGCAAAAGCGTCGATGCCTTTTTGATCGGCATATTCATTCAGCGCGATCTCACTCAGCCAGTTGTACGTTCCCAGAATAACCGTATCATGCACAAAGTCATGCCAGAAGCGTCCGTCGATCACATCCGCAAGGAAGGCGGATGTCTTCTTGAACGGGTTGATGATGAGGGCAAAATATCCTTCATCCACAAACCATTTGTTTTCCATGCCCGTGAAGATGAAACCGAGCGGCTTCTTGAGCGGGTCGGGTTGATTCTCTTTCAGCGGGTTGCGCCCATAAATGAACCACGAAACCAAAATGGCGAAGAGAGCCAACGCAGTGGAAATTCCTGCAACGGGCAAATTAAGTGGGAGGCCTTCGACTTCGCCGATGGTATATCCCAGCCAATGACCGAGATTATGGAAGCCTTCAAAGGGAAGATTTAACCCGCCTCCGACTACGCTCAAAACTGCCAGCACGACGAGGGGCAGGGTCATCACCTTTGGGCTTTCCTGCGCGTGCTTCGCCGCATCGCTGCGCGCCCCGCCGAAGAAGACCATCCAAATCTGGCGGCCCATGTAGAAGGCGGTGAAGAATGCGGCAATGGTCAACTGCCAGTAGACGCTGGTAAAGTGCAGGCTTGCATCCAAAAGGATTTCATCTTTTGACCAGAAGCCCGCAAAGGGGAAGATGCCCGCGAGCGCCAGCGTACCGATCATGTACAGCCAGAACGTGACAGGCATGGTCTTGCGAAGCCCGCCCATGTTGCGCATATCGCCCGGGTCAAAGACTTCACCGTGATCATCGTGACCGCCATGCCCATGTTCTTCCTTCTTCCCTTCCTTCTTCTTCCCTTTTCCATGATCGCCATGAGCCGCCTGATGGGCATGAGCATGATGTCCGCGCTCCAGCCCAAGAATGACCGAACCCGCAGAAAGGAAGAGCAAGGCCTTGAAGAAGGCATGTGTAATCAGGTGGAACATCCCAGCCACGTACCCACCCATGCCCACCGCGGCAACCATGAAACCAAGTTGGGAAATGGTGGAGTAGGCCAGGACTTTCTTGATGTCATATTGACCGACTGCAATCGTTGCCGCGAAGAGCGCCGTCCCTGCGCCGACCATCGCAACGATATATTGCGCCTGTGGGACGAGTGTATAAAGCGGAGCCGAACGGGTAACGAGATACACACCTGCGGTCACCATCGTTGCAGCATGGATCAAGGCCGAGACAGGTGTTGGGCCAGCCATCGCGTCTGGCAGCCAGATGTAGAGCGGAATCTGTGCAGATTTACCAGCCACGCCCACCAGCATGAATAACGTGATTGCGACAATTATTTCCGGGGGCGCAGTCTTTGCGGCTTCAAATACTTTATCAAATTGAAAACTATTCCCTAAATACCAGAACATCAAAAAGCCAGCGATGAGGAAACCGAAATCGCCTACGCGGTTGGTGATGAAGGCTTTCTTGGCGGCATTGGAGTTGGCCCACGATGGACGGGCGAGCGTGTCCATCTCGAACCAGAAACCGATCAGCAGGAAGGAGCAAAGTCCCACGCCTTCCCAGCCGACGAAGAGCATCATGTAGGAGTCGCCAGAGACGAGAATCATCATCGCTGCAATGAACAGGTTCAAGAAGAGGAAGAAGCGGGTAAAGCGTCCCTCTTCGTGTTTGAAGCGGACATCCTCGTGCATGTACCCAATCGCGTAGATGTGGATGAGAGTCCCGACGCCCGAGACAACCAGCATCATCGTGGTCGAAAGCGAGTCGACGCGGAAGGTCCAATCGAGTTGGAGAGTGCCGATGTGAATCCACTCTGCGAACGGGACGCTGACCGCTTCGCCGTGATTGAGCGAGACGGAATACGCCAGCAGAACCGAGACGATGAACGCCGCGCCCGAAGCAAGGCTCGCTACCGCGCCGACCATGTTCTCGCTGAATTTGAACGACTTGCTAAAGATCAAATTGATCAGCAAGCCAGTGACGGGCGCAAAGACCAGCCACGGGGCGAGGAAGAAAAATCCTGAATTAATTGATTCGCTTAAGTGCATAAAAGTCTCCAGAGAGTAGAGAATGGGGATTAGAGATTAGTAACTGATGTTACACACCGTCCCGAAGGTTTGGGCTACAAACCAGCTTGATTTACGAGAACCTCACCGCACTGGCGTACGGCGCAAGTGTCGGGACGTTCTGCGTAAGGTGAGTTAGTAAGTTGAAAGTTACCAGTCTCTAGTCATCTAGTCGCTAGTCATCTAATCTCTATCCTTTTAGAGAATTCAACTCGTCAATATTGATGTTCTTCTTGGCTTTGAATATCTGCACGATCAACGCGAGGCCCACAGCCACTTCCGCGGCGGCCACGGCAATGACGAAGAACACGAAGATCTGTCCGCTGAAAGATTTGAAGACGCTGGCATACGCCACAAAAACGAGATTGGCCGCATTCAGCATCAACTCGATGGACATGAAAATGATCAAAGGGTTGCGGCGGATGAGCACGCCCATGGCCCCGATCGTAAATAAAACGGCGGAGAGAAGAACGTAATAATCTACGGGTACTGTGTTCATGATCCCTGCCCTGCCTTTTTCTGTTTTGTCAGAACGATTGCGCCCACCATCGCGACCAGCAGCAAAATGGAGGTGACCTCGAAGGGCAGAAGATATTTGCTGAATAATTCCAGGGCCATTTGGTGCAGGCTATCCATTGTGTTCAGCGAGGCATCGGGCGCGGTGATGCCCAGGTTCGGCTGGGCGCGGGAGACGATGAGATAAACCGATTCCACCACGAGAACGAGCGCAAGTGTGAAGGCGAGCGGTTTCTGCCAGGGCAAATCACTTGTGGATGAAATGCTATCCGCGCCAAGGAGCATGATCACGAACAGGAACAGCACCATGATCGCGCCTCCATAAACTGTCACCTGCGACATGGCAATGAACGGAGCGCCCAGCAAAAGATAGAACACCGCCACTGTGACGAAATTCAGCACGAGGAACAATGCCGAATACACCGCGTTGCGGCTGAATACCATGCCTAATGCGGTTGCAATGGCAACGAGGGAAAGGGTGAGGAAAACGATCAGGTCAGTAGTCATAGGTTTATCCGGTGATGAGAAAGGAGACTAGTGATTGGAGACCAGTCTCTAGTTCTCTAGTCTCTAGGATCATGCATTTCCGGCACAGAGCGCTTGAACACACCAGGCTCCACCTTGCGCGGAGTGGTCATCTCCACCGTGGGGACGGCTTCAAGCAGCATCTCTTTGGGGTAGATGGCCTGTCGGCGGTCGGTAAACGAAAGCTCGTAATTGTCGCCCAGCACAATGGCCTCGGTCGGGCAGGCATCTTCGCAAAAGCCGCAATAGATACAGCGCAGCATATTGATCTCGTAAGTAGAAGCATACCGCTCGCCGGGCGAGAAGCGTTTTTCATCCGTGTTCTCGGAGGATTCCACGAAGATCGCATCCGCAGGGCAGGCGGCGGCGCAGAGCGAACATCCAATGCATTTTTCAAGGCCATTTTCGTAGCGCTTCAAGACATGCCGCCCACGGAAGCGCGGACGGACGGGTCGCTTCTCTTCAGGATACTGATAGGTGACGGTCTTCTCGAAGAGGAAAGAGCGCAGCGTTTCGCCCAGACCTTTCGAGAGTTCGATAATGGGATCAAATACGCCCATGGGATTTTCTCCTCAGGTCACGATAAATAAAAGCAACGGCAACCAGTAAACTGGCAATGGAAAGCACAGGGATGCTCCACATGTACAACTGATTTTTGTACAAGTCTGCCAGTAAAATTCCAGTGGCAGTGATAAAGGCCACCGCCAGCGCGAGCGGCAGCAGAATCTTCCAGCCAAACGACATCAAACGGTCATACCGAATCCGCGGCCAGGTGGCGCGCACCCAGATCATCAAAAAGAGCAGAACGATCACCTTGGCAAACAAATAAACGGGTCCAAGCAAGGGGAACTTGTCTACAAATGGGCCGAGGTAGCCGCCAAAAAACAGGGTTGCCATAATCATGCAGACCACGATCATCTTCTGGTATTCCGCCATGAAGAACAGCGCAAACTTCATGCCCGAATATTCCGCGTGAAAGCCTGCAGTCAATTCCTGTTCGGCGTCCGGCATGTCGAAGGGCGCGCGGTTCACTTCGGCAAGGGTGGCAATCCAAAAGATCAACGCGCCCACAGGCTGAAGCGCAACAAACCACAAATCCTTCTGCGCATTCACAATATCGATCAGGTTCATTGAATTGCCCATGATGATGGCTGTCACGAAAGACAGGCCAAGCGTCAATTCATACGAGATCATTTGCGCCGAGGAACGGATCCCGCCGAGCATGGCATACTTGTTATTGCTCGACCAGCCCGCCAGCACAATGCCGTATACCGCAATCGAAGCAATCGACATGATATACAGCACGCCCACGTTCACATCTGCAATGAACAGGGTAATCTCGCGTCCAAACAAATTGAAGGATGTGCCGAGGGGGATCACCGCCGCAAGAATGAGCGAAGGCACAACGGTCAACACAGGCGCAAGGATGAACACAACTTTATAAACTCGCGCAGGCGTAAGCTCTTCCTTAAAGATCAACTTTACTGCATCCGCAATCGGTTGCAGCAACCCCTGCGGCCCCGCGCGATTCGGCCCCACACGGATCTGAATGCGCGCCAATGCGCGGCGTTCGTACCAGGTCAGGTATGCAAAACCTGTCAGCAGGATCAGGCACAGGATAAAACCTTTTAAAACCCATTCAAGCCAGATTGTCCAATCCATATTATTTCACCTTCCCAGATGCGGCCTGCATCTGGACGCGCGCCGCCACAGGTTCACGGATGGCAATGCCCATACTGCGCGGCACCAACACCACACCCGTTGAAATCGTATCGTCCATCTTTAGCAGGGCATCCCCGTTCACGCCATCGAAACTGATCTTGACGCGCGCGCCAGCTTCCAGTCCCATCTTCTTTGCAGTGGTCGGGTGCAACGCCACCGTCGCCTCACCCACACGTTCGTTCAACAACTGCGCGGGATTAATGGTCACACCGCGATCATATAATTTATTGACAGGTACAGCAATCAATTCCTTTTCCTTGGGACGAAGAGCCGCTTCCTTCCTGATCTTTAGAATGCGCACCGTTCCCCCAGCCTGAGCCATCGGGACGAGTTGCACACCCAAGCCCTGCGTGTTCTCATAGGTTGTGCCGCCGTAGTACAAGTCACCGCGCCCCACAATCGGCCATTGACCATGTACCCCGGCGAGATTTGCGTAACTCAAATCCGCCATGCCATCAATGGAGTTTGCCAGAATATCGAAGACCACCGAAGCGGACGAGCCTTCGAGAATGACTCCCATTTGCCTGGCAACCTGCGAGGTGATCGCAAAATCAGGCTTCGCATCACCCGTTGGCGGAACGGCTGGGTAGAAACGCTGAACACGGCGTTCGCCTGAAATATAAGTACCTTCGCGCTCGGTATAAACCTGGGCAGGGAAAACCACATCCGCAATTTCCGTTGTGGCGGTTTCAAGGATATCCTGCACCGCAACGAATTTCGCGCCCTTCAAAGCCTTCGCTAAATTAGGGTCATCCCCCACTGGGTCCGCGCCCACGATATAGACTGCTTTTCCTTTGAGAGCCTTGCCCAGATCAGCCACGGGACGGAAGCCAACTTCCCACGCGCCCTGGTCATTGGCTCTCTGCCAGACACTGATCAAACCGTTGTTCGGTCTGCCAACGTGATCTGTTTCTTTCAATAGAGAGGCACAGGCAGAAGCCAATGTAGATGAGCCATTCAAGCCCAGTCCCTCACTGCCGTAGAACACAATCGCGTTCTTCGCCTTCGCAAATTCATCCGCGATCTTACTCTTCCTGCTGAAATCGCTGATCGTCTTTACTTCATCGCCATACGCATAACGGATGGTGAACTTCGCAAATTTATCCAGTTTGGTCGCGCGCGGATTCGCAACGATCAAAGTCGCGCCGCGGTCCGCGGCTTGCTTCACGCGCAGCCACCAGATGGGAGCTTCTTCATATAAATCGGACGCCACCACGAGGATCGCATCGCCTGCGCCCATCTTGCCGATGTTCGTGCCCGCGCCCACACCCACCAACTGAGTCAGGTCACCGCCGCCCATATCGGAGTACAAAATGGCTGTGCCATCCGCATGGTCTGCCAGTGACTTGAGGTTGAACAAATCCTCATTTGCCAAACGGCCCGATGCCAGCACCACAAAATCTTTTTTATACGAAGTGAAATTCTCAGCCGCCAATTTTGTAGCGGCGTCCCACGAAGTGCGCGCAAGTTTTTCCTCTTTGCGAATCATCGGCTTGGTGAGTCTTTTCTTGCTTTCGGTATAGTGATGAGTAAAGCGTCCCTTGTCGCACAACCAGATCTCATTCACTTCTTCGTTCTGGCGCGGCATCACGCGCTTCACCACAACGTCGCCGCCAGCCTTCGCTTCGCGGCGCGTGTTGAGCGTGGTATTGCATCCCACGGGACATTGCGTACAAATGGAAGCCTGCGCCTTCAATTCCCACGGACGCGCGCCAAAGCGGAAGTCCGCAGTCGTCAACGCGCCGACGGGGCAGATGTCGGTGGTATTGCCGGAGAAAACAGAATCAAACCCGGGGTTGGATAATGAAACGATCTGTGTGTTGCGTCCGCGCTCATCGAAACCGAGGACTGCCTCGCCCGCTACTTCATCCTGAAAACGAATACAGCGCGCGCATTGAATGCAGCGTTCGCGGTCCAGCCAGATCAATTCACCCAGTGGGACTTGCTTCTCGAGATGCAGTTTCTCATCATAATTAAAGCGGCTCTTGCCCGGACCAAATTGCATGGTCAGGTTTTGCAATGGGCATTCGCCACCCTTATCACAGACCGGGCAATCCAGCGGATGCGAAGTGAGCAAAAATTCAACGGTGCCCTTCTGCCCATCCTTCGCCTTGTCCGAGACCGTCAACACAACCATGCCTTCAGAAACGTGGTTGGTGCAAGCCGTTTCAAGCTTGGGCATGAACTGAATCTTGGGCTGACCATTCTCCATCACCACCTGACCCGTAGCGCGGTCCAGCATGGGTCTGCCAACTTCCACCAGACACATGCGGCACATGCCAACAGGCTCAAGTTTGGGATGATGGCAAAAGACAGGGATATCAATGCCCGCCATCTTTGCCGCATCCGCAACCAGCGTTCCATCCGGGACCGTTACATTTATTCCATTAATTGATAGTGTTACCTGTTTGCTCATCAATTCACCAATCAGTCCTAAATTTCTTTTGTTTCTCGCCATGCGCTTGCAGGCTCTCAAAGTACAATTCAATTGCTTCTTTCGCCATTTCTGTCGCTTCTTCCATCGTTTCGCCAAACGTAATGCAGCCTGAAAGATCGGGAACAAGTACAGTAAAGCCGCCTTCGTCTTCTTCTCTAAAAATCATTCGACAATTCGATGTATCCATACTGATTACTGATTACTGATCACTGTTTACTGATCACTTGCTCACTGCCTTCTTGAAATCCTGCGGGAATCGTTCGATACCGGTCACCACAGCCATCGTGGAGAATTCACCCAGCGCGCACAAACACTTGCCCTGCATTTGTTTGGCGACATTCAAAAGCAAGTCCACATCTTCCGATGAACCCTTGCCCGAATGGATACGGCTGGTGAGATTTTTCATCCAATAATTACCCTCGCGGCAGGGAGTGCATTTGCCACAGGATTCATGCTTGAAGAATTTGATGGTCTTGTTGACGACCCAGTCAATATCCACCGTGTCGTCCAGCACGATCACAGAAGCAGACCCCAGGTCCGCCCCGAGCATGCGGACGGTGGCATAGTCCATCGGGGTATCCAACACCTTATCATCCACCACGATCAACGAAGAGGATGCGCCCGCAGGCATGATCGCCTTGACAGGCCGGCCTTCCTGCACGCCGCCTGCATGTTCATAAATCAACTGGCGGAAGGTGGTTCCGAATGGCAATTCATAATTGCCAGGTTTACGCACGCGGCCAGAAAGTGAAAATATCTTCACGCCCGCGCTATCGAGTGTGCCCATGGTCTTGTACCAATCCGCGCCATTGGCGAGGATCATCGGCACATTGGTAAATGTCTCCACATTGTTGATAATGGTCGGCTTGCCGTAAAGTCCATAAGAAGGTGGGAATGGCGGACGCACACGAGGCTGTCCGCGCTTGCCTTCGATGGATTCGAGCAAAGCCGTCTCTTCGCCGCAGATGTACGCGCCCGCGCCAAGATGGGTATAAATCTTGAGCGAGTATTCGGTGCCGAAAAGGTTTTCGCCGAGATAGCCAGCTTTTTCCATCTCCGCGATCTTTTCGTCGAGGAAGGCGGCCACCTGCCAGAACTCGCCGCGCAAGTAAATATAAGCCGTGTTAGCGCCGACGGCATAACTGCCGAGCGCGAGACCCTCCAAAAACTGGAAGGGATTGCCTTCCATGATCTCGCGGTCTTTGAAGGTGCCAGGTTCGGATTCGTCTGCATTGGCAACCACGTAATGCGGCCAATTCTTGTTATCGATGAAAGACCACTTCAGGCCTGTAGGAAAACCCGCGCCGCCGCGCCCGCGCAGGTTGGAAGCCTTCACAATGTCGGTCACTTCGCTAGGCTGCATTTTGGTGACGGCTTTTTTGAAGGCGGCAAGACCGCCGTCTTTTTTATAAACATCCAGCCTGTTGATGTTTGGAATATCACGATGACGTAAAAGGATGTGTGTCATAAGTCTCTTATTCTGCCAGGGGAATTTTTTGTCCTTCGCGGCGCGCAATTACAATAATCATCGAATTTTTATCATTAACAAACTGCTTCTCGCCGACTGGAATCGGCTCAATCCGATAATCGGTGCGGGCGGCGTACATCCATAAGTTTTCATAATCTTCGGCGCTGTGAACCTCATCGAATCGGGGAGATACAACCAGCAAGTCAATATCGCTAAATTCATGCGCGGAATTCTTTGCATACGAGCCGAAAAGAACTCCGTAGCTGACAGGGATACCCTGTTTTTTTACATATTTAAGATAGTTTTGCACTGTCTTTACAATTGCGCGGTCAGCCATGCAATTAACTCCTTTGCATACGCCAGATATTCGCTGGCTTTCTCAACCTTCGGGGATTCTGCAAAAATTCCAGGGTAGCGCGCCTCAATGTTATATACATTTATTTTGCCGCAAAAATCCGATTGCTCATGCGACAACTCCAGTTTTCCAAGATTTGCCAATGCCATCAAATTATGATTCTTTGGCGGAAAGGTCCTTGTCTGTTTTACCACATGCGCTTTTATGATCTTTTCAACCGCCATGTGAACAAAAAACAGTCCATATGCCGCCTCAGAATCACGGATAATGAGTTTCTCGGCAATGGTCAGGTCTTTACTCACCAGACTGCGCCAATATTCTATTTGTCCGTCGACATCAAATCCTGATTCATCGCTCATATTATTTCCTTACAAACTACGCATCATACGACACGTATCAATCCTGCCTCTTCTTCAACGCTTCGATCAATTCCATGGTGCGGTCCACGGTCATCAACTCGTGATATTGGATCCCATCCGGGCCCTGGGTTTGGAACATGGGAGCTTTGTCACAGGCGGCCAGGCACATCACAGATTCAAGAGTGACGAGGCCGTCAGCGGTGGTTTCGCCGACCTTGATACCCAAATTGCCGCACAGGTTATTGACGAATTCGTCCGCGCCGCGCAGGGCACAGGGCAGGTCGGTGCAGACCTGCATTCGATACTTGCCAGCTTTTTCATCATGATACAGCGTGTAAAAGCCGACAATCGAAGCGACTTCGGTTTCGGTAATCTCCAGCATCTGCGCAATATCCTGCATGGCAGCTTTGGTGATGAAACCTTCCTCGCGCTGGGCAAGGTACAGCAACGGCATGACCGCCGAGCGTTTATGCTCAGGCGGATATTTCGACAAAATTTGTTTTACTTCCTTCGGATGGGTTTTCTCAAGGCTCATCTGTCAATATCTCCGAGGACAATGTCAATGGAGGCAAGGATGGCAACCAAATCCGCCACCAAATGCCCCTTTACGATCTGCGGAACCACAGCCAGGTTATCAAATGAAGGAGTACGCAAATGAACGCGCAGCGGCTTTGGCCCGCCATCCCCTTCCAGAAAAATACCCTGCTCGCCGCGCGGCGATTCGATGGCGCTATAAATGGAAGCCTTCGGCGCAGGGAAGCCTTCCGTCCACAACTTGAAGTGATGGATGAGCGACTCCATGCTCACGCCGATCTCCGAACGCGGCGGCGGGACGAATTTGCGATTCTCAGAACGCACGGGCCCCATTGGCAATTTGTTCATTGCCTGTTCCACGATCTTCAAAGATTCGCGGAATTCCTGAATACGGACAAGGTAACGCGCATACGTGTCGCCTTCGTTCAAGACAGGCACGTTGAAATCATATTGTTCATACCCGCAATACGGACGCGCCTTGCGCAAATCCCAATCGACGCCCGATGCCCGTAGTGTAGGACCCGTTACCCCGTAGGAAAGAGCCGTCTCTTTGCTCAGGTAGCCGATATCCACCATGCGGTCAATAAAGAGCGGGTTCTTCGTCAACAGGGTTTCGTATTCGTCGATGCGCTTCGGAAATGTCTTAAGAAAATCGCGCACTGCTTTTTCAAATTCAACGGGCACATCGCGCCACACGCCGCCCGGGCGGATGTAGGTCGTCATCATGCGCTGACCTGAAACCAGCTCGAAAATATCGAGGATCTGTTCGCGCTCGCGGAAACAATACAGGAACATGGACATCGCGCCAAGGTCAAGACCCGAGGTGCCAAGCCAGACAAGATGCGAAGCGATGCGCTGGAGTTCAACCAAAATCACGCGCAAGGCCTGCGCGCGCGGCGGCACATCCACATCCACCAGTTTCTCCACCGCCATCACATACGCAAGGTTATTGCCCATCGTATTCATGTAATCGAGGCGGTCGGTCATCACTTCGGCCTTTTGGTAGGTCTTGGCTTCCATGTTCTTTTCAATGCCCGTGTGCAGATACCCGATATCGGGAATGCAGTTGACAACGATCTCGCCGTCCAACTCCAACAGCAAACGCAAAACGCCATGCGTGGACGGATGCTGCGGACCCATGTTCAACAACATGGTCTCGCCCGTCAACGCCCGCTCGGATACCAGATGTTTGAATTGCTCGATACTGACTTCTTCAAGCTGTGCCATAATTATTCCTTTGCGTACGGCTTCTGCAGGTTGATCTCATCAAAGTTAAATGTAAACTGCGGTTCTTCATAGCCGAGCGGAAAATCTTTTCGGAGCGGGTGCCCCTCCGTTCCTTCGGGCATCAAAATGCGGCGCGGGTCAGGATGACCTTCGATCTCGATGCCGAACATATCGAGCAATTCACGCTCGCGCCAGTTTGCGGATTCAAAAACCCGCGTCGCTGTCTGTACCTTTGGGCTGCTCCCGTTTACTGGGACTCTAACCTGCACTGACAGATTCTTCGCAATGGACGTAAGCTGGTAGATGACATGAAAACGCGGCGTCTCCTGCGGGTAATAATCCACCGCCGTTAAGGCCGAGAGTAATTCAAAATTCTGTTCGTCGCGCAAAAAAGTCAACGCCTCCACGATCTGTTCGGGCTTCACGAACAAATGCGCTTCATCGCGAAACTCTTCGAGAGTTGCGCCAAATTTGGCCTGCACTGCTTTTACGATTGGTTCGAGTTTTTTATCCATAGTCACTCCGCTCCCTGCGCCGTCGCCCGGCGCGGGTGGCCGCCGGGGACGGCGGCCAGAGCCTATTATTATCCCTTCGCCAGATCCTTGAACTTCTCACCCTTTACTTTTTCATACACCGTCAGCACCCCATGAATCAAAGCCTCGGGGCGTGGCGGACAGCCCGCCACGAACACATCCACAGGCACAACTTCGTCGACACCCTGAAAGATGGCATAGTTATTGAAGACACCGCCGCAGGAGGCGCAATCGCCCATGGCAATCACCCATTTCGGCTCGGGCATCTGGTCGTACAAACGGCGCAGGACGGGGCCCATCTTCTTCGAGACGCGGCCCGCCACGATCATCAAATCTGACTGGCGCGGGCTGGCGCGCATGAGTTCCATGCCGAAACGGCTCATGTCATAATGCGAAGCCTGCGCCGCCATCATCTCGATGGCACAGCAAGCCAGGCCGAACAACATCGGCCACATGGCATTGGTGCGCGACCAGTTGACCATCGTCTCCAGCGTGGTGGTGACCACGCCCATATTTCCGAGTTTCTGCTCTACTCCCATTCAAGCGCTCCTTTTTTCCAGGCATACACATAACCAATAAGAAGGATGATGATAAAGACCACCATCTCGGCCAGGCCAAAGAGTCCCAGCTTGCGAAAGGCAATCGCCCAGGGCAAAAAGAAAACCACTTCGATATCGAAGAGGATGAACAACACGGCAATCAAATAGAAGCGGACAGGCATGCGCCGCGTCCCTTCGCCGTATGGGTTCATGCCTGATTCGTACGGCATGTCTTTTGCTGCTGATTTTTTCTTCGGTCCGAACAACTCCCCCAAACCAATTGCGATAAAAGCTATTAAAGTGGCTACCGCGATCATGACCGCGATGGCAATATATTCCACCAACATGTTGTACACCTCAATTGATGCGTGAAATCTGGCACGTTCGGCGTAGTATATCATAAGAGACTTTTGAAGACTAGAGAAAGTGCCACTTTTCACAAAAATGATGATAATTGTCATATTGAGTAGATGATAGGGAATTTTTCTTGCCCATTCGTGGCCTGCACGTACCAGTGATAGGTTTTGCCGCTTGTGACGGGGTAGGCGGCGGCCGTCGTCGTACTCCCCAGGGTCGAGTAAAGCGCAGGCGGGTTGGTCAGCCCTATGTAGAGCTTATATTGGTTGCTATTGGGAGCGGGGCACTTCGTCCCCCATGACGTGACTGGCGACCAGGATAAAGAGGCGCTCGTCCCGCTCACGCTCGTCCCGTTTCCAGGGCTTATCAAGCTCACAGCCGAGGGAGAGGCGGCGGTGCAGGGCACAACACACCCACAATTTCGCCGACACGTCACAAAACGCTGAGTTATGCGATCTCCATCAGTGTTAAAGTAAAAGCTGGTTCTGGCCGAGACCTTCATCTCTCCCGCAGGACAAGCTGCGCTCTCGATCTCATGCGTATCCCCCGCTCCCGTCGTACACGAGATCACCTGGTTGGAGTTACAACACAGGTAGCTAACTTTGCATACTCCCTTCACGTCCTGGCCGCTACAACCAGTCATATTATGGACAGAAGGGAAAAAGCTCCAGCAGTCGCCAGGGAAGTGGCAACCATTGTTGTTAAGCGACCCAATAGGCGCATAGCTCTTTACCACTTTCGCTCCTGTGCATTGGGGCGCTCCGTTGGCATTGGCTTTGCAGTGGCAGTCTGGGTTGTCCGAAGTCGTCAAACATGAGGCTCCGTTATCACACCAACCTCCACACGACGGCGCCGCGCTGTCCCCACACGCCTCATCATTGGGCGGCGGCGCAGGATTACCTGGTCCAGCCTCACCCGCCTCACACATCCAGATAGCTGGCCCCACTTCCTGACACGTCGAACCAGGCGGACACGTCCCACATTGACCAGTACCTAGCTGAGCCTTTACCCGCTCAACTCCACTTACTGTGAGTACAGTGATCAAAAAACCTATTGTCAAAAAATAACGCCAGCTCATCCACTTCATTTCCCCACCACCTTTCGTATTGGTCGCTTTATATCACTAGAAAGCATTACTAAATACTCTCCCTTGCGCTGAGCTTTATAAATCTGCGCAAGCGTCAAGCTATCTTTCCACACGATATCCATCATATCCCCTACCGCTAGATATGGCTCGGTTTTATCTGGTTCTCGCCTATCTATGGTCAATGGTCTCGCCCTGCCTATTTTCTGGCTGGTCTCTCTATCCACCTCCCACTCTTGTATCTCTATTCCTATCCTGTTCGCCTCGTGGTAGGGCGCATGGATCATCCGCACCTGCCACTCTTCTCCCCTATTATCTCTGATTGTCATGGTATAGCTCGCATAATCCACGCTCACCAGCCTCCCCCACATCTCATACCAGTACCCCTCATCCGCCTTTTGTTTTGGCTGTATTGTGTGTGGCAAATTATCAGGCAGTGCTCGCGCAATCACGATCCTGTCCAGATACCATTCTCTTACCGGCATCACCCAGCTGTAATTCGCGCTAAATCTCGCGTCTAGCATTACCCATATCAAAAATGCTAAAACCAGCGCAAAAGTTCCCACCCATTTAGTTATTTTTTTCAAAACTACACCAAAATTATTCTCGTTCTCCATCTCCACCCATTATTCACGCATCAAAGGGTGAAGTCAATTATTCCCCGTATCCATAAGCTCCAAACATATCATCACCCAGCTGACCATACTTCGCCACCTTATGAATATTCGTTGGCCCCGCCACTAGCTCCATATTGAGCTTACCATCCGCTCCTGGCCAAAACACTACCCCCACACTATGATCTAGGTAATTGTCCAAAGCCTGCACTCTATATGTTGCTATTCTATGTTCCTCAAATGTTTGGGTCTCATCGCTCCATATATAGTCAGTAGTTCACGAAAACGCAACATGGGTATTGCGGCAAACGACATC
>CAKKRM010000163.1 GCA_919902735.1 Anaerolineales bacterium | reverse complement strand
CGGCTTGGCGTTAAAATTTTCGGCAAAGAGTTCTTCCGTGCGTAAGGTCAGTTAAATGACTCACCTTACGCACCGCCCATGATTCCCTCCCGAAGGACATCGGGACGATGTGAGCGGAGCGAAGGGTCTCTAAGATAGTCGTAGAGACCCTTCGCTATCGCTCAGGGCGACATGACCCTAAAATACGCAAAACTGCGTAAGGTCAGTTAAATAACTCGCCTTATGCAGTCCGCTCTGCAGGGTGGGATACTTGCCCAAAACATCTAACGCAAAGACGCGAAGGCCCAAAGGGAAATAAAACTTCGCGTCTTTGCGGCTTGGCGTTAAAATTTTCGGCAAAGAGTTCTTCCGTGCGTAAGGTCAGTTAAATGACTCACCTTACGCACCGCCCATGATTCCCTCCCGAAGGACATCGGGACGATGTGAGCGGAGCGAAGGGTCTCTAAGATAGTCGTAGAGACCCTTCGCTCCGCTCAGGGCGACATGACCCTAAAACACGCAAAACTGCGTAAGGTGAGTTATTTACTCACCTTACGCGAAACGTCCCGAAGGTTCTCGTAAATCAAGCTGGTTTGTAGTCCAAACCTTCGGGACGGTGCGTAACGTCAGTTATTTACCAAAAAGAACAGGCGAGCTCAATTGCTCGCCTGTTCTTTTTGCTTCATTAGGAAGCCAGTGACGTATTTATGGGGTTGTGAAGGTGAATACCTGCGACCAGTCACCGGGACCGTAGGTGTTAGGCCCTCTAACACGCACCCGCCAATAGTAGGTTGTGCCAGCTTGCAAGTTAGCCGTGTGGGTATAGGTGGGGCTGGTTGCCGTCCTACTGAACACCAACGGACTAAAGGTATTGCTCTTAGAGACCTGAATCGTGTAATCGGTTGCTCCACTGACTGCATCCCATATGAAGGTTGGGGTGAGACTACTGATTGTTGTACCTGTGCCGGGCTGAGTGAGGGTAGGTCCCGCGAAATTGATCCTAACATTCCGCACTGTTGACCATGCGCTTGCGTGTCCGAGAGTATTGAAAGCGCGGACGCGCCAGTAATAAGTGGTCGCAGGCAACAGAACAGCGGTGTTATCTTGCGAGTTGACAAGGCCTGCCACATTGTTATCATAAACAATCGTTGTGAAGGCGTTACTAGTCGCAATTTGGATTTGATAGTGATCGAAGACCACACCAACCGGGAGCGTAGAATCATTCCAGTTGAACAGTGGCGATGGGCCTGAGACTTTGGAATTGTTGGCAGGAGAAGCCAGCGTTGGCGCACTCGGCGGGTTCGTCGTTGTCAGCGAGCGTACCTCCGACCAGGCGCTCGGACCATTTGTCCCGTTGGATCGGACGCGCCAATACAGGGTTACACCAAAAGGCAGGTCAGAAGTCCGTGTATAGGTCGAGGATGTAACAGTGGCGTTTGTCAAAGTGCTGGTAAAGCCAACGTTATTCGAAATCTGTATTCTGTAACCAGTAGCTCCAGCTACATCATCCCATTCGAAGGTTGGACGATTGACGAGCATCTGTTCTGCATCATTTGGAGTAACCAATGTGGGCGGTAAAAGCGCCGTGCGGAAGCTGCGTACAGCAGACCACGCGCTGTACTGCCCAAGTGTGTTGTGCGCGCGCACCCGCCAGTAATAAGTTGTATTCGAATTCAGATCTGTGCTCGGCGTGTAACTGGAATTGGTTACTGGCGCTGTCACATCTACACTCGTTGGAGAAGTAAAGGCACTATTCGTTGCGATCTGCAATTCGTATTTCAGGAAGGCTGTCCCGGCAGGTATGGTTGAGTCATTCCAGTCCAGGAGCGGAGTGTAATCGGTGACCAAAGCATTGTTGGCAGGAGATGCCAGGGTTGGCGCGCTCGGCGGGCTGGCTGTGACGAAACTGCGAATCACAGACCACGGACCGGGACCGCCAATCCTCGTGGCTTGCACGCGCCAGTAACGAGTGACACCGGCAGGCAGGCTGGTTGGTTGTGTGTAAGTGGAAAGCGTGACAGTGTTCGACGTTGGGCTGGTAAAGCCAACATTATTGGAGACCTGAATCGTATAGCTGAGTGCGCCGGATACATCCGTCCAATCAAAGGTCGGGCGGTTATTGAGCAATTGCTCCGCGTTGGCGGGAGTCAACAGGTCTGGCACATTGCTAAGAGCCGTCACGTTTTCTGTCACCTGCGGGGCGGGGTTGTAATTCGAATCGCCGGCCTGGTCATAATCGACTGTGCAAGTACCTATTCCGCCGGTCATCGTGAAGTCTGCGCCTGCATTCGTGCATGTACCGGAAGAGTTGTAAGTAACCGACAAGCCTGAGGATGAAACAGCGGCTACCGTGAAGGAATCCCCTATCACCGCGCTGGCAGGTGCATTTGTGATTACTGTGATGTTTTGATCTGCTTTTGAAATTGTGAAATCAGCGCCTACAAAGGTCAGAATGTAGTTACTGTTTGCGGATAGTGTGTCTTGCGAGATTGCATAGGTATCAACATTCTCGCCAGAGACTCGCGTCAATGCGCCGGTGAAGCTATCGCCGCTTTCGAGCGCGCCGCTGGTGACTTGGTAGGTCAGTAATGGATCGACAGTGCCATATACTTTGCTTTGGGGATCGGCCGTTACAGTGATGGGCTTGGCGGTAATCGTCAGCTTCCCCCCTGGAATGTAGGTCAGATTATAGTTACTGCCTGCGGTCAGTGTGCCCTGCGAAATGTCATAGTCGCCGACATTCTCCCCAGAAGTACGAGTCAGGCTGCCGCTGAAACTATCGGAAGCTAACAGCGCGCCGCTTATGATGTGATAAGTTAACGATGGATCGGCACCGCCATACTCCTTCCTTTGGTTGGCATCAGCCCTTACCGATATTGGTCTTGGAGTGACGGCCAGTGTGTTATCCACATAGATAAAATCATATTTATCGTCTAAGCCATGCGAACAGACAATCGGGTATTCACCGACATTGATATATGGGACTAGTACAGTACAAGTCGGCGGGAAATCTACATTACTTGGGCCCTCGGTTCCCACGAAGCCAACATATCTAAAGGTAAAGGCCGGGTCTGAAGTGCTGCCATATTCTTTGCGTTGGGAATCGGCTATCACCGTCAGGACCGGCCGAACCGTGACATTAACGGTAATGATGTCTACAAGAGATCCATCGGTAACTCTCACTTCGAAGCTATCTGTCCCCATATAACCTGTGTTAAGCGTGTAACTTGTTGTGCCCATACTGCCTATGATAGGACTCGCGCCAGTGACCACGGCAGCGACGCCATATAAAGGCGCAGAGGATATGCTCCATGTTAGCGTAGTGATGCCACTGTCTATATCTGTCGCGTGCAATGTCAGGTCAAAGGGAGTCGGAGACCCGCCCATGGACATAGCAACATTGACCGAAGCGCCCTCGGTGATGACTGGGGCATCGTTGACTGGATTAATGGTCACATTGACTGTGATGGTATCCGTCAGGGTTCCGTCATCAACTCTCACCTCAAAGCTATCTGTGCCGTTGTAATCTGTGTTTGGAGTGTACTGAATGAACCCCACGCCATCGGCAACAGCAGCGCCATGCAATGCAGGAGCGGCGATGCTCCAGGTCAATGGATCATTGTCTGGATCTGTAGCGTGCAGGGTTAGATTAAAGGAGGTGGCGATATCTTCAGACATGCTTACTTCAACGGAAGCGCCTTCGGTGATGACCGGCGCATCGTTCGCATCCGCTACCATCTCTATCACCTGTGGCGCAGGATTATAGCTTGCATCCCCGGCCTGATCGTACATGACTATGCAATCGCCCGTTCCACTGATTATCGTGAAGGTTGTATTTAAATTCGTACATGCACCCGATGCGCTGTATAAGACTGGCAATCCAGATGAAGCTGTGGCTTCAACCGTGAAACTTGAGCCATTGGCTGCACTGGCCGGAGCGTGTGTTGTGACCGTGATGGTCTGGTCAACCGTCATTGAATCCCCATACAACTCAGCAGTGGCAAGAGTACCACCGCCATATCCGCCAACAACCAAGACCTGACGATTGGGAAGTAGTGTCGCGGTATGGAAATAGCGGGCCGCATTCAATATGCCGGTACTTGTCCAGAGGCCGGTGGCCGGATCATACAACTCCGCGCTGGAAAGAGCGCCGCTTCCATAAAATCCTCCAACAACCATCACTTGACCATTGGGGAGCAATGTGGCGGTGTGGGATTCGCGTCCTCTTGTCAGCGCAGCGGTGGGTGTCCAAGTGCCGGTGGTCGGATCGTACAACTCCGCACTGGATAAAGTATTGTAACTAGTGCCAAATCCTCCAACAGCCAGCACCTGGCCGTTGGCCAGCAATGTAGTGGTGTGATAGTAGCGGGCTCCGTTCAGCTGGCCGGTGCTCGTCCAGAGGCCGGTAGCCGGGTCGTATAACTCTGCACTGATACGAGCGCCACTGGGACCAAATCCCGCAGCGATCAATACCTTCCCATTGGCAAGCGTTGTGGCAGTGTGAGCGTAGCGGGATTGGATCAGAGCGCCAGTGGATGTCCAAATGCCGGTGGCAGGATCGTATAACTCTGCACTGGCAAGAACTCCAGTGGGGCTATATCCTCCAACGACCAACACCTGACCATTAGCGAGCAGTGTGGCGGTGTAGTTGTTGCGGGCTCCGTTCAGAGCGCCGGTACTCGTCCACGTGCCGGTGGCCGGGTCGTACAACTCAGCGCTCGCAAGATGGCCACTGGAGCCATTGCCTCCAACGACCAGCACCTTCCCATTGGCAAGCAAGGTGGCAGTGTGATTGTTGCGGGGTCCGATCAGAGAGCCTGTGGATGTCCAAGTGCCGGTGGCCGGGTTGTACAACTCTGCACTGTCAAGATAGCCGCCTCTGTATCCTCCAACAACCAGCACTTTGCCATTAGTGAGCAGTGTGGCAGTATGTTCCTGGCGACCCCCTATCAATGTGCCGGTAGAAATCCAAGGAACGGGAATAAGGTAGCTTTCACCGCTGGTGAAGTTACCATTGCCTACGCTCGTACCACCCAATGGATTTGATGCGCCGTCTACAATTGAATCATCATCGACTACATCCAGGCGGATCGTGCCGGTTCCGCTTCCGGTGCCGACCGAGACGGTATACATCGCACCCGAGCCACTGATACCCGTGATGAATGCACCCGTCACACCCGTGGTGGTCAAGGCAAAATCGCCTGTATCCACACCGATCACAGATTCGGAGAAGGTCACGGTAAAGTCCACGCTGGCCGCGTTGGTGGGATTCGCATTGGCACGAATGATGGATGAAACGGCAGGGGCAATCGTGTCTGGCGGATTGTACAACTCCGCGCTGGCAAGATAGTCGCTGGCGCCAATACCCCCAACAACCAGCGCTTGACCATTGGAGAGTAGCGTGGCCGTGTGACCGCGACGGCTCTCGGTCAGTGCGCCAGTAGATGTCCAAATGCCGGTGGCTGAGTCATACACCTCCGCACTGGCAAAACCATTGAAACTGCCGTTATGCCCCCCAACAACCAGAACCTCGCCATTGGAAAGCATTGTGGCAGTATGGCTGTAGCGGACTTGGGTCAGCGCGCCAGTGGTTGTCCAAGCGCCCGTGTTTGAGTTGTATAACTCAGTGCTGGCAATAGCGCCACCGAATCCTACAGAACCCCCAACAACAAGTACTTGACCATTGGAAAGTAGTGTGGCGGTGTGACTGTGGCGGGCCTGGTTCAGAGCGCCAGTGGCTGTCCAAATACCGGTGGTTGGATCGTACAACTCCGCGCTGGAAAAAATCGATCCCCCAGCTCCCCCAACAACCAGCACCAGACCATTGGTGAGTAGTGTGGTGGTATGACCGCGACGGGCTCCGGTCAGTGCGCCTGCGGATGTCCAAATGCCGGTGGCCGGGTCGTACAACTCCGCGCTGGCAAGAGCGTTGCTGTTGTTGTCACCTCCGCCAACGACCAGCACCTTTCCATTGGCGAGCAGGGTGGCGGTGTGAAGCCATCGGGCCTGTGCCAGAGCGCCGGTGGCTGTCCAAATGCCGGTGGTTGGGTCATACAACTCCACGCTGGAAAGAGCGCCGCCGGAGCCCAATCCCCCAACAACCAGCACCTGACCATTGCCGAGCAGTGTGGCGGTGTAATAAGCGCGGACCCCGGTCAGCGCACCGGTGGCTGTCCAAATGCCGGTGGTTGGGTCATACAACTCCGAGCTGGAAAGATAGCTGTTGTTAAATCCCCCAACAACCAGCACCTGACCATTGCCGAGCAGTGTGGCAGTGTGATCGGAGCGGCCCTGAGTCAACGCGCCGGTGCTTATCCAGGAACCGGCGGCATATGCTGGCATAACCTGTGCAAGCATAAACACGAGAATAAACAAAACAGAAAAAATACGGGAAATGGATTTATTCGCAAACATGGCAAACCCTCCGAGATTATCTGATTATTATGAATTGGACAAAATACATAAACTATACTAACAATTTTCAACTTTGATTCACACAGAAACCTCATCCGTGATGACCAGCTCAGTCAACTCGAATAATATGGAAAGTATATTCATACCGCGTGTCCCTAGCGTGTCGCATGGGGCATCAAAACGCCCAATTTGAGTTTAACTTGTCGAATTTCAGGGATATAATAAATTTTTGCTGATGCGAAAGGAGTGGCATGTCTGTCAATCTCGCTTTGTATCTACTCGGTTCTCCAAAATTGGAATTGGATAACACACCCGTACCTGTTGACCGACGCAAAACGCTGGCTCTGTTGGTGTATCTCGCATCCAATCGCGGAAGACATTCACGCGAATATTTAAGCGCATTACTCTGGCCTGAATATGATCAAGCCAAAGCATTCACGAACCTGCGCCATACATTATGGGAAACCCAGCAGGTGATTGGTGAGGGCTGGATTGCCGCCGATCACGAAACCATCGGACTTATTGCCGAAGGCGCCGATCCATTAACGGGGCGAAGGTTATGGCTGGATGTTGCCAGTTTTGAATCCCGCATTACGGAAAGTCATGCCCAAAAGGATATTGCGCTTCGCATCCCCCTGTTAACTGATTCTGTTAAACTCTATCGCAACCACTTCCTGACAGGCTTCAGCCTCAAGGATGCGCCGAGCTTCAACGACTGGGCTTTTGCCGAATCTGAAGAACTGCGCTGTAAATTTGCCGCTGTTTTGATCATGCTCTCGGATGACCACTGTTCATTGGGGCAGGCAGAAACAGCCATCCCGTATGCGCGGCATTTGATCACGCTCGACCCTTTTAATGAGTCCGCGCATCGCCGCTTGATGCAAATTTATATCCAGGCCGGACAGCACAATGCGGCATTGAAACAATATCAGAAATGCGAAAAATTCCTGCGTAAGGAATTAGGCGTTGACCCGCAGCCCGAAACGCGCGCCTTGTATAAGCAGATCCGCAAAGGGGAATTCAGATCAATTCAGCCTGTCAAGCAAAAAGAAGCAAGCACACCTCAACACAACCTCCCGTTTCAACTCAGTAAATTCATTGGGCGTGAAAAAGAACTGGACGAGATCACAAATGTGATCGCCGACCATCGTCTCGTCACACTGATCGGCACAGGCGGCATTGGCAAGACACGTCTCTCTTTGAAAGTGGGCGAACAATCGCTAAAAGATTATGCCAACGGAGTCTGGCTTGTGGAATTGGCTTCGTTGAGCGACCCCGTACGCGTGCCGCAAACTGTTGCCGCGTTGTTTAATCTCGTCGAAGGCTCCGACGAATCCATGACTGAAAAATTGGTGCGTGTCTTGCGCCCAAAAACCATGTTGCTCATCCTCGATAACTGCGAACATCTACTGGATGCCTGCGCGCGATTGGCCGATACATTACTCAAGAATTGTCCAAACTTGAAAATACTCGCCACCAGCCGCGAAGCATTGAATATTTCGGGCGAGGCCCTGTATCATGTCCCATCGCTGGCATTGCCTGATGTGCAACAGTTCATTGAAAAACTTTTGGACTATGAATCGATCCAGTTATTCGAAGAGCGCGCGCGACTCGTTCAGGAACATTTCTCGCTGACAATGGAGAACGCTTCTTCCATCGCCCAGATTTGCCGCCGTCTCGACGGGATTCCGCTCGCGATTGAGTTAGCCGCGGCGCGCGTCAATATGTTTTCAACCGAACAACTTGCGGCACGCCTTAATGAAAGTTTCAACCTACTCACCAGTACCTATCGCACTACACTGCCTCGCCAACAAACATTGCGCGCTTCCATTGATTGGAGTTGGGATCTGCTTTCAGATTCCGAGCGCACCTTGTTGCGGCGGCTCGCAGTCTTCGCGGGCGGTTGGACTCTGGATGGCGCTGAAGCCGTGAATACGAGCGACAATGTCAATGAATTAGTTGTACTCGACCTGCTCGGCAACCTGGTCGAAAAATCGCTGGTGTTTGTAGATAGCGAGAATGGACGCTATCGCATGTTGGAGACCATCCGTCAGTACGCGAACGAGAAGTTCCAAGAGACTGATGAAGTGGAAATAATCCGCGACCGACACCTTGCCTGGATGCTGGCTTGGGCCGAGAAGATCGGACCAGAATTACGTGGGCGTGATCAGGTTGCTCAATTGAAGCAGGTGGCTTTCGAACTGGATAACGTGCGCGCTGCAGTCGAATGGGGGGTTGGCACAAACCAAATTGAAATTAGCATAAGAATTGTTATTGCCCTGAGTGCTTTTTGGGATGGCAGTAATCCTTATCAGGAAAGTCGCCAATGGCTGGAAATCGGTATCTCCTTCCGGGAACACCTATCCAAAAATATATTGGCGAAAGCATTATCTGAAACAGCCTGGCTTGCATATCGTCAAAGCGATCCAATAGGTGTTCCTTACGCTGAAGAGAGCTTGGTTTTGGCCGAGGAGTTGGAAGATCATCACCTAATGACGCGCGCCTTACGCTGTATGACCGTAATGCAACTCCTAAAAGGTGATTTTGCAGAAGCAGAACGTTATTCCGAAAAAGGCCGCCTTCTCTGTCAGGAACTAGGTGATAGACAGGGTCTTATAAGTGCAGTTGGAGATCATGCGCTCGCCCTTACCTATAAAGGCGATGTATTTGCCGCTATTAGAATTCTTGAAGATCATCTAAGCCTGCTGGATGGTCTTGATGATATATCAAAATCCGCCTGGTTCCAGTTTGCTTTGGGTATTTTGAAGGTACTACAAGGTGAATTAGGGCAAGCAACAGTGCTTTTGAAAAACAGCCTGCTCCTGTACCATCAAATTAACCATGCCTATCTCATCGGTACCTGTCTTATAGGATTTGCTGGTGTGGCAATTGGGCGCAATCAAGCGACACGGGCAGCGCGATTGTTTGGCGCAAGAGAAACTATTCATGAGTCAATTAGTGCTAACCTGGATCAAGGTGTTCAGCGAATCTATACACCCCTCATAGCTCAAACTCACACCATGCTCGATGAATCAATTTTTGCATCAGCCTGGGCAGAGGGGCGCGCAATGACGATGGAGCAGGCGATTGAATATGCATTAGATGAGGACCACGACTAGTCCCCCCTCTTGCACTTTCCTCTTCACCAATATGAAAGGCTCAATAATTGAGAAATGCCATCACAATCACTCTTTCATTGCATACCAAGCACGGAAAATATGTCCGATTGTGTACACCCCTACCCCTGCGGCTATCACGGCGATTCACTCAAACCCTGCACCTGCGCCCCTGCCATGGTCACGAAATATCAAAAACGAATTTCGGGCCCATTATTAGATAGGATCGATATTCACATCAAAGTTCCCAGAGTCGATTACGAAAAACTCAGCGGAGATCGTCTGGGCGAAACCAGCCAACCATTCGTGCAAGAGTTCGTACTGCCAGAGATATTCAAAACCAGCGCTTCGCCAATTCAAGCGACATTGTCTGCAACGCAGATATGCGCATCGGTGAGGTAAGGCTATTTTGCAAGTTACAGGATGAAGGCGATGTACTGAGCATGTCGAAGCATCAGAGTTTGATGCCTCGGCAATGAGTCAATTGCAGTTATCGGTGCGCGCCTATGCACAGCACGATGTCATCGCATCCTGAAATTGTCACGCACCATCGCGACTGATCGGTTGGGCTGATGCAACTCGCGGGGTGATTGGCGATATGCGTCCATTCCTTGAGCAGGCCGATATTGATCACGATGGCGCAGCCAGTCTTGCCAGACTCGGCAAGACTGGCTTTGAAGATGCCTATGATAAAGGCCGCATCATGACCATTGATGAAGCGGTTGAGTACGCCTTAAATGGGTGATAACTCGCGCACGAGCGCTCTTACGGTCTAACAAAAACGCCGCCGCAAGTGTCGGTAAGTATTCATTTTGTGGTAAAGAATTAAAAGACTCACCTTACGCGATTTTGAGAAAAAGTGATGTCGTTCCCCATTCGGGAACGACATACCATTACTGCGTAAGGTGAGTTAAAAGAGTCAGGCGTTCTACTTTGCATTATTTTATTCAAGTCAATTTTCGGGGGAGTTGTCATAACGTCTTCACATCCATTCTTTACTGCTATATTTAGGCATTGTGCTTTTGTTTACGGCTTTCTCAAAGTAGGTTGACACGTTTTCAAATCTGTAGCAAGGCTTGACGCGAAAGGCGCGAAATTGAGCGAATTTTCGCGAAACTCAATAAAAAATTCACGTCATTCGCCTTTTCGCATAATTTGCGTTAAGATTTTTCGACTTCGAGAAAGCCGTAGCTTTTGTTGTGCCTGTATTTTCTGCGCGGGGCAACCTCGTACGCTTCATTGATTGATTTATGTAGCGTACGGGGTAAATCGTGTATAATTTCGCTCGCGCCTCAGTAGCTCAATGGATAGAGCGCCTGACTTCGGATCAGTAGGTTCCGGGTTCGACTCCTGGCTGGGGCACCTAAATACAGCAAGAAAGCTTTATTCAACCGCCATATATAGGCACAAAAAAGACTCCACTTGATGGGGTCTTTTTTTACTCACGAACCTGATCGCCATCTTTGAGAACAAGTCTTTGGATTTCTCGAAGAACCGCGCCGATGAGGATGATATTTTAGGCGATGCTTACGAATACCTGATGCGGCACTTTGCCACCGAGAGCGGAAAGAGCAAGGGACAGTTCTACACCCCCAGCGAAGTCAGCCGCATTATGGCGAAGATCAT
>CAKKRM010000162.1 GCA_919902735.1 Anaerolineales bacterium | reverse complement strand
CCTATGATTCCCTCCCGAAGAACATCGGGACGATGTGAGCGGAGCGAAGGGTCTCCGAGACAGTCGTAGAGACCCTTCCCCCTTCGGGGACGATGCGCTATCGCTCAGGGCGACATGCCCCAAAACACACAAAACTGCGTAAGGTGAGTTACAACCTTACTGTTTGCGCTGGATGAACCCCTGCTTAATACCAAACTCAGCCGCCTGATGGCGGGATTTGGCCTGTAACTTGGTCAAAATATTACTGACATGGCTTTTGACGGTCTGAAGGCTTATCGATAGTGTTTCGGCAATTTCCTGATTTGAAGCGCCTGTTGCCATAATATTCAGGATTTCACGTTCTCTCTGGGTAATAATGGGGATTATCTCCTCGTTGACCAGATTCTCCGGCCTTTTCGACAGCTTTGAAAATTCAGCCAGCAACTGGCCGACGAGTTTGCGAGGCACAGAAGATTCTCCATCCAGAGCGCCGCGTATCCCCCGGACAAGACCCGTCGAACTGGTTGATTTTAGAATATATCCCTGTGCTCCGGCCTTCACCGCATTAAAAAGCTTCTCTTCCTCTTCATGAGTCGTAAGCATGATAATGATACTTTCCGGTATATTGGCACGGATCAACTCTGTGGCTTCCAGGCCATTGCTGAGCGGCATGTTAATATCCATCAAAACCAGGTCGGGGCGTAATTCATGGGCCATCGTAAGGGCTTCCAAACCATCATCCGCCTGCCCAACCACTTCCATATCCGGCTGGTTGTTGATTACCTGTGCGACTCCCTGCCGGAAGAGTTCGTGATCGTCCACAAGAAGTATGCGCGCTTTTTTCGTGTTCATTTTTCCTCTTTCGAAAATGCCGTCATGGCAGCCAAAATGGGGATTTTTGCGATCACTCTCGTCCCTGCGCCTGGAGCCGTTTCTATAGACAGGGTCCCCCCGACTCTTTCTGTGCGAGCCTGCATGACTGCCAGCCCAAGATGATGGTCGCTTTTGGACAGGTTGGGGTCAAATCCCCTGCCATCGTCACTGACCGTGATTTGCAGAACTTCATCCGTGTACTCCAACTTTACCTGCGCTTTTTTTGCATTGGCATAGCGGCGGACATTTGTGAGGGCTTCACGGAAAATATACATGATCTGTTTTTGAATCAGGGCAGGCATAATCAGAGAAGATAAATCGCCGATTGTCAGGTCGACGGGAATTCCGCTTGTGTCGATAAATTCCTTTACATACTCTTTCAACTCCCTGCTGATATCGGCGGCTTTATTGGCTGCCTGGGAATTCATGCCGCTAAACGCCATGCGCATTTGAGCGTGCGCTCTTTCGATCAATTGCTTGAACTGCTCCAATTCAGTGGATACGTTCTCTTTTTCCCGGCCTGAGAGTTGATGATCCAGCTCGCTTACTTTTAGGTTTAACAAGCTCAGAGTTTGGGAAGCTTCATCATGCAATTCGGATGTCAGGCGATGTCGTTCATTAAGGGTGGCATTCAATTCAACCTGCTTTCGGGAATCTTCGATTAGATGAATATTGGCAATAGCCACCGCCGCTGAATTGGCAAGCAGCTTAAGCGTATGATTTTCAATATCTGTGAAGGGCAGGCTTTTATCGCGCGTAATGCAAATGGCGCCGATAATGCGGTCCCCGTTGTATAACGGAGCCGACAAACAACCGTCGGATATTGGCATTTGATGATCTACACAAATGGAAATTACTTCAGCGGTTGAGTCTTTGACCCCAGCCATAATGCCTGTCGGCAATTGATTTCGAAAAGGCTGGCTGCGCCCCTCAGCGGCGAGGGAATCCCCGCTCTGCGATGTCAGTTCAAGCTGCTTCATATCCTGGGTTAACATGCAAAGGTTTGCGGATTTTGCGTGCATTAAGTTTTTGGCGCGCTGTGTGACGGAATCCACGAGGTTTCCAAAATTCGGCTGGCTGACGATCTCCTGGCTAAATTCGAAAGCATCCGCCAGGATCGTTGTGCGTTCTTCAACTCGTTGCTCCAGCATCTTCTCGCTCTTCTGGAGAGCTTCTTCCGCTTTTTTACGCTCGGCCAGTTGTTGTTTCGTCTCTTCGTAGAGCCGCGCATTCTCACTGTTGCTGCGGGCTAATTTGCGTGACACCCCGTACACCAGGATAACCATCGCCCCATACAGGAGCGAGAATCCCACGGCGATACTGACCCAGACAAAACTCCGGGTTGCAGCAATGCGCGGCCCAACAATCGCCAGGTCATGATAAATTTCGTAGGAGCCTGCAATCTGCGGCGAGTCATGGATACGCAACGGAACATAGATTTCCAGTAGTTCTGAGCCAAAGCGCCCCTTCTCGAGAACGTTTTCCGCTTTGCCCAAAGAAGAAACCGCCATCGTCGTCTGGCCGTCCAGAGCCTGCTGAAGATCCTCATCCAATGGGAAATAACGCCCGACCAACTCTTTCTCATCTGAATAAATCAGCAACCCTTCGCGGTTCCAGATTTTGACCCGGACAATATGTTGATCTTTGAGAATTTCCTCCATCAGAGCCGTGATCTCCTGGTAGCGGGCCGGGTCGAGGGGGCCGTCCAAATCCGCAGATTCCAAGTTTGGATTAAGGTAGAGATCGACTTGCTCAGCCGCGCCTTCGGCGGCCTGGCGAAGCGCAAGCTGTTCCAGTTCTTGCTGGATATACACCGCCAAAACGACGGCGATCATCACGGTGACCAGCAAACTAACCAGGGAAAATGTAACCACGGGAGTGGGTTTCCAGCGCCTTAGGTGTTTCATAATATTTTCCTTCATGGCAGCGCCAGCCCTTAAAAATTATCGTCTCATTCCCACAAAAGGTCCGCCAGCGAGGTTCTCTCACTATACTGCTGAATTGCATCAACCGATTAACATCAACATCGGATTTCGCAAAGAGTCCGGAGAAAGCTGTATCCAAATAACTTAAAGGTCCGATAATTCGATACGCAATAACATACGGCCCCCGCACAATCAGCAAAAACTACTAATGATTATAAAGAGCAGGGTACGTAATGAGTAGCGCATCATCTACGGCTCCATAATTATTATCAGTACTTCACGAAAGGGTTTCGTAGTCGCTTTTTACTCGAACCACTGACGCGAAGCGGTTACTACGTTTTCGTGAACTACTGATTATGATTAACTCACCTTACGCAGTAATGGTATGTCGTTGCGAGGACGCTCTTGTTCTTTGTCCGAAGCAATCTCCTAGCCGTCTCGGAGATTGCTTCGCCGCTAAAACCAAGTGCGCGGCTCGCAACGACATCACTTTTTCTCAAAATCGCGTAAGGTGAGTGATTAACTAAAAACGAGACGGGTTTTGTCGTATTAGAGCTATAATAGCATAAATTGCCTGTTTTGGATGAACAGCAATTCGTTTTGCGATTGACTTTATGATATGAATTCCGGCTTATGGCGGGCTGAAAACAAAAAGTAGCCACTGCCCATTGAATCTGAGTCAACTGTCCGCTGGTGTGATCGCGTTTTATTGAGGCGGTTAATCTATCAGGGTAGTACAACAGTTCGGGGGCGATCTAAAAGTCGCTTTGGCAACCCGCCGCGTCACACGTAACGGAAAGTTGATTCCGCTCACCCCAACAGAATTCAAGCTGTTGGCGGTTCTAATTTACGAACTTGCTCGACACAGCCTACATTATAATTTCCCCATGCCCATCACAACCGACTCCGTCCGCACGTATTACGATGAAAACACAAACCTCTTCCTGAAATTCAGTCTGCTGCGCGGCAAAAAAGCCCAAAACATCCACCGTTCTTTATGGAAAGACGGCATCCAGACATTGGAAGAAGCCCTCAACTTCTCTAATTCACTAATCCTCGACGAAATAAAATCCTCCGTATCTTCCCACGCCCGCATCGCAGACCTCGGCTGCGGCGTTGGCGCGAGTTTGTTTTACATCCACCCGCGTTTGCAAAGCCCCGCCCCCGCACTTGGATTAACTCTCAGCCCCGTGCAAGCCAAACTCGCGCAAGCCTCCACTACAGAGTTGGGACTGCAAAACCAAATCAACTTTGCGGAAGGTGATTTCACCTCCGTCCCGCTGCCAAGCGAATCACTCGATGCAGTTTATTCCGTCGAAGCAGTCTGCCATGCGGTTGACCCTGAAAGCTATTTCCGCGAAGCCAGCCGTCTGTTGCAGAGTGGCGGCAAGCTCATCCTCGTGGACGATTATCAGGCGGCGCGTCCCTTCTCTGCAAATGAAACCAAATGGCTGGATGCCTACATCAAAGGCTGGTACGTCCCTGGTGTGCAGAGGGTGGAGCAGACTCTTTCATTTGCAAATAAGTATCAACTCAACCTCGTCAAGAACGACGAACTCACCCCCCATCTCCGCCTGCGCAACCTGCCCGATTTTCTCGCCAGCGCCATTCTTTTTCTCGGCGAAAAACTACCGATCCAACATGCCATTGTCCCATCCATGCTGGGGAGCATGGCATTGCAGCAATGCCTGCACATGAAGGTTGTCGAATATCGATTCCTTGTATTTGAGAAGATCAACGATTGACCACAGACAATAAACGATGGACAACCGTGTTCAATGGTCTATCGTCCGCTTCTCCATGAAAACCATCACCCTCCTCACCAGCGGCACCCGCGGCGATGTATTACCCTATATCGCCCTCGGCGAAGGCTTGCACGAAGCAGGCTTCACCGTCCGCATTGCCGCGCCAATTGGTTTCGCAAACATTATTCAAACAAGCAAATTAACCTTCGCGCCCTTCGAAGGTAATCCTTCCGACCTCATGATCGAACAAGGCAATCAAACGCCGCTCACACTCGGAAGCAACTTCATCAACTCCATTCGCGCAACAAAAAATTTTCTTCGCACTGCACGCCCGCTTTACAGGCAAATGCTCCACACCGCCGCCGAAGCCTGCCGCGGCTCAGACCTTCTCATCCACGGCCTGCCCACAATTTGGGGCGCACACATCGCCGAAGGCTTGCGCATCCCAGCTGTTCGTGCGCTCTTACAACCGCTGGCCCCCACCCGCGAATTTCCACCAGCGCTGCTGCCTTTTCGCTTTTCTCTTTTAGGGATCGGGAATTGGTTCTCGCACTGGGCTGTGACTCAATCCATTTGGCATTCGTGGCGCTCGGAAATAAACCACGCGCGTCACGCAGACTTTGGGCTGGCGCCTGCCCAATGGACAGATCCTTCGCTTCAGGCATTTTCCCGCCAACCCCTCACCCTGAATGGATTCAGCGAACAGATTGTCCCCCGCCCAAAAGATTGGAATGAGAAGCAAGTTATCACTGGCTATTGGCGAAACTCTGGAGTCAGGCAGCTTGCTGCCGAAATTCCCGAACAGCAAGCTGTTCGACTCCAGAGTTTTATTGATTCATCAGCGAACGCCATCGCCATCGGATTCGGCAGCCCAGGCACGCAAGGGTTTACCCAAACGCTGTCCATGCTTGAGGAAGCATTCCATCTCGCAAACGCACAGGCGGTTTTGACGATTCCCTCCAAATGGCATGGTGAAATAAAATCAAAGAATATCTTCCCCATCGAATACACCCCGCATGACTGGTTGTACCCGCGTGTAAAAGTCGCCGTCCATCATGGCGGCGCAGGGACAACCTCCGCGAGTTTACATGCAGGGATTCCAACCATCACCATGCCATTAGCCATTGATCAATTCTTCTGGGGAGAACGGATTTATAAAATCGGCGTTGGGCCAAAACCCATCCCCCAGAGAAAATTGAACGCAGAAAATTTGGCGCAAGCCATCACGCAGGCATTGACGGATGAATCCATGCGGGCGCGGGCAAAAACTATCAGCGTGGCGTTAAGCCAGGAGAACGGGATTCAGGCTGCGGTGAGTCAGATGCGTTCGCAATTTTGAATTCAGATTTCAGAATTCAGAATTAAATCCCGTAATCCCAAATATGCGATGCCCAAAGCCATCAAAGAAAAAACACTCCCCAGCCAATAAGGCGCGGAGAAGGCGATGACTTCAAATGAAATACCCGCCAGCATGGGGCCGAAAATATTCGTCAGGCTGAGCAGGGTTTGCGTACCGCCCATCAGGCGGCCTTGCTCGCTATCGGAGACGCGCAGTGAAACCAGCGCGGTGAGCGAGGGGATGCTTGTGCCCGTGCCAAGCGCAACGATGGTAACAGCGGGATAGAGCATCCATGCGGCGGGGGCGAGCGCCATGCCCGCAAGACCGATTGCCATAAGCGTGAGGCCAAAAATAGTGAGGCGTTTTTCGCCAAAGCGGGGCTGAAGTTTGCCAAATAAAAATCCCTGAATGAAGACAGCGCACACGCCGACGTAAAGATAAAAGAAACTGTTCTGCGTCGGCGTCCAATGAAAACGAAAATTGGAATAGAGCGGGAAGTTGGATTGCAGCCCTGCGAAGGCAAGGTTGAGCAGGAACATCGCGATGAGAAGTTTTTGAATGTTGACCTGCTTGAACAACCCTGCAAAATGTTTTGTCCATTTGAACATTTCTGAAACGGGTTTGATCTCGCGCTTTTCTGGCGGGAGTGACTCAGGCAAAACGAAATAACCAAAGATGACATTACTCAACGCAATTGCCGAAGCCGTAAATGCAGGGACATACAATCCATAACGGCTGAGCAACCCGCCCAATGCTGGCCCCGCCATGAGTCCCAACCCAAACGCCGCGCCGACCATTCCCATTCCGCGCGCGCGATTCTCGGAGGTGGTTACATCTGCAATGTAAGCGTAGGCAGTGGTGAGGTTCGCGCCTGTCAATCCGTCAATGAACACAGCCAGGAAAATTAAGGGAAGCGTATCCGCCAGCCCAAGCATGAGATATCCCAACGATGTACCGAAGAGACAGATCAATAAAACAGGCCGCCGCCCGTAACGATCCGAGAGTGCGCCGAGGATGGGGCCAGCAAATAATTGCGTGGATGCGTACAACGAACTCAACGCGCCCGCAATCGCCGCGCCGCCATCCTGTGCCTGCACGTAAAACGGAAGCAGCGGCAGCATAATGCCGTAGCCAAGCATGTCCACGAAGATGGTGATGAAAATGAAGAGGAGGGAGGGGGTCAAAGGGGGTCAGTTATCAGTGATCAGTTATCAGTTATCAGTTATCGGTTATCGGTTATCAGTGGTCAGTTGTTATCAGCCAGATATATGAGTGTGTCTTTTGCGCCCTTCTTCCACCCAACGATTGACATCATCAAAGGTTGCAAGCTCGGAATGGTCTTCATCCTTCCAAGCGCCAAAAGAATTCTTGATTGCCTCGCGTAGTTTTCTGCGGCGCAGCTCTCGCGCTAAAACATTCTCCACGAATGGCGAAATTTCGTTTACAGGAATAATTCTGCGCAATTCATCAGCCAGCTGTTTTGAAAAAGTAAAGCTTACTCGCTGTTTCTCAATGTTCATTGGTTTCACCTGACATGATTATACAATGCAACTTTCCTTCTTTGCGTTTCTCAAAACCTCTCCAATCGCAATGGACTTAAACTGAAAGCTGGTTCCTGTCCATTGAGCAGTTCGGCCACCACCTGACCTGTTCCCAACCCAAGCGAAAGACCGAGCATAGCATGACCTGTGGCAAGGATCAAATTGCTGTGCTTCGGTGAACGCCCGATGATCGGCATTCCATCAGGCGTAGTGGGACGCAATCCCGCCCAGGTTTCTTTCACATCCAATTTTTCATCGAGCCGCAGATATTCACGCGCAGAGTTTTCGATGCGTTGAATCCAAACAGGATTCGGCGTCATGCTGTAATTGCCCACTTCAAGGCGGCCTGTGAAGCGGAGAACTCCATCCATCGGCGAAACGGCAACCCTGCGCTCACCCAAAATCAACGCATGGCTCGGCATCGTCTTCGTCGCAGACATGGTCATGCTGTATCCGCGCGCAGGTTGGATAGGAATATTCAATTTCAAATCGCGCGCAACGGACGGAGTCCACGCGCCTGCCGCAAGGATGACTTGCTCCGCCTCAAACTCCCTGACGCTTGTTCTGACAACCCGAACCTTCCCCCCCGCTGATTCAAATCCTGTCACGGGCGCGTTCTCGAACATCTCCGCACCCATCGCGCGGACTCGGTCACTCAGCAATTTGAGAAACACCGCAGGGTTAAGATGCGCATCCCCCGTGAAATGCACGCCGCCGATGACATCGTCTAACGCGGCAGGTTCGACTTCATGGATTTTGGATTTATCGTACACGTTTACGGGGATTCTATGTTTTTGTATTAACTCGCCTTCGTGCTGTCCATCATGGAAGGCTTTCTCGGTTTTGTATAAAAAGAGCAAACCTTTTTCTTGATAGGAGCAATCGAATTTTTCCTCGGCAATCATCTGCGCGAAATTCCCCGCGCTCAGTTGACCAAGGTCATTCAACGGCTTGATATTGCGTTGGACATTCGCTTCACTGCACGCCAGCACAAACTTCAACAGCCAGGAAATATAATTCGGGTTCAAGCTGACCTTCATGCCAAAGGGACTGTGTGAGGGGTCAAGCATCCACTTGAGCGCGGAGGTCACCACCCCAGGCGCAGCCAGCGGAATGATGTGACTCGGTACGATGTGCCCCGCGTTGCCCGAGCCGCTGCCCTTGCCAATTTCCTTGGCGTCGAGCAAGGTCACGTTTCTTCCAGATTTCAAAAGATAGTAGGCACAGCTTAAACCTACAGGTCCGCCCCCGATGATGAGAACATCTGATTTTGTTGTCATAACTTCTCTCTTTTTGAACCGCAAAGCACGCTAAGAACGCGAAGACAACCTTTTTTAATCTTAGCGCCCATCGCGCTCTTCGCGGTTAATTTATTAAATTCCTTTGCCAAACGGATCGCGCTCATCCACCAAAATCGTGCCTTCTGCCATTACCCACGCTTCGCCTGTGATGGTTGGGATAATGTTTTCTCCATTTAATTGCACGCTACCTTCAAAGATACTGCCAACGACGCTTTGTTGTTTCCAGATTTGACCCACTTGCAATTTTCCATCGCCATACAAGCAGGCGAGTTTTGCGCTGGTGCCTGTTCCGCATGGGGAGCGGTCATAGGCTTTGCCGGGGCAGAGGACAAAACTTTTGCTATCCGCTTCGGGTGTAGATGCAAATAACTCGACGTGGTCAACTTCTGCACCGTTTGCGCCAGTGATGCCGTTCGCGGTGAACTGCTCGCGCACTCGCCACGAGAATTCGGTCAGCGCTTCGAGGTTTTGCATACTGACTTCAAGTCCGTGGTCGTGGCAGA
>CAKKRM010000161.1 GCA_919902735.1 Anaerolineales bacterium | reverse complement strand
TTTGACGGCTTCGCCCGCGTGAATGGAGTTGAACGCAGATGAGATGATGCGTGTGATCGATTCGCCGCGCGGGTGTGCGCGGATGGATGATGTTGAAAACATTTCAGGCGTGAACATGATTTACCGCTTGTTGCATAAATTACTAAACTTTTTGATTGAAATTACAAGTAAATATCATAATTTTGATTTAGTTATTTATGCGGTGCTATGTAAGTATACATGTTTATAATATTGGACTTTAGACAAAATTTGACAACTGAGAGGAACTGCGTCAAACTGAGGGCATGAACAGACAAGAACATACCACTCAACTGACACAGTTCCGGCAAGAAGTTTACCAGAACTTTAACAAACGAGCCGATGCGCTCATGGAATTGCTGGATGCCTTGAGCAGTCAGGGCAGAGCGAGATCGGTGGTTGAACTCAGTCTCGAAGCCTGTTTTCGGCGGGAGCATACTTCCGTCTTCAAGGCGATAGCCTCCTATACTCCAAAGTGGATGAGCAAAAGTCTGGCGCAACTGGCCTCGCCCTACCTTCCGCACCCACAGCGCAGGCCTTTTTGGGCGCTGGGAGTGGATACGACGCCCCAGCCGCGTCCCTATGCTCAGACCCTAAAGGATCGGGGGTATGTGTATCAACCCGCTTTGTTGCAGAGCAACAAGCCGGTGACGATTGGTCACTGCTACTCCGAGGTGGCATTGTTGCCAGAGCCAGAGGTGCAACAGGGCAGTGTGTGGGTCGTTCCACTGAGTTGTGAACGGGTCAGCAGTGCAGAGGATAAGGAACTGGCGGGAGCCATCCAGATGAACGTTCTTCTGGACGACCCGAGCCTGCCGTTCCATAACCAGTTGTGTGTGGAAGTGGGCGATACCAGCTACAGCAAACCGAAATATCTCTTCGCCAACCGTCCGAAATCCAACCTGGTGAGCCTGGTACGCGTACGCAGTACCCGCACATTTTATCGGAAAGCGAACCCTTCCGGTCGCAAGCCTGCCTGCGGACACCCTGCCTGGTATGGCGCGGCTTTCTCGCTCCAGGATCCACAGACCTGGCCTGCGCCAGACGAAGTCGCGCACACCACCACGACCAGTCGTCGCGGACGGGTCTATCAGGTGAAGATCGAAGCCTGGCATGACATGCTCATGCGCGGCAAGCGCAAACCGATCTACATCCCGATGCACCACTATCCCTTCACCCTCGTTCGCATTTGCCTGTACAAGGCAAACGGCGCTCTGGCTTACCCACAAGCTCTGTGGGTCATCGTCATGGGAGACAAACGCGGCGCTCTCACCCCGCTGGATATTTTCACGACGTACGATCAACGCTATGATCTCGAGCATTTCTTTCGGTTCGGCAAACAAAGATTGTTATTGGATGGCTTCCAGACCCCAGAGGTACAGCATGAAGAGAACTGGTGGGCTCTGGCTCACTTGGCTTACCTGCAATTATGGGTCGCCCGCCCCTACGCCGAAAACCATCCGCATCCCTGGGAAGGCTCACGGCCTGCCTCGAAAACACAGTCGCTTTCCCCGACTCGTGTCCAGCGGGATTTCGGACGAATTACTCGCCAGATTGGAACACCCGCCGCTCTGCCCAAACAACGAGGTTATTCCCCAGGTCGCCCGAAAGGTACTGTTTTGGTTCACCGTCCGCATCTTCCGCCAGTTTTCAAAGGCTTCACCTGACCAAAATCGACTCGCAAGTTCAGTTTTTAAGGTGCTTTTCATGCCCATCAAAAAATGGGCTGTGTCCCTTTGTCTAAAGTCCAATGTTGATGACCCTGAGCATTATGACCATTTTTGACGATGTGAGCGCTGTGACAAA
>CAKKRM010000160.1 GCA_919902735.1 Anaerolineales bacterium | reverse complement strand
GCATGAATCGGATTATACCCGTCACGGTCATAAATTGCGCTTTTATAAACGGGAGAGGTATCGTCTCAATAAATCGGGATGTTTTATGCACCGTCCCGAAGGTTTGCGAAAAGCAAGCGCAATGTGAAGAAACCTTCGGGACATTTTGCGTGAGCCCTCCCCCTTCTTTTTGGGAAGATACCGGGAGAGCGCAATTTGTGACCGCGGGCATTATATAACATGCTGATTTTCGGCGCATTCTGAATGGTAAAATCACAGCGTGAAAGAAAAACTCAACCAACTCCTGCAAAAAAAAATTACCATCCCCGCCGTTTTGATGATGCTCGTTTATCTGGCATACGGTTTGCTCATCCCGTGGATGGGCTTTTATTGGGACGATTGGCCCTTCGCATGGTTCCTAAATTTTTTTGGCCCCACTGAATTCATCGAAGCTTTTCGTCCCTTCCGCCCATTGCTGGGGCCGATTTTCACGGTGACGACTTTCATCTTCGGGGGACATCCCATCGTCTGGCAGATTCTTGGCCTCGTCATCCGCTTCCTGCTCGCGCTGGAAGTCTGGTCGCTGTTACGAAAAGTATGGCCCACCAGACAAGAGTCCGCGCTGTGGGTCGTCCTGCTGTTCACCGTCTACCCCGCCTACGGACAACAATGGGTGGCGTTGACTCACGTCAACCAGGAACTTATTCCGCTTCTCTTTCTTCTTGCTTCTTTCATCGTAACTACACACCTCCTGCGTAACGGGCTTCGCGCCAAACGCCTGACCGCGCTCGCCATTGTTTTACAGGCTCTTGGTCTATTCTCGACAGAATATTTTTTTGGTCTCGAAATTTTACGCTTCTTTTTCATCCTCGTCATTTTCACAGAGACAACAACGGACAAAAAAGAGCTGATGAAAAAGACCGGCTTGCAATGGCTTCCATACTTGATTGTGTGGGTTCTCAACGCCGTGTGGACGTACGCCTATTACCAATCCACCGCTTATAACTCGTACGATATCAGCATTTTATCCAGTTCAATGCTTTCGCCGCTGGCGCTCATCAACGAGTTCGTCACCACGCTTTCATTATCTGGCTTCACCTCCTGGCTTGGGACATTTAATAGCTTCGCAACCGTGGATGGTTCCGCCACACAAGTCATTGCATTCGTAATTCTGCTGCTGACTGCATTTTTCATTTACTTTGTAATGCGGGCGCAAATTGAAAAACGGAATACAGGAAACGTAACACACAACACGCAACACGAATCATCCTTCGGCAGATGGGCGCTACTCATCGGCCTTATAGCCATCTTTGCGGGCAGGCTGCCCTCCTGGGCGGCGGGATTGCCACTGAAAATCGAATTCGACTACGACCGTTTCTTTGTCTCGATCATGCTTGGGGCTAGTTTATTTATCGTAGGGCTGGCAGATTTGACGTTAAGAGAGGGGCGCGCGAAGCTCATCCTCTTGAGTGTTTTGATCGGGATGTCCACGGCGTATCAATTTACGGTTGCGAATACTTATCGGCGGGATTGGGCAAATCAGCAAGACTTCTTCTGGCAGCTTGCCTGGCGCATCCCCGCTCTCGAAAAAAATACCGCCCTGTTGACTTATGAACTGCCGCTTAAATATGTTTCGGATTTGCAACTGACCGCGCCGTTGAATTGGGTCTATGCACCAGAATTAAATGAGCGCAATATTCCGTATGTTTTATTTTATTTAAAAACGCGCTTCGACACATCATCCTTGAAAGCAGGCGAACCGATCCAACTGCAATATCGCACGGTGAATTTCAACGGCTCGACCTCGAACAGCGTGGTGATCTACAAGGAAGCGGACGGCTGTCTGCGAGCGCTCGACCCGATCTACGGAAGCGCAGAGACGGTCCCCGGCGCGAACATTTATTTGATCAACGCCATTGCGCTCTCGAACCTTGAATTGATTCAAATCGATGTGCCTGATTTAATTTTGGACAAAACTCTGTTTGGCGCTGAACCCGCGCATGGCTGGTGTTATTTTTACGCAAAAGCTGAAATTGCCCGCCAGCAAAATGACTGGGAGGGGGTTGTAAAACTTTACAAGCAGGCGCAAGAGAATGAGTTCAGCGCATCCATGCCTGTTGAGAACCTGCCCTTCATCGAAGCCTTTGCCATGACAGGCGACACGGATATGGCAATAAAATTAACCGAACGCACAGCCAAAGCGCAGGAAATTTTGTGTCCGGCGCTTTCCACGCTGTGGGAGCGTGTTTCCCGGTCTCAAGGCTCTTCGGCTGGCGTTGATACCCGTCTTCAGGATGCGTGCAAGCCATAAGTTAGGCAGGGGAAAATAAAGCAGCATTGCTCAAAATACTGTTTTTAGGACTTATGCAAGACGGCTTGCGTAAGTCCTGTTTTAAACAGTTTTTAAATTCAGGACTTTCGCTTGTCATTCTCCCGATGTCCTTCGGGAGGGTGACATGCAAAACAAGAGGAGCGAGCGAAAGTCCTGAAATTCATTCATCATTCCCGCCGTTTTCTCATGGATGGGTTTTACAGGATATCGCCTCAACCCTTCTCGTGTGCAGTGCAGGGAGGGGCTGAGGCGAGAACAGTGTGGAAGGTGAGTTAATTACTCACCTTACGCAATTTTGTGTTTTTTAGGGCATGTCGCCCTGAGCGCTAGCGAAGGGTCTCTACGACTACCTCAGAGACCCTTCGCTCCGCTCAGGGAATCATGCGTGGCGCGTAAGGTGAGTTAATTACTGCGCCACTGCATCCAAATATTTCAACCCCGAACCCGTGTTGAAAATAACAATGCGCTCATCTGGTTTTACCCAATTTTGCTTTACGAGTTCTTCCAATGCGGCGAGGCAGGCGGCGCCTTCAGGCGCGGCAAAGATGCCTTCGGATGCCGCCAGTTTTTTCTGGGCGTTGATTAGCGCTTCGTCACTGACGGCGACTGCCGTCCCATTGCTTTCGCGGATGTTGGCGAGAATGATTCGGTCGGCGAAGCTCTTTGGCACTCGCAGGCCGGATGCCACAGTCTGCGCGCCCAGCCAAAAGTCACAGAAAGAGGCGCCTGAGTGGAATGCTTTAGGGATCGGCGCACATCCTTCCGCCTGCACGGAAACCATGCGCGGACGTTTCACATCCGCCAGCCAGCCGAGAGACTCCATTTCAGCGAAGGCCTTCCACATGCCGACCAGCCCGGTGCCGCCGCCAGTGGGGTAGAGGATGACGTCCGGTAAAGTCCAGTTGAAGGCTTCGGCAAGTTCGTAGCCCATGATCTTTTTACCTTCAGCGCGGTACGGCTCTTTAAACGTGGACACATCGAACCAGCCTTCTTCGCGGGCTTTGACGCCAGCCATGCCAGCGGCGTCGCTGATGAGGCCTTCGACGAGAATCACTTCCGCGCCTGCAATGCGGCTTTCCTGAATGTTCGCATTGGGCGTGTCTTTTGGCATGTAGATCAATGCCTGCAAACCAGCGCGGGCGGCATAGGCGGCCATGGCTCCGCCGGCGTTGCCCGCGGTGGGGATGATGACTTTTTTTACGCCAAGCTCTTTTGCCCTGGAAACTGCCGCGCAAAGTCCGCGCGCTTTGAAGGAACCCGTTGGATTACTGCTTTCGTCTTTGACGAAAAGATTGGAAAGCCCAAGCTCGTTTCCAACACGGGGGATTCGCAGCAGGGGCGTATCGCCTTCCCCAAGCGATACGATATTTTCAGGGTCTTGCACGGGCAGCATTTCATGCCAGCGCCACATGCCTTTGGGCCGCGCATGAATCTCGTCGCGATCCACTTGCTGGCGGACGGCGTTCAGGTTGTAATTTGAAATAAGGGTGGATTGGCAATCCGGGCAAAAGGTATGTATTTCATGGATGGAAAAAGATCTTCCACAATCCGAGCAAGTCAGATCGGTGAGATAAGATGTTTTCAAAATATTAAACCTCTAAATTAATAAGCGTTACTTTGGGTTGGGCGCTGGCACAAACGCCTCGACGCGCGCCCACAACTCGCGGATGTTAATTGGCTTGGACATGTACACATCACAGCCGGCGGAGAGCGCTTTTTCCGCATCCCCTTTTAAAGCGTTGGCGGTAATGGCAATGATGGGCACATACGCCAGGGCGGTTTTTTCGCTGGCGCGAATCCTGCGCGCCACTTCGTAGCCGTCAATATCGGGCAGGTTGATATCCAGCAGGATCAAATCCACATCCTGATGTTCGGCAGCCGAAACCCCCGTGAGGCCATTTGCGGCTTCAAGCAATAGATATCCGCGCGCTTCAAGGGCGCGTTTGACAAGCATCATGTTGTCCGGGTTGTCTTCAATGTATAAAACATTACTTCCCATGTTTGCCTCTCCTTAAGTTCCGCTTTTGGATTCGTTCTTGTCTTCAATTACGTGAATGACCTGATCCACAAATTTTCGGGTGGGCAATGAACCTTTTTGATACAGCGCTTCAATGTTTCCATTGAGTCGGCTGCGTTCCTCTGCCGTAATATCCTTTGCGCTGACGACGACAACGGGAATATCCTTCGTGCGCGGGTCCAGCTTTAATTCCTCGACCAATCCAAAACCATCCATGCCGGGCATGGTCAGGTCGCTGACGATGAGGTCGGGCAGTTTTTGGCGCGCCATGGCAAGGCCTTCCCATCCGTCTCTGGCGTGGTACATGCGGTAGTTTTTTCTGCCTTCCAGCAGACGCCGAATGAGCAGGGCATCGTCATCGTTATCGTCAATCAATAACACAGTTGTGGTCTTTTCGTCCAGATTTTCGAGGGCGGCTTGCAGCCCCTCACGCGGGGCAGGGGATTGATCCTTGCTGAGATGCACATCCACTGCCCATTGATCGCCAAGCACATGCTTTTCAACAGGGAAGGTGTGGCCTGTGCAGTTGATGACGACTCTTTCATCCACGCCGATCTTTCCTGCTTTGGATAACTTCTCGAATCCTGCGAAGGCGACGGCTGTTGCCGGTTCGACGGCCATTCCCTCGCTTTTGGCAAGCGCGCGCATGGCCGAGTAGGCTTCCAGGTCTGTCACGGATTCCATCAGGCCGCCGTATTGCTGGGTGAGATTCCATAAGTAAGTGTACGATTTTCCAGGGTCGCCCGTGGAAAGGATGATGATGCGCGTATCGGGGATGACAGGTTCGGCAACATCTTTTCCAGCTTTGAAGGCTTGTACCATCGGGGAACATCCTTCCGCTTGAATGATGGCGAGTTTGGGGACTTTGTCGATCAAGCCCATATCAAGTAATTCTTTGAAGCCCTGATACACACCCAGCGGCCCCAGCCCACCGCTGACCGCCTGGATGTACCAATCCGGCGCGCGCCAGCCCATTTGCTCCACGATCTCATAGGCAATGGTTTTCATCGATTCGCGGGCAGGGACGGAACTTGCGCCGCGATCCAAAAGCAAATTCTTGCGCTGTGCGAATTGACTGGCGATCTGTTTGGTCTGGTCGTAATTGCCGCTGACGCGAATCACTTCCGCGCCAAAGAGGGCGGCTTCGCGCAGTTTTTCCTGCGGGACGAGGCTGGTCATGAAGACCCACAGTTTGATTCCCGCGCGGGCGCAAGCGGCGGCATAGGCCACTGCCGCATTTCCCGTGGATGCGATGACGGCTTCACGGATTCCATTTTCGTTCATGGCGGCGACGGCTACTGCGGCCTGCCTGTCTTTGAAGGAGGATGTCGGGCCGTAGCGCTCGTCTTTGATGTAAACAGAACCATGCCCGAGATTAGGCGCGAAGCGTCCTGACAGCCAGAGCGGTGTTCCGCCAGCGGGGTAGAGATCCAAAGCGGAGGGATTGTCGAGCGGTAGGACATCCTGATAACGCCACAGGTTGTTGGGGCGGTTGGGAATGCCGCGTAGAATTTTGCGTTTGAAGGTTTCATAATCGTAGTGCGCTTCAAGCCATTGAGATTGACAATGCTTGCAGGCGGCGGGCACAAAGGGTTCGTAAGGTTGCTGGTTGCCGCAGAGGGCGCATTGCAGGAAGGTTGGTTTTGCCATGTTAGTTTTTTCTCGTCACGGGTTCAGAGTCTGTTACTTTGGCTTCGATGGGCAGGAAGACGTAGAATGTGGAGCCTTCCCCTTCAATGCCAGCGCTTTCCGCCCACAGGCGTCCGCCGTGCATTTCGATAAGTTTACGGCTGATGGGCAAACCAAGCCCTGTGCCGCCTGCCTTGCGCGTGGTGGATGAGTCGACCTGCGTGAATTCCTGGAAGACCGTTTCCAATTGCGAGGGGTGGATGCCAATGCCGGTGTCTTTTACGCTGATGAGAATATTGTTATCTTCGCGCGCGATGTGGATTGCGATTTTGCCTTGCCCGGTAAATTTCATGGCGTTGTTCACAAGGTTGATCATCACCTGGCGCAGGCGGTTGCGGTCTGCGTTGATTTCCACTTCGTGATCCGAGTCCGCATCGATGAGCAGGGAAATATTCTTTTCACTGGCCAGCGAGGATGTAATGCTGGCAACCTCTTCCATGATTTCATGCAGGTTGAATTTTTCGATGATGAGGTTGAGCTTGCCCGATTCGATCTTTGCCATGTCGAGCACGTCGTTGATGAGGTGGAGCAGGTGCTGTCCGTTCCTCTGGATGAGTTTGAGATCGTTATCCATATAGGGCGTGAGCGCGCCATCCAGCCCTTCCAGCATCACATCTGCAAAGCCGAGGATGGAGTTGAGCGGCGTGCGTAACTCGTGAGACATGTTGGCGAGGAAGGAGGATTTGAGGCGGTCCAACTCGCGCAATTGCGCCACGGTTGCAGATTGTTCCTTGTACAAACGGGCGTTTTGAAGCGCAATGCCAACCTGGGTGGACAGGGTGTTGTAAATGTTGGCGTCTTCCTGTGTAAAGCGCCCCGCCTTTTCGGATTGCACATCGAATACCCCCAGAACTTTTTCGCCCACAATGATCGGTACCGCCATTTCCGCATGTGTATTGGGCAGAAGCGGATGGGGAAGGAAGCCAATATCTTTTCCGATATCATTCACGATCACAGCCTTGCGTTCGCGGGCGGCGCGCGCCACCAGGGAGCGTTTGGCATCCATTTGAATGGCGTGGCCGGTTTCCACCATTTGTTTGCCGATTTCACCCGCGCCGGACGCAAGCAATAACGTGTTCCATGATTCATCCGCAAGATAGATGTGGGCGTGATAAAGGGCAAAGCGTTCCTTTGTCAAATCCACCACCGATTGCAGCAACTCATCCGGGTCCAGCACAGTGGATGCGGTGGTACTGACGACGGCCACCGTTTCCAATTCACGGGCGCGTTTTTCATTCAATTCAAAAAGGCGCAGGTTTTCAATATGGGCGCTGACCTGCCTGGCGATATTGTCGGCTAATTCCATTGCGCCGGAGGGAATGTTTTTCAGACCGGCTACGGTCAATTGACCAATGGTTTCACCGCGCACCATCAAAGGCTGTTCAAAAGATATATCCAAAGGATCGCGTGTTTCGCCAAATGGGGTTACCTGGATCGAGTCGTAGGCATATCCCAACGTATCAGTTCTTTGGCTGGTAAATGATTGCCAGTTTTCGCCGCTCAGGCGGCGGGTGGCTTCTTCGGCATTGGCGCGGGCGCGCGAGGCATCAGCCAGCAGGCGCAGGTTTTCCACCTGCTGCGAAATCTGGCGCGCAACTGCCGAGACCATCCGCTTATCCTCATCGGTCAACGGGCGGGTTGGGTCCGTTTTCAGAAAAAGATTGCCGACATGTTCATCCAGTACGTTGACCGTCTCTTGAAAATCATGTTCATCAGGAGACGCTTCGCCAAAGGGAGCAACAGAAGCCTGGTCATACACGTAGCCAATGCGCTCGCTGTTACGAATACCGTCCATAAAAGATTCCCAGTTTTGGTGGGTGAATTGACGGTTGGCGGCCAGCGCTTCGGCGCGCGCGCGTTCGGTTGCGGCAAGCAGGCGCAGGTTTTGAATTTGCAGCGACACTTGCTGCGCGACCGCATTTGCCAGATTTGTTTCATCCGCATTCCATGCGCGTTCGGCGGGCGGCTCGATCTGCATTTCTCCAATCGTCTCACCGCTTGCGGTCAATGGCGTCTTGATGCTGCTCCCTGATTTCCCCGCAGGGGCGCTGCCCATACGAAGCGGCGAAAGATGGTCATTGCTAAAAGCGTAGCCCACTTCTTCCTTTTCATAAAGGATGGCGGGCGCGTGCGCTGCTTTTGCAGATGCGGCGTCAAGCTGCGCTTCCAACTCGCGGATGCGTAACAGCAGCGCGCCTGTTGCGGATGGAGATGCAACCGCTTCATTCCCAACGGGTGAAGTTGATCCTGTTTCTATCGACATTTTCTCACCCGCAGAAAGCGGCTCGCGAAGCGTGGCGATCTGCTCCAGACCTAAAAAGAGTTTCTCAACCCGTTTACTGGATTTATTATCGAGGGGCATCGGTAAATATCTCCTGAACCTGCGTGTGTTTTATTCAGTTGGAGCCTTGAAGTCTTGTAGCGTGTAGCGTGTTCCGTTTTGAAGGTTTACGCAACACGCAACACGAAACACGTACCACGCAACTCATTTCTTATCTTTCATACTCAACTGGGCAATCGTCATCGGCGCTCCCAGCGCATGACCCAGCTCGCGTGCCGCAATCTGTAGCGCCGCTTCGATGCTGGTTGTATTTTGAATCTTCTGGGTGATCAAGTTCACGGCTGTTTCGCGGTCCGCCTGGCGTTGTGATTGTGAGAAGGAGCGCGCATTCTGCAAGGCGACAGCCACCTGGGACGCGAGTGTGGTCTGGATGCTGACATCAACTTCAGTGAAGCGGTTGGCTGTTTCAGACTGCACATCCAGCACGCCGACAACTTTGCCTGCCACGATCATTGGCACCGCCATTTCAGAGCGCGTATCGGGTAATAACGGGTGGGGCAGGAAATCCGGGGCGGCGGTCACATCATTAACCACCACGCCTTCACGGGTGCGGGCGGCGCGCGCTACCAGCGATTTTTCGCTGTCCATCGGAATCGCGCGTTTTTCAGAAACCATTTGTCTGCCCACCTCGCCCGCGCCGGATGCCAGCTTGAGCAAATCTTCCTCTTCGTTCAGCAGGTAAATATGGGTGTGATAAAGATTAAACGATTTTTTGGAGAGGTCTACAACTTCCTGCAACAGTTGCCCGGCTTCGGTGATGGTGGATGTGGCAATGCCCACGTTCGCAACCACGCCCAAGTCTGCTGCGAGCTTCTGGGCATTTTCGTACTGACGAATATTCTGGATGGCGACTGCAACCTGATTCGCGATGGACTGTAACAAATCAACATCCTCCTGTTGCAGCCCGTTTGTGATGTTATGCTACGCATCCAGCACGCCCAGTACCCGCTCACCGATGGAGATCGGGATGGCAACTTCAGATTTGGTTTCGGGCAGAAGCGGGTTGGGCAGCCATTCGGGGTTTTGTGACGTGTCTGATACCAGCACGGCTTGATTGCTTTCCCCCGCGCGTCCCACCAGCCCGCGCCCTTTTTGGATTTTGTGAAATTGAGCCAGCATCTTTTCACCGGCTTCTCCCGTGCCGCCCGCCATGAGCAAATTTTCATTGGCTTCATCGTAAAAGTAAATTTGGGTATGATAGTAGCCGAAGGCGGTTTTTACCTGATTCACCACCTCGGTCACCAGTTCTTTCTGGTTAAGGATGGTGGAGAGGCGGCGGCTGATTTCGGCGGAGGTTGCCAGCGCTTTGGTGCGGTCTGCCACGCGCTGTTCGAGTGTGCCGATGAACTCACGCAGCTGGGTGGTCATGTGGTTGAAAGCGCCTGCCAGCGCCCCGATTTCATCTTTTGATTCCACTTGAGCCTGTAAGTTTAAATCGCCTTGGGAAATGCGGACAGCCACATGGGTAAGGTTTTCAATTGGCTTGGTGAACAAACCTCCCATATAAAAAGCCAGAGCGCCTGCAGCGGCAAGCACCACTATCGTGAGCAGCGTAATCGTGCGCGTGGATGTGGTAACGGGTTGCTGCGCTTCCGAGAGGTCCTGGTGAATGATGATCGTCCAGCCAAGATTTTTAATCACAGCCGCATCTTTTGAAGAAACCGAGGAAACCGGCGCCGAACTGACCAGGCTGGCAGAACCCTCATAATTGAATTGTCCATACACGCCTTGAAGGGTAGCAAGGTTGGCGATTGTCTCAGCATCAAGGGTTCCAGTGGGTTCCTGAAGGTTTTCAGCAAGGTACAGGTTATCGTTGAAGACAAGGTCCGTGTACCCTGTTTGCCCGAACTTGTTTGCAGAGAGAATAACGCTAAATTCCTGAATATTTACAGTGGTGCGTATGATGCCTACAAAATCCTTGCGGTTATGCGCGGGGATGGGGAGCGCAATGTTAATCGAGTAGGTATTTGAGCTTTCGTCAAATGCAGGCTGGCTGACGTATAAACTACCCTGTCCATTATTCCAGGCAGATTGCCACCATTCTTCATCCGCCTGGTAATAATCTGAAGTGCGGCCTGTAGATGCAACGATCGCCCCATGTTGATTCGTAATGAATACTTCGACGTTCTGGGGGAAGTTACTTTGGTATTCGCGCAACTCCACGGCCAGTTCATTTTCCAACACCTGTCGAATCAGCGGGTCGCTGTCGTTTGCGTTTTTCCATTGGGTGTCAAGCGCCGTTATCTCATTTGAATCCAATGCCCCGCTTTCATTGGCAGTTTCCACTCCATCCTGGATAAGTTTGTTGATCGCCAGCAGATTTAACTGATTTCTATGTTTGTCTATTACATCGCCTGCCTGGCTGGCCGCATTTTTTGAGATAGCCTGCAGGCTTGCGCCGATCTGATCGTTGAGACTTCTGCTCGTAAAAACGGTGGATACGACTGCGACCATGCCAATCGAGAGAAAGGCGGCTATCTCAAGGCCGATCAACAATTTGGTGCGGAGTGTGTAGGTTTGAAACTGGCGGATTATTTGAAGGACGAAAAAAATAGCAACTATAAAAAGTGTAGCCACGAATAAGTTGTACGCTTCAGCACAGCCAATTGGTAAGCCGGCACAAAGAAATCTATTAACAGCGCGATGATGCCGACGACAATGCCGGTAATAATTGTCGGTGGCGCCATTTTTCGGCTTAGGGTCAAACCAGCGCCGGTGGTTATTAGAATAATGGAGGCCGCCAGAATAATGCGGCCCACGCCTGCCAATATGACCGATGAGACCAATGCCATTATGCTAAAGCCGCCAAATAATACCAATGCTGAAACGCTGGCTGGGTATTTTCTTCGGGCAAGTATGGCGCTGAGGGCGGCAATGAGGACAAAGAAACTCAATGCCCCAGCCAGTGCAACAACCTGCCAGTCGTCGATTCTGGCGATTAAGTAGAAGACATAGATGTCTGTAAAACTTACACCCACCACTGTGATCATTGCCATCAAGAAGGCGTTGCGTGATTGGGGATGCATCTCAGCGAAAAATTTTGAAAACCATTTTTTCATTGCAACCTTCCTTTTGACTCTATGGACTATGCTGATTGCTGCGCCTGAATCGGCTCAACCAACCCTGCTTCGGCAGGGGATGTCAACGGCAATGTGACCGTGAAGCGCGAGCCTTTGCCCGGCTCGCTTTCCACGCTGATTTGTCCGGCGTGTCCTTCCACAATGGATTTGACGATTGCCAGCCCAAGCCCGTTGCCATCCACCTCGTTGTGTTTTCCACTGCGTACTCGGTAGAAGCGGTTAAAAATGAACGGCAGTTCTGTTGCCGGAATGCCAAAGCCAGTATCCTGCACATGGACCGAAATTTGCGCGCCATCCACCTTTGCAGTAAGTTGGATATTGCCCTTGTCTTGTGTGTACTTAATGGCATTCCCAAGCAGGTTGCGGAAGAGTTGGCGCAACTGCAACGGGTCGCCATTGACAGGCATCGGCGCGGAAAGCGGCGTAAAACTCAGGGTTTGTTCCTTCTTTTTGGCTTGCGGGGTAAATTCATCAGCCATTTCTACAAGCAGCATTTGCATATCCACGGTTGTATGTTTTTCCTGAACATTCAAATCCATTTGGGCAAGCGACATCATATTTTGCACAAGCTCGGTCATATTGGCAGCAGCAGATTGGATGTGGTTTACGAATTCATGCTGCTGGGGGTTAAGAGGCCCCACTTGTTCGAGCAGGCTGCTGAAACCAGAGATGGTCGTGATGGGGTTTTTCAGGTCATGGGAAGCAGTTGCAATGAACTCATTCTTAACCTTTTCCAGGTCTTTGAAGCGGGTAACATCATGCAAAATTGCCACCTGGCCCCCGTCTTCAATGGGAGTGATTAAAGCCATAAAGGTGCGTTTGTCGGCCCAGATCACTTCAGCAGATTTAGAGACCTGCGATGCGCGCGCTTCTTCAAGGATTTTGATGAACGCTTCATAGCCTGCCCCGGCGGGCAGCGGCTCGTTGATGGGTGCGTTGAAATCGGTAAACAGCTTTTCGCCCGCAGGGTTCAAAAGGCACAGCCTGCCGCTCTTGTCGAATAATAAGATCGCTTCCGCGGCATGTTGCAGGATGGCGGCCAGCCTTTTTTGTTCCTGGGCCACATCGGCATACAGGCGCGCATTTTCCACGGCAATCGCCGCCTGGCTTGCAATGGCTTGCAGGAGCAGCAGGTGATCGGGGTTGAAATAATATTCCCGCTCATGGGTCAGGATGAGCAGCCCCAATAGTTCACGGCGGCCATTCAAAGGCGCGATGACCGCCGAACCAATAAAGGGATTGTGATCGTTTTGCCAGAGCGGGTTGTTAAAGGCGTTGTTTACAACCAACCCCTGGGGATCGTTCTTCAAATGGGCGATCAGGCTTTCGGAAATTTCCAGCTCATGAGCATGGTCTTCAGTCGGTGATAACGAAACCTGGTAATTTTGCCTGGCGCTGGCCCCAGAGGGCAGGATGATCATATTCCCTTGAATGGCGCCCAGCGTCTCCACGGTACGTTTGAGCAGAACGCTGGCGAGGTCTTTAATATCCGTGCGGGCGCTTAATTCCCTGCCGATCTCAGGCAGAAGATTCAATTCACGGTTGCGGCGGCGGATAATATCTTCCGCTTCCTTCACACGCAATTTTGTGCGGATGCGCGCCATCAGTTCGTGGCGGTCAAAGGGTTTTGTTACATAATCATCCGCGCCCAGGTTTAAACCAGATTGCACATCCGAAGGATCGAGACGCGCGGCGGTAAGAATAATTACCGGGATATGGCTGGTGTCAGGGTCGGAACGAATATCGCTCAACACCGAGAAGCCGTCTTTCAGTGGCATATTAATATCCAGCAAAACGAGGTCTGGCATCTCGTCGCGCACTTTTTCGAGGGTTTCCATGCCATCCTGCGCAATCACCTGGTCGTAGCCCTCATATTCAAGATAACGCACCAGCAGGGTCACATTGTCCGGGCGGTCGTCTGCAACGAGGATCTTGAATTTTCTCCTGCCTGCCGCCGGCTGTTTGACAGGCTGGCTGACATTGTTCATCTCCTGCATGGCTTGTGTGGCGATCTGGCAAATCCGCTCGGGGCGCACAGGTTTCACGATCACTTCATTCACCTTCAAACGCTGTGCCGTCACTTTTAGGCCGGGCACATCGTAGGCAGTAACGAGGTAGGTGTAGGAAGGCCGCCCGCCCGGGTGATTTTGAAGTTTTTCGATCAACTCCAGCCCGGTCATCTCCGGCATGATCATGTCGGTGAATAAAATATCCACACCTTTGTTTTTTACTTTTTCCAGGGCTTCACGGCCACTGGCAGCGGATACCACTTCCACCGAGGGGCCAATTTGGGCAAGGGCGCGCGCCAGTGTAGTGGCTGTGTTTGGGTGGTCATCCACGACAAGGATGCGAACCTGGTCAAGCAGGGGGGCGGCTGATGTATTCATCAGACCATTCTCGCTGAAATTTCAGATGGGAACGTTGGCTTGGATATCAAAAGGGTTGGGAAAAGTTGGGGGACGAAGAACCCGCTTCCAGCTTAGCTGGAAGCGGGTTCTGTCCATTGGGCCGATTCTCCCATTGGAAGTCGAATCTCTAAGTTGGATTGCCAATCCGATCTACTTAATCTGTCACAAGGCGGTAGCCCTTGCCGCGGACATTAATGAGGTAGGTGGGTTTCTGAGTATCCCTGTCAAATGCCTGCCGCAGTTGATGGATGTGCCATTTGGTGAGTTCCTGCGCCTCGTGCATATCTGCCTGATAGCCCTGCGCTTCGGCTACGAGGGTTTGATAATCCACAAGGTCTGGGGCGTGGCGCGCCAGAACGAGCAGGTAGTCGAAGGAGGTGGGCGGCAGGGTGATGACTTCTTCGTTGACGGTGATGCGGCGTGTGTGCAGGTCCAGCACGATGGCGCCGCGTTTGATGAAGCGGTCTGGCGCGGCGAGCCTGGGTTGTTCTGTTGCATCGGCGGCGGTTTCGCGGCTTTCCATGTTTTTCAGTTCGTTTTGCAAGGCTTCGATTTGAAGAACGATCTCACGTTTGCGCTTTTCCTTCTGCTGTTGCAAGAGAATGGATTTTATGCGTTCGATGATGCTTTCCGGTTTCAGCGGTTTTAATAAATAGTCGGTTGCGCCATATCGCAGGGCTTCCACTGCCGAGTTCACATCTGGTTGCGCCGTGAAGAGGATGACGGGAATTTGGGGATAATTTTTGTGAATTACTTTCAAGGCTTCCAGCCCCTGAATGCCGGGCATACGCAGGTCGGTGAAGATCAGGTCGAAATTCGTGGTTTTCAGGAAGGCGAGTCCCTGTTCGGCGTTTTCGGCGGTGGTCGCTTCAAAACCAGCCTGCTGTAAAATGCGTGCCAGGGTTTTGCGGAGGGGCGCCTCATCGTCAATGATTAGAATGTGCCCGGAAATGTTCATTGGGTTTCCATTCTCCTGGTTGGCAGCCATACGTTAAAGGTTGCCCCTCCTGCGGCATTGTTTTCTGCGGTAATGCGTCCGTGGTGTTTGAGAATGATATCGTAGGAGATGGTCAAGCCAAGGCCTGTGCCTCTTTCCTTGTTGGTGATGAAGGCATCGAAAATATTGGGAAGGATGGATGGGTCGATGCCGTTTCCGTTATCCGAGATGGCAAGGAAAACCTCGCTGTTGTTCTCGATATATTTTGTGCTTACATTCAACCTGCCGCTGTCCACCACCGACTCAACGGCATTCATCAGGAGATTAAGGATTACCTGGCGGATCTGATCGCCAAGCCCGGGGACTGCCGGCAAGGCGGGGTCGGGGTGGAATTCAAAGGAAATATTGTTGTGCCTGAGGTGGGTGGAGATCAGAGCGTAGACATCTTCCACAACATTGTTGATTTGAACGGGAGTGAAATCTTCCGCTTGAATGGGGCGGTAGGTGGCGCGCAGTCTTTCGATCAAGGTGGCCATGCGCTCCGCTTCCGAGAGGACGATATCCAGGTCCTGTTGGCCTTGCAGTGACAAATTCTGCTCTGCTTTGAGGAGGAACAAGGCGTTTTGGATGGCTTGCAATGGGTTGTTCAATTCATGCGATACCGAGGCCAGCAAACGACCCATGACCGCCAGGCGTTCATTTTGAACCAATTGATTGCGTACCGTCTTTTCGTGCTGTAGGGAGGTTTGCAGGTCTTCATACAGCCCTGCTTTTTGCAGGGCAATTGCCAGTTGGTCCGCCACAGCGCTGACCAGTTGCAGGTCGCGGTTTGTGAATATGCCCGGCGGCGCCTGTTGAATATCCAATATCCCCAGGATTTGTTCTCCGATCTTGACAGGCACGGCCAGCTCAGATTTTGTTTCCGGCAGGAGTTTGTTCTGGATAAAGAACATTACATCATCCACATTGTTGGTAAAGAAGGGCGCGGAGGTTTCGGCGGCATAGCCAATAATGCCGGCGCCTGCCGGCAAGCGTTGATTTTGGGCTTTTAATTTTTGTCCAATTTCACCGCTGCCAGCCTGAAGAATGAAGTCATCTGTCTGCGGGTCGATCACATAGATTTGCACATGATAATAACCAAAATTCGTTTGTAACAGGTCAACCACATCTGCCAGTAATTCGTCGGCATTGAGCGCTACCAGCCCCTGGTTGATGCGGTACAGGGCGTTCGTTTCCTTTAGCGCCTGTTGCGTACTCTCCAATAAATTCGCGTTTTCAATGGCAATGGCGGCCTGTGTGCCGAGGGTGCTGAGCAGGTCTTTTTCATTGTTTGTGAACGTGTGCGGTACTTTGCTTTGTACGCTAATGGTTCCCAGTTTTTGCCCGCCGCTGATAATGGGCGCCACCATGAGGGAGCGGAATTTGGGCGGGAGTCCCAGTTTCAAGAATCTAACGTCAGAATTAATATCTGAGATATTGATCGTTTCCCCGTTGGCGATGACCTGCCCGGCAATGCCTTCGCCAAGCCGCATTTTTGCGTTTCTATCCGCCGAATCTTTGATCCCGGCAACTGCCTCGGCTACAAGGAACTGCTCGTCTTCATCCAATAAGTGGATCACGGCCTGTTCCGCGCCCGGGATCAATTCCTGGGCAGATGTGGCGATCAATTCCAACACATTAGACAGGCCGATTCGTTCGCTTTGACTCAATGCCTGTGCGATCCTTGTAAGCGCATCTGATTCGCGCAATCGCTTTTGAAGTTCGAAATCCTGCTGGGCGTTCCAGATGGCAATGGCAATTTGATTTCCGGCTTGTCCCGCCCGTTCGATTTCCAGCATCGGAAATTTATGCGGTGAATTGTAGGCAACCAGGATCGCCCCCAGCTTTATTTGCCCATAGATCAGGGGTATTCCAAGGATGGATTGGGCGGGGAATTGCCTTGCTATTTCAGGGTTGATGTATGGTGAATTAAGAACATCCTCCGCAACCAGAACGCGGCCTTCCTGGATGACAGAGGCGGTCATCGAAGCTTGTTCGACTGGAATATCCAAATTGTCATACGATTTTTTCAGAGCGGCTGAAGTGATTAATGGAATCGTTTTCTTTGTGTCATCATTCCAACGGGTTAAATAACAATCATCCGCCTCAAGCAGGATTTTTAGATCCATGATCAATATGTCGATCATCGCGTCCGGGTTGTCCGACGCGATGATCGAATGGGTCATTTTGTTCAACAGGGAAAGATAGCGCTCACGGGATTGAAGCTCGGTTTCTTTTCGTAAACGGTTTTCGATGCTTTGCTTTAATCTGCCGGTTAAGGCGCCAATGAACAGCAAAATAACACTGCTGGAAAGAAAGCCGTTGTCTGACAGGATGCCCCTCCAGTTGCTTTGCTGCCCAAATAGGATCAGGGTATTAATGAGGATTGCATACGTCCCAGCCCCAATCCCCCCAACGATGCCGAATAGAAAGCCGATCAGGCTTACCGGTATCACACTTAATATGACAGCCGATGCCCCGTAGAACTTTACCAGCCATGCCATGCAAAATGGATACACTGCTGAAGCAGCAATGGTGATGATCCATTTTGTACGGGTAGTGAGCAGGTACGGATTCATACTCTTCACAGGTTATATTTTAACATCCCACCGTGTGATTGTTATAACTACAATTCCTTTGCAAGAAAAGAATATCCCGCAGGGTTTGCCTTCCTGCGGGATGCGGTTTTACTTTGCGTACTCGGTTGACCTTGTTTCGCGAATTACCGTCACCCTGATCTGACCGGGGTATTGCATGGTCTCTTCGATTTTCTTGGCGATGTCGCGCGCCAGCCTTGCGGAGGCGAGGTCGTCAATCGCATCAGGCTTGACGAGGATGCGCACTTCGCGCCCAGCCTGGATGGCGAAGGCTTGCTGTACGCCTTCAAACGACATGGACATTTCCTCCAGCGAGCGGATGCGCTTGATGTACGCTTCCAGGTCTTCGCGGCGTGCGCCGGGGCGCGCGCCGGAGATTGCATCTGCTGATTCAGCGATGACCGCTTCAACAGTCTCCTGATCCACTTCATGGTGGTGGGAGGCGATGGCGTTCACCACCACAGGGTTGACCCCGTAGCGCTTGCAGAATTCTGCGCCGAGGCCGGCGTGCGTCCCATCCTGATTGTGATCCATGGCTTTGCCGATATCGTGCAGGAAGCCGCCCAGTTTGGAAAGCTCCACATTGGCGCCAATTTCTGCGGCGAGGATGCCCGCCAGTTTGGAAACCTCCACGGCGTGGGCAAGCTGGTTTTGCCCATACGATGTGCGGAATTTCAAACGACCCATCATACGCAGAACTTCCAGGTGCAGGCCAGAGACATTGGCGTCATAGGCAGCCTGTTCGCCCGCTTCATTGATGATCTTCTCGACGGCTTTGGTTTCATCTTCCACGATCTTTTCGATATGGGCGGGATGAATGCGGCCATCCAAAATCAGTTTGGTGAGCGCACGGCGGCCAATTTCGCGGCGCACCGAGTCGAAACAGGAGACGGTCACAGAGTCGGGGGTGTCGTCCACGATCACATCCACGCCCGCGGCTTGCTCGAAGGCTTTGATGTTGCGTCCGTTGCGGCCTACGATGCGGCCTTTCATCTCTTCGCTGGGGAGGGTGACCACGGCGCGGGTCACTTCCGCCACATGCTCGGAGGCCACACGCTGGATGGCATCTGCGATTAATTTACGGGCGCGCTTCTCGCCTTCTTCGCGCGCCTCTGCCTCGATCTGACGGATGATCCTGGCCATGTCGCCGCGGGCTTCCTTTTCCACTGCGGCGAACAGGTCTTTGCGCGCATCGTCCTGGGACATCTGCGCAATATATTCAAGTTTCTTCACCTGGTCTTCGTATAACTTGTCAATTTCGTTGGCGCGCTTATCCACCTGTGATTGGCGTTTGTTCAACGTTTGTTCACGTTGTTCCATTTTGTCAAAACGGCTGTCGAGTTCGGAGCGGCGTTTATCGAGACGTTCCATTTCACGGTTCAACTCGATGCGGCGTTCCTTCATTTCTCCTTCTGCCGCTTGTACGATCTTGGTGGCGTTCTCCCTTGCGCCGCTTTCGATCAGGCGCGCCTGCGAGTTTGCCGCTTTTAAAATATCATCGGCTTTTTCCTGGCGCGCTTTTGCGGCGCGTTCGGCCTGGTAGCGGTGGAAAAAATATCCAGCCGTTACGCCAACGACGAGCATAATCAAGTCTATTAATAGGATTAGCGGGTTCATGGTAAATCCTCATCTTCAAAGTATTTGGTTTCTCCGTTCAACTCGTCCCAGACTTTGGTTACAACTGGAGCGATGACGGAGTATGGAAAGCCGCGTCGTGCAAGGTACTCGGATAGTTTCTTGCGAAACTCGCCCCATTCCAGACTTTTGAACCTGCCTGCTCGTTTACGGGCAGATTCATAAGCCAGGGCATTCTCGTCCACGTTTGAAACTGCGGCTTGCACAGTTTCATCGTCGAGTCCTTTTTGACGAAGTTCCATCGTCAACACACGGCGGCTGCGCGGGCGGAAGGTATTGCGATTTTCCACCCAGACGCGGGCAAATTTGTTGTCATTGGCAAGCCCGTTTTCCCGCAGTCGTTCAATGGTTTCTTCAACCACATCTTCGGGAATTTCGTGCTTGCGCAGGTTTTGCCGAATCTCTTTTTCGGAGCGGGTGCGGTAGCTCAGAAAGAGCATGGCTTGTTGCAAGGCCCGTTCGCGCGCGTCATCGGCTTGTAGTTTGGCAACCTTTTCATCGCTGAGTACATCGCCAACTTTTAGCCATGCGGCTGTGATGCGCGCCAGCCCGAAGGCAAACTCGCCTTCCAGGTGAAGGTTCACCCGGTTGCGGTTCTTTTGCGGTTCGATGGCGGTTATCTTTTTCATCGTATGAATGATGTACCGCAAGATTCTTGCCCTGAGTTTATCGAAGGGTATCTTGCGAGTGCGATTTTGCTTCAAAAAACACACACACCATGAACCCCCTACGGGGACGCAGTGTTGCGGTACAAAAACGCACACAGCCGAGGCTTCCGTCTTGAACGGCCTCGGCTGTGGAAAATGTCTGGGTGGGCTGACCAGTTCCAGGTCCAGAAAGAAGCGGGAGGTGGATAGGTCAAAATCGCGTGACAGGTATCACGTCACGATTGGCTGTCGAAAATTAAGGTGAAGCCAGCTTTTTTCTCAAAATTTTTCCTACATGAGACTTCACAAAATAACTCCCAATTATTGGAGGGAGGTGGTGCGCCAAATTCCAGTCAGTTTCAAGCAAAGGCCGCAAGTGCGGCGGAAGTGTCTAATTGATTTTCAAATTATACTTGAATTTTACAATTTATTAACATAACTTTTTCATGGGGGTGTGGTCTAAAGTTTCGGAAAATAGGAGTAAGATGGGGAAAATGGAAGAAGG
>CAKKRM010000159.1 GCA_919902735.1 Anaerolineales bacterium | reverse complement strand
GGCTTCAAGGTCGGTCAACGTGTGGCTTGCGCGGGCGGCGGTTACGCCACGCACGCTGAATACAATGTTGTGCCGCGCAATCTGCTAACCCCCCTCCCCAAAAATGTGGATTTTGAATCTGCGGCCTTCACCACCCTCGGCGCAATTTCCCTGCACGGCTTTCGTCTCGCGGAGCCTCAGCTTGGCGAAAACGTGGCAGTGATCGGTTTGGGTCTTTTGGGATTATTGACGATTCAACTGGCATCTGCGGCAGGATGCAGCGTCCTCGGCATTGACCTCGACCCGAAGAGAGTCAAACTCGCTTCTTCTCTTAACGTTCAAGCTGTTACACGTTCCCAGGCAGAATCTGCCTCTGCGGCATTTACAAAGAACATTGGCTTCGACAGCATCATCATCTGCGCCGACACCCCCTCCAACGACCCCGTTGAACTCGCTGGCGTCATCGCCCGTGACCGCGCCAAAGTCGTCGCCACTGGCGCGGTGGGACTTAATATCCCAAGAAAAATCTACTACGAAAAAGAAATCTCCTTCATCAACTCCCGTTCCTACGGCCCAGGCCGCTACGATGCGAACTACGAAGAGAACGGAGTGGACTACCCCATCGGTTACATCCGCTGGACGGAGGGAAGAAATTTCCAAGCTGTCGTAGATTTGATGGAAAGTCGAAAGTTGAAGGTTGAAAGTCTGATCTCACATCGCTTCGATATTCAAGAAGGTGTGAAGGCTTATGAGGTTATTACTGGGAAAAGGAAAGAACCGTTCCTTGGTGTTCTTCTTACTTACCCTGAAAGAAAGACGAAAGAAGAAAGAAACGTTGAGTTTCCTTCCGTTGTCCATCGTCCTTCGTCCACACTTGCATCTGGCGCAAGTGCAGGTGTCGTCAAACTGGGCGTTCTCGGCGCTGGTTTATATGCCAATGCAACCTTGCTTCCTGTTATAAAAAACAATAAAGACTTTGAATTAATCGGTATTGCCTCTTCAGGCGGACTCCATGCCCAGCACTCAGGCAAAAAATTCGGCTTTCAATACGCCACTTCCAGCGAAGATGAGATCATCAACGACCCGAAGGTCAACACCGTCGCAATTCTCACAAGACATGACACCCATGCTGATCTTGTTGTAAAAGCGTTGAAAGCTGGCAAACATGTCTTCGTCGAAAAACCACTTGCTATAAACAGTAAACAGTTATCAGTCATCAGTAAGCAGTTGGCAAAGACTGATCACTGTTTACTGATGACTGGTTTTAATCGCAGATTCTCCCCGCTCGCACAAAATCTAAAATCGTCAATCGTCAATCGTCAATCGTCCCTGTATGCCCATTACCGAGTCAACGCAGGTTACATCCCGTTGAATCACTGGACTCAAGACGAAGCCCTCGGCGGTGGACGTATCATCGGCGAAGCCTGCCACTTCATTGACCTGATTACTTTCCTCGTCGGCGCAGCACCTGTCAGCGTGACGGCACATGCCCTGCCCAACGGAGGCAAATACCGCGAAGACAACGTCAGCATGACCTTCACCTTTCCCGATGGTTCAGTTGGAGTTGTGGACTATCTCGCCAACGGCGACAAGTCCATGCCCAAGGAGCGGCTCGAAGTCTTCTGCGAAGGTATGGTGGCGGTGTTGGATGATTACGTCTCGTTGACTACGGTCAAAGATGGAAAGAAGAAAGTGGAAAGCATGGCACAAGATAAAGGCTGGAAGGCAGAAATGGCCGCTTTTGCAGGATCAATTAAGAGCGGAGTCGGAGCGCCGATTCCGTATGAGCAGTTGATCGGTGTGACCAAGTCTACGTTCGCGGCGGTGGAGTCGATACGTGAGAAGCGGTCAATTGACATCTAATCTTCTCGGAAGTATGATACTTACATAACGAAGGAGTTAGCGGTATGACCGACAAAAAATTACTCGAACGCATTGCTATCAATCCGAAAGTGATGACAGGCAAGCCCGTCATCAAAGGGACGCGTTTAACAGTTGAGTTCATCCTCAATCTCATGGCTCACGGCGCGACAATTCAGGACATCATTGACGAATATAAAGATTTGACCAAAGCCGATATTCAAGCTTGCATTTTGTTCGCCAGCAATTGATTCAAACGATATAATTTGTGGGGAAACAACCCAAATTCATCCTTCACATTTCCTCCTTCATCCTTGACATGACCTCCCGTCCTCTCCGCGTCTTCCTCTGCCATTCCAGCAATGACAAACCCGCCGTGCGCGAGTTGTATCAAAAACTCCGCGCCGAGCCGTGGATTGAACCCTGGCTGGACGAAGAAGAACTCTACCCAGGGCAGGATTGGAACATGGAGAT
>CAKKRM010000158.1 GCA_919902735.1 Anaerolineales bacterium | reverse complement strand
GAGGCAGGGCTTTAGCCCGCCGAAACGGGTTGCAAGACAATCAGCCTGAGTAGTTACTCTTTTTTTCCTCTTTCTATCTTTCTTAATCACTGATGTTACGCACCGTCCCGAAGGTTTAAACTACAAACAGGCGTATTTTACGAGAACCTTCGGGACGTTCCGTGTAAGGTGAGTTAATCACGAGTCTAATTCAGAAACTTGTTTGCCGTTCACCCAAACTGTGTAATGCCCTGTGGGGAAACTCCCGAGCGGGATGTTGACCTCGAACGGCTCGAGAACCTGAACGCATATTGCATCGGAGGCTGAAACGGAATATACATCCATCAGAATTTTGTTTTCTGAATCCGGGGCGCGGACTGCAACACGCAACTGGTGGCAGGGAGTGGGCAGGCTGCCAGCCATGACTAGGGTGAATTGCAGGGGGTAGCTTTCGAGCGCGAGCAGGGTGGTTTCATCCACGTATGCTTCGCCGCGCATCAGGGTTAAATCGGATGGGCTGGGTGCATAGCCGCCTGGCTGCGGCGCGGAGGGGGTTTCGCTGTTGACGGGCTCGTCCATTGAAGGGGCGCAGGCGCTCAAGGTGAAGAGAAGGGCGGTTACCCCAATTAAAATATTTTTCATGTGTCTCCTTTTTTTACCCCGACGTTTAAGATGAATGAAAAGTTCCGTCAGTAGGTAATGAAATCTCCAGCGTATTCTTCGTTCACCCAAACCGTATACCGCCCATTGGAGTAAACCCCCAAAAGCAGGCTGGCTTCAAATTGCTGGAAGACATTATCGCAATTGACATCCTTATTTATCAAACTGTACACTTCAATGAAGATTTGAAAGCTTGCGTTGGGCGGTGAAACATCGATCCGCAGTTCGTTGCACACACTTGGCACTGAGCCTGAGATATTTAACTCCACGCGAAAAGGATCAAGGTCAAATCGTTCGATCAGGTTCGTACTGTTGATGATGGCCCCTGCCAGCGTTAAACCAACGTCTTTTGATTGTGGTCTGTATGGATTTTCCTCCACTTGAATGATGATCGGCGCGGTTATGGTCGCCGTGGGCTGCGGTGTTGGAATGGTAATACAGGAAGTTATTATCAGGAGCGGGAGGATGAAAATGCAACGCTTCATTGAATGAATCCTTTGGCTCAGTCTTTCAGCGCGTATTCCACGGCGGAGACTGCATGGATTAATGTAGTGGGGAAAAGCGGGATGCTGCTATCGCTCTGCGTGACGAGCAATTCGATCTCGGTGCAGCCGAGGATAATTCCCTCAGTTCCCTGTGCGATGAGCGATTCCATGATGCGCTTGTATTCTTCTCTTGAACTTTCCACGATCTTGCCCAACACCAATTCCTCATAGATCACGCGATGAATGATGTCGCGGTCTGATTCGTCTGGAACCAGCACATTCAGCCCAAAGTTTTTGATCAGGCGGCCTTTGTAAAAATCATGCTCCATTGTAAAGCGTGTGCCGAGCAGGCCGATCTTCTTCATGCCCGCTGCAACAATTTTTTCTCCGGTCGCATCTGCGATGTGCAGGAAGGGAATATTCACGTTGGCAATGATCTCGTCTGCAAGTTTGTGCATGGTATTTGTGCATAGCACGATAAAGTCTGCGCCGCCGCGTTCGAGGTCTTGCGCGCATTGGACGAGAATTTGCCCGGCCTCGTCCCAGCGGTTTTCATGTTGCAGTTTTTCGATCTCCGCAAAATCCACGGTTACCATCAAACTCTTTGCCGAGTGCAAGCCGCCCAACTTTTCCTTTGCTGTTTCATTGATGATGCGATAATACTCGATGGATGATTCCCAGCTCATCCCGCCGATCAGCCCGATAGTTTTCATGATGCAGCTCCTTTTAAACGTGAAGCCTCAAATAGATGCGGCGCGATGACGTACACCCCGCGTCCACTCACAGCGACAGTTGAATCTGCCAATTTGATTTCTCCCACGCTGATGATTTTTCTTTCGCCAATCTGGGTGATGCGCGCCTCCGCGAGAAGTGGTTGATGCAGGGGGAGCGGCCTGCGATAGTTGATGTCAATATTCGCCGCCACAACTTTATGCCCCGCCGCCCAGACCACCAATCCCATGACTTCATCCAATATTGCCGCGGATGCGCCGCCGTGCGTGTGCCCGGGCGGACCCTGATGAGTTTCATTCAAAGTGAATTCCGATGTCAGGACGCCGTCATCGTCGACAAACATGGTAATGCCAATACCGCGCGGGTTTTCAGGTCCGCATACGAAACACCAGCCGTGATAGGGAATTTGTCTTTTCATGCCGATTATTTTATCCTCTTTCGTGCTAGAATCCACAAATGATGATCCGCGTCAAACTGATCGCCAACTACCGTGAAGTTCTTCCGCCCGAAGCAAAAAATGGGGTGGTCGAGTTGGATGTCCCAGACGGGACAACGGTTTACGATGCGATCTCGCGATTTGACATTCCGCTCGACGATGAAAGTGTGATCGTGCTGAACGGTTTAACCGTTGATATGAACACGCCGCTCGAAGAAGGCGATATGGTCACCGCATTTTCTGCGATTGCCGGTGGATGATTTTTTTTACTACAAAGGGTCACGAAGGAAAAGGCTTTTAACCTTCGACCTGTGGACTTGTGACTTTTAACCTTCAACTCAAGGAGAGATTATGTACGGCTGGCACCTCAAAATCCTACGAGTAAATCTCACCACCAAAAAAGTAACGCAGGAAGACGTTGACCCAAAGATCGCGCGCGATTACCTCGGCGGGCGCGGATGGGCGATCCATTATCTCTATAAAGAAATGGACCCGATGG
>CAKKRM010000157.1 GCA_919902735.1 Anaerolineales bacterium | reverse complement strand
AGCTGCTGCATGTGCTTGCGTGTTTCATTTAGATTCGGCTCAGACATCATCGGGTTCTCGCCCATGATATACAGCGCGCGAACTCCGCCTTCGTGGGCGTGACTCAAAATTTCAGTGGTGGTTAAACCAAGTTTGCGCGAAAGGCCGCCTGATTCAATGTTCCATGCCTTTTCCCATTTTGCGGCGTTATCATCATTATCCACGCGCATGTAGCCGGGATAGTGAAACGGCATACAACCCATATCGCTCGCGCCCTGCACATTGTTTTGTCCGCGCAAGGGATTCAGCCCCGTGCCTTCGCGCCCGATGTGGCCCGTGAGAAACGCAAGATTAATTAACGCAAGCGCGCTGGCCGTGCCATGTGAAAGCTGCGAGATGCCCATGCCCCAATAGATGGCGGCTTTCTCCGCGTTGGCATACAACCGCGCGGCTTTGCGAATATCTTCGGCAGGCACGCCCGAAATTTCCTCGGCATATTCAGGCGTAAATTTATCCAGCGACTCGATAAAATCATTGAAGCCCTCGGTGCGATTTTGAATAAACTCGTGATTGACCAAATCCTCTTTCACAATGACCTGCGCCATGGCAGAGAATACTGGCACATTCGTGCCGGGTTTAAGCGGAAGCCACATCTCGGCAAAATCTACGAGTTCAATTCTGCGCGGATCAATCACGATCATCCTGGCCCCATATTGCCGCACAGCCTCTTTCATTTGCAATGAAATGATCGGGTGATTTTCGGTGGTATTAGAACCCGTCACAATGAAAACATCATTTTGAATCACCTGGGATGCGGTGTTGCTCATTGCGGAAGAACCAGTGGCTTGCTGCAACGCAACCACCGAACCCGCATGGCACAGGCGCGTGCAATGATCCACATTATTGGTGCGGAAAATTGCGCGGTACATTTTTTGTAAAAGATAATTATCTTCGTTGGTGGCTTTGGCGCAGGCATAAACTGCCATCGCGTCCGAGCCGTCGCGTTTGTAGATGCGGGCAAGGTTATCGGCGACGATGTTCAGCGCGGTATCCCAATCGGTTTCGACCCAATCCCAGAGAGAGACTAGTGGATTAGAGACTAGATGACTGGTTTCCTTACTCGTCTCAAATCTCTGTTCTCTACTCTCTGGCTTTGGTTTTCGTTCCAGCAAATATCGCCGCACAAGAGGAGTCGTGACCCGCTTCGGATGATAGACATAGTCGTAGCCAAAGCGTCCCTTCACGCACAAGTTACCGTGATTGACGGGTGAGTCAAACGGCGAGGTCACTTTGAAAATGAAATCATCTTTGACGTGTAACTGTAACGTACAGCCCACGCCGCAATACGGACAAGTTGACGTGACAACCCGGTCAGCTTTAATCATCGTTCCTCCAAATCGTTTGAAGGTTGCAAGTTAAAGGTTGAAAGCAGTACCTTAACATGCAACTTTCAACCTTTAACCTTTCTCTGCTTTCTACTCGTATTCAAGACACTAATTTCATTCGGGCTCATGCCCTGTTCCAATAAATATTCGCGCTTCGGCTTCAACGCGCCTGTCGGGCAAACCGCCGCGCATTGTCCGCATAAAACACATGTGGTCTCAGGGATGCGTTTATCAAAGAATGTGCCGATCTGTGTTTCATACCCGCGCCCATCGAAATTGATCGCGAAGGTATATTGCGCGTCTTCCGCGCAGACTTGCACGCAGCGCCAGCACAACAGGCACTTCGAGTAATCGCGGATATACATTGGGTTGTCGTCTATCACTTCCGACTCGCGGCGTTCGGCATCGGGGAAACGGCTGGTGGATGCGCCGTACTCGTACATCATTTGCTGGATGTCGGTCGCTTCCGACAAATCCATTGTGGAAGCAAGCATCTCCAGGATCGTTCTGCGTGCGCGAACGACCTTCTCGCTTCTGGTCTGGACCTTCATGCTGGTCGCCGCTTTGACGATGCAAGCAGGCTGGAGCACTCTCTGCCCCTCCACTTCCACGACACAAATTCTACAAAGAGCATTGGCCGTGGTCGCTTCGTGGAAGCAGATGGTGGGGATGTCAATGCCATTTTCACGCGCGGCGTCGAGCAGGGTTTTGCCGTCTTCGATTGTGATTTCTTTTCCGTCCATTAAAAATGTGGCTGTCATGAATTCACCTGTAGTTTGTCAAAAGTCAAAATTATTTTTTCCTGGTTGTTGTTTTCTTGCTTTTCGTCGCCGTTGTTTTCGTAACCTTCTTTACCGCTTTCGATTTCGTTTTTGAAACCTTTGACACTTTAGACACTTCCGATACTTTCTGACTTTCAACCTTTAACCTTCGACCTTCGACAAAAAGTTCCGGCCACAACTTCATCGCGGACAATACCGCACTCGCGGCAGTTTGACCCAGTCCGCACAGGGAGGCATCCGTCATCGTCCAACCGACATCCTGCAAACGAATGAAGTCTTCAGAAAGTGTATTGCCTGCGGCCACGCGGTTCAATATTTCCATCTGGCGCTGCGTGCCCATCTGGCAGGGATAGCATTTGCCGCAGGATTCGTGCGCAAAGAATTTTCCGAGCCTTTTCAACACGTCGCGCATGTCGCGGGTTTCGTCGAAGACCATTACCACGCCGGAACCAAGCGGCAGCCCCACGGCGCGCAAATCTTCAAAGGTCATTTTTACATCGAGATGTTCGGAGGTGGCAAACGCGCCCGCCGCGCCGCCGAATAAAACCGATTGGAGTTTTTTCTTTTTCGCCCTGAGCGAAGTCGAAGGGCCGCCTGCCATCTCCAACAGGTCGCGCAGGGTGACGCCAAATGGAGTTTCATACAGGCCTGGCTTGTTCACATCGCCAGAGACACAGAATAATTTTGGCCCTGGCGATTTCTCTGTGCCGAGCTTGCGATATGCAAGCGAACCTTTGGAGAGTATCAGCGGGACGTTGCAAAGCGTTTCCACATTATTAATGACAGTCGGCTTTTCGAACAAACCATTCGTCGTTGGGAAGGGCGGCTTCACACGCGGGAATCCGCGCTTGCCTTCGATGGATTCGAACAGCGCAGTCTCCTCGCCGCAAATGTAGGCGCCCGCGCCGACGCGAATTTCAATATCGAACAATTCTCCAAGATACCCTGCGCTCTTCGCTTCTTTCAAGGCTGCTTCGAGAACTGGCACGATGTAGGGATATTCTCCACGAATGTAAATGTACCCCTTGTTTGCACCAATCGCATACGCGGCGATACACATCCCCTCGATGGTGCGATGCGGATCATCCAAGAGCAGAATGCGATCCTTGAACGTGCCAGGCTCGGATTCGTCTGCATTGCAGATTACATATTTTTGATCTGCCTGCGCTTTCGCCGCGCCTTCCCATTTGACGCCTGTTGGAAATGCCGCGCCGCCGCGTCCTACCAGACCTGAGGCTTTGATCTCTGCAACCACGTCTTCGGGTTTCATTTGCAGGGCTTTTTGCAAGGCCGTGTATTCACCGTATTTTTTTAGGGAGGTTGTGCCGCTTCCGCAATTTTTTGTCAACTCGCGGATTGGCCCATAGACGATGGACGATGGGCGATATGCTTCTTTCGTGCCATCGCCTATCGTCCATCGTCCATCGTCCATCGTCCACACTGCTGGGGCGAGTTCGCAAAGCCCAAGGCATGGACTCTGCTCGATGGTTAGAGACAGGTCTTCGGTCGTTTGACGCGGTTTTACATCGTAATGATGGCTGAGGTGGTCAAGGAGTCCATCCCCGCCTTTGAGCGCGCAAGCCTGATCGGTACACACGCGAATGATTTTTTTGCCAATAGGCTTGTTGTAAAACATGGAATAAAACTCGATCACCCCATGTACATCCGCGAGCGGGACTTTCAGGTTTTTTGCAATTTCAGAAGCAACGGATTCGGACAGCCAGCCATAAATTTTTTGCGCGGCGTGAAGCGCGGGCAAAAGACCAGAACGGCCAAGCGGAATATATTTTTCAAGCGCAGGTTTTAGCGGGGTGAGATCAATTTCAGACATGAAGTCTCCAATTTATTCAGTATACCCGTCACGGGCATTATATAACCGATGACATTTTTCGTGACACGAGGCACTTCCGAAATTAGGGGTGATTATATATAATATATAATCATGGCGTCAATAGCAGAAAAAGAACTCACCCACAAACCATTGAAAGATGAAATTTACGATGCGCTGCATCGCCAGATCATCGCGGGCAAGTACGGGCCAGGCGACTGGCTGCGGCAAGAGGATATTGCCAGCCAGATGGGCGTGAGCATGACCCCTGTGCGGGAAGCGTTGGATTTACTGGTTGCGAAAGGACTGGCAGAGCGCGTGCCTTATCGAGGCGTGCGTGTGCGGGAGGTTTCCGCGAGGGAGGTTGTGGAAGCGTACGGGCTGCGTCTCATGCTGGAGGCGATGATCACGCGCGAGGCGGCAATGAATATTACGGAAGGGCAAATCTCCAAACTGCAAGCGATCATGGATGAAATGGACAGGCATGTTGAACTCAGTGAAATGCCCGCCGAACGACAGCTCAGCCGCGAGTTCCATGCTTCGATCGCTGAAGCCTCGGGAAACAGTTTGTTGATTCAAATGTATACAATCGTATCGAATGCGTTTCCCGACTGGCTGCTCTATGAAGCGTTATATCGCCAGCCTGAACTGGTTTCCGGCAGTGTGGCACAGACTCACGATGATCACACGGCCATTTTGGAAGCGCTCAAAAAAAGGGACGCAGACCAGGCCGTGAAGGTATCGCTGGAGCATGTAATGGAATCTGGCAGGTGGCTGGAGAAATATCGTGACATTCCATCCAACCTGCTTCGCGAGCAGGAAAAGCAGGTATCTCACTTGTACCCTAACAACAAGAAGATGCAGGGTAACCCATCAATTTAAAGTTGTTCGGGCCCTTGATCAAAAAAACAAAGTAACCAGGAGGCAGTATGTCGGAAGAACTATATAAACAGATGGCGCAAAGCATTATTGACGGCGAGTCAGATATAGCCATCGAACTTGCTAAAAAATCCATCGAATTGAATATGCACCCGCTGGAGACGATTACAAAAGGATTTGTGGTCGGCGTAAATTACATCGGCGATCAGTTTGGTTTGGGTGAAGCGTTCCTGCCTGAACTGGTAATGGCAGGCGAGGCGATGAAGGCCGCCGTTGCCGTGCTGGAACCTGAGTTGCTCAAGCTGGGCGAAGCCCGCGAAACCATGGGACGGGTTGTGCTCGCCACGGTTGAAGGCGACATCCACGAGATCGGCAAGACTCTTGTTGGCACAATGCTCAGCGCCTCTGGCTTTGAAGTGACCGACCTCGGCGTGGACCAGCCCGCCGAAAAGATCATCGGCAAGGCGCTTGAAATTGACGCTCATATCATCGGCATGAGCGCCTTGTTGACCACCACCATGGTGCGTCAGCGTGAAGTGATCGAAGAACTGGATAAGGAAGGCTTGCGCCCGCGCATCAAAGTGATGGTTGGCGGCGCGCCCATCACCCGCGATTGGTTCCAAAAAATAAAAGCAGACGGCTACTCTGAAGACGCTGTCGGCGCGGTGAAAGTGGCGAAGGAATTGATGGGCAAGGCAGATCAGTAGTTTGTCATTGCGAGCGTACTTTGCGAAGCAATCTTGACGCACATTAGGAGATTGCTTCGTCGCGAAGAGCAAGAGCGCTCCTCGCAATGACATGAATGCAACCAGAGAGAGTAAGAGAGACATCCTGCCTCGGGAGGGCTTATGTCTTCTAAAAATATAAAGACCATCAGCAATCCAAAACTAAAATTGGAAGTGTTGACGCAAGACGAAGTAAAAAAGATTCACGAAGCCACGTTGCAGATCATCGAAAAAGTGGGCGTGAGATTTCCATCCAAACGCGCGCTTGAAATATGGGCAGCCAATGGCGCGGATGTAGACCATGAAAAGAAGATCGTGCGAGTCAAACCACAGCTTATCGAAGATGCGCTAAAGAAAGCCCCGCCCGCGTATAAACTCGCGGCGCGCGACCCGCAACAGGATTTACAGCTCGACGGCAACCACGTCCACCTCGGCACGGACGGCTGCGGCGTGGAAGTGATCGACATCCACACTGGCGAAAAGCGCACCTCATGCTTGCAGGATGTGCGCGACATTGCCCGCATCGCCGATGCAACCGAGGAAGTTGCCTTTCACTGGGTTCCCGTCTCCGCGCAGGATACACCTGCCGAAGCGCGCGGATTGCATGAGATCAAAGCTGTTTGGGAAAACTCCACCAAACACGTACAAACCGAATCTATTTACAGCGTGGAGGAAGCCAAAGCCGCAATTGAAATGGCGGCGCTGATCGTTGGCGGAAAAGATAAACTCCGCCAGCGGCCTGTGCTCTCACTGATGCAATGCACCGCTCCCCCACTCGGGCATGACGGCGGAAGTTTGGATGCCGCATTACTCGCTGCGGAAGTTGGCATTCCAACTGGGTTTATGACCATGGCAGCCTGTGCTACAACAGGCCCCACCACCATGGCTGGCAATCTCACAGTTGGCAATGCAGAAGTGATTGCAGGAACGGCTCTTTTACAACTTGCATTCCCTGGCGCGCCCGTCTTTTACGCCGCGGCACAAACCGCATCCGACCTGCGCACGGGCGCATATACTGGCGGCGGCCCTGAGGATTTCCTCTTCGGCGCAGCAACCAATGCGCTCGCAGACTTTTACAACATACCGCTTTCCATGGGAGCGTTCGCCACAGGCGCAAAAGAACCAAACTGGCAGGCGGGTCTCGAAGGCGCCATGTCCAGTTTTATGGCGAGCGTGGTCATGTCTGATATGCTGTTGGGGTGCGGATTCCTGCACGGCAGCCGCATCTGGTCTTTCGCAGAGATGATGATGGATTGCGAGATTTTCTCCATCGTCCATAAAATGATGCAGGGCATCGAAGTCAATGACGAGACTCTTGCTCTCGATGTAATTGCGGCAGTCGGCCCTGGAAGTCATTATCTTGGTCAAAAACACACCCGCAACCACATGCGCGAATTGTTCATGCCGCAATTCATGGATAGACGCCCGTACTCCGAATGGGAAACGAAAAAAGACGACGCGCGTGATTGGGCAGTTGCCAGAGCGCGTAAGACATTGAAAGAACACCAACCTGACCCGCTCGATGAAAATATCAGCAGGGAGTTTGACAGAATCATCAAGTCGGTCGAGAAATAAGCGTTACAAGTTGAAGGTTGAAAGGCTGCACGTTTTTCGCGCAATAAACTTGTAACCTGCAACCTTCAACTTTTATTCGCATTTCTTCGCCAAAGAGAATTGAATTCACGGTTCTGAATTCTGAAATTTAAAGGTGACCCATGCAACCCAAATTGTCCCTGTTAAACGATGAGTTGATCGCGCGCATCCTCGACGAAGCCTATCAACTGATGCTCAAGCCTGGCATCAAAGTGCAAAATGCGGAAGCGAGGCAACTGCTCGCGGATGCAGGCGCACAAGTAAACGAAGAGACGATGGTTGTCCGCATTCCCGAGCAGATCGCCAGGAACGCGCTGAAAACCGTTCCCAGCCAGTTTTATCTTTACGATTACGAGGGCAACCCCAAGGTCCAGTATGGAGGCGATGCAGTTCACTTCGACCCAGGCTCCTCTGGCATCTGCGTCCTCATCCCAGAGACGCTTGAACACAAGACCGCTGAAACCGCAGACCTGATCCGCATTATTAAAGTTGCTGAAAGCCTGCCGCAATATGACGCGCAATCCACAGCGGTGGTGTGTGACGATGTGCCAAAGGAATTGCACGACCTGTATCGTTTGTATCTGGTCATGCTGTTTTCAAAGAAGCCCATCGTCACGGGCGCGTTCACCAACACCACCGTGCATCACATGATCGACATGCTGGCCATCTTCGCGGGCGGGCGCGAAAATTTACGCGAACATCCGCGCGCCATATTTGATGCCTGCCCATCGCCGCCGTTGATCTGGTCAAACTTTGGCGCGGGCAACCTCATCACACTGGCGCGCGCGGGCGTACCCGCTGAAATCGTATCCATGCCATTGGCGGGCGCGGCGGCCCCAGTGACATTGCTTGGCGCGGTCACACAACACGCGGCAGAATGTTTATCGGGCATTACAATTCATCAACTTGCGCGCGCGGGTTCGCCCATCGTGTGGGGCGGCGCGGCATCCACATTTGACATGCGTAAAGGCGGCACGCCATTTGGCTCCGTGGAAACCGCGATGATCGGTTCATCCTACGCCCAGGTTGGCAAATCGCTTGGCTTGCCCACACACGCCTATCTCGGCTCGACCGAATCAAAAATTTTGGATATGCAAGCGGGTCTCGAAAGCGGCATGGGCGCAATGATCGGCGCGTTGAGCGGCATCAACATGATCTCTGGCTCAGGCATGGTTGATTCGCTGCTTTGCCACAGCCCTGAAAAACTCGTCATTGACGCGGAAGGCATCGCCATGGCAAAGCGCATGTTACAAGGTATGATGGTCCACACCGAAACGCTCGCCACAGGTTTCTATGAAGGCGTCAACTTCAAAGGCGGCGACTTCCTCAAACAACGCATCACCATGCAGCTCTTCCAAAAAGAACAGCACATGCCAGGCAAAGTGATAGACCGTGACTCGATGCGCGGCTGGAAGGAATCAGGTTCGCTGGATACCTTCGCCCGCGCAAGAATCCGCGTGACGGAAATCCTCGCCTCTTATCTCCGCCCTGAGCTTGATCCTGCCAAAGAGGCAGAACTTCACGCTTTTGTTTTGACTCTCGCCAAAAAAGCGGGAATGAAAAACTTACCGATGATCGAGAATTTTAAATTTGCATAGCACACCCTCCCTCCCCCAACTCCTGCGCGTTCCGCATGTGGACAGCGGCTTGCGTTTTGATATTTCGCCCGATGGGCAAAGAATTGTATTTTCATGGAATAAGACAGGGGGATGGGAATTGTGGGAGATTAAGGGCGAAGAGACTAGAGAATTAGAGACTGGTTTACGAGGCGCGAAATTCTCGCCGCAGTTTTCGCCTGATGGATCCATGCTCGCCTTCGCATTGGATTTGGATGGCAGTGAGTCTTATCATATTGTCATCCACGATTTCAAGACCAGCGCTACAACAGACCTGACGCCCCAAATTGCTTACGCTCACCAGCCAAATATTACATGGTCGCCTGATGGGAAAATGCTGGCGGCGCTTTCAGATAAGCACGGTCAATTTGCATTGCACCTGCTCCCCGTTGACGGCACACCGGGCCGAATGATAAAAAATGTATTCCACCCCTGCTGGGACGTGGCCTGGTCACCGGATGGTCAGTGGATCGCCATCGAGGCGGAGTCTACGGCGAGTGACAGAAGTATTTATGTGATGCCGATCAATCGTCCGCGCAAGGGTGAACGGGTTCACACAATACAACTCAAGATCAATGGTCAGGTATTGAACGGGCAGCAACCTGCATGGTCGCCTGATTCTAAATTCCTGGCATTCTCTGGCGAAAATGAGGAGTGGCATGACATTGGATTGTTCAACGTCGAGTCAAAAGAGATCACCTGGGTCAATGAATCCGTTGGGGATGATACGCAGCCTGCATGGTCGCGGAGCGGGGAATTAATCGGGTGGGTGCATTCTGAGGGGGCACAGACCAGCTTCCAGTTTAAGGAAAGAGGCGCTGCGGTTAAGCAGGTAAAGGTTGGGGCGGGCATCCATGCTTTTCCGCAGTTCACATCCAATAGTGTTGTAATTCTTTATGAAGATGTTAATCGCCCGCCCGATCTTTGGAAGATAAATCTTGAAGATGGCGCGGCTGTGCAATTGACGAATTCTTTGGAAGATAAATTGAATTTTATTCAACCCGAAGAAATTTGGTACGCGAGCAAGGATGGCGCGCAAGCGCCCGCGTTGTTGTACCGCGCAAAGGAAAGTAAATGCGCGGTGGTTTATATTCACGGCGGGCCAAACTGGCATTTGCAATTTTCATGGAACCCTGAATTGAGTTACATGGCTTCGCAAGGCTGGACGGTGCTTGCGCCGAATTATCGTGGCTCGACGGGCTATGGCAAAAAATGGCAGAACGCGAGCCGCTACGATATGGGCGGCGTTGATAATGACGATTGCGCGGCGGGCGTGAAATATTTAATTGAGAATGGCCTTGCTGAAAAAAATAAAATCGGGGTCACAGGCCGAAGCCACGGTGGGTATTTGACGATGACCTGCATGACAGGCTACCCAGAATTGTTCGCGGTTGGCTCGGCGGTTGTGCCGTTCTTGAACTGGATCAAATCCCATAAAAATTCACGCGAAGACTTACAGCACTGGAACATCGAAAACATGGGCGACCCTGAAGACAACAAGGAATTATGGATCGCGCGTTCGCCGTATTTCTTTTTGGATAAAATCAACGCGCCAGTGCAAATGATCTGCGGCGCAAATGACCCGCGCTGCCCCGCGTCTGAATCAATCGATGCGCGTGATAAACTGGTTGAATTGGGCAGGGAAGTTGAATTGCTCTTGTATGTAGGGGAAGGCCATTCATTTTTGGATGTGGAGAATGTGATTGATTCGGAAGTGAAGCGTGTGGAGTTTTTGGCGAAGGTGTTGGGGTGATTAGTGAACAGTGAGCAGTGAACAGTGGGCAGTGAATCGGCAGAGGAGCTTAATATGGAGAGGTTGAAGTTTTTATCGGACGATGAAGTGAAAGCCATGCACGAAGCCACGCTTCACATCATGAGTGAAGTGGGAATTATCTGGACGCACAAACCAAGCCTGGATATTTTGCTTGGCGCGGGATGCACGCTGAAAGGAAATCGCGTCTGTATGCCCGCCGACCTGGTGATGGATTGTATTGGAAAGGCAGGCAAACGCCCAAAGATTCGCGGGCGCAATGGAACGGTAAATGAATTGGGCGGCGGCAATTTATATTTCCATAACCTCGGCGGTGCGCGGGATGTGTTCGACGCGAGAACAGGCACACGCCGCGCGGCCACCGACAAAGATGTAATCGATGCAACCCGTTTGCTCGATGCCCTACCCAACGCGCATACGGTCACTCCATTCTTCACGCCGCAGGATGTGCCCGGCGAGTTGATGTCGCTTTTTATGTATCGGCATTGCCTGCCGTACACCACCAAGCCCATTCAGGGACCTGGCATCCAATTTGCAGACGAAGTGAAATACGCAGTGGAAATGGCGCAAGTGGTCGGCACGCCGCCAGAGGAATTGACACTTTCGCTTTCACCCGTCAGCCCGCTCACCATTCACGAGCCCGCTGCGGCGGCCATTGTGGAAATGGCAAAAGCAGGCGTGATTTGCGCGAACCTCCCCGCCCCCACTGGCGGCGCCACATCACCGATGACGATCACGGGCAGCCTCGTTCAACAAAGCGCGGAGACTCTTGCCCTGCTGGTTCTCGCGCAAATCGTCAACCCTGGCTGTGGCGTTGTTTATTGCGGCAGACTTGGGATGTTGGAACCGCGCACGGGATTGATCTGGGGCGGCGTGGAACTTGGCATGTCCTCGGCTGGCACGGTTCAACTCGGACATTTTTACGGGTTCAGTGTCAATGTGTATGGGTTTTCAACGAACGCACACACCCTCGACGCCCAAAGCGCATTCGAGCGCGGACTGAATGCCACCATCCCTGCACTGGCTGGTGCGGATGAACTCTCTGGCATTGGAGAAATGGAAGCAGGCGTAATGGGCTCCTACGCTCAAATGGTATTGGACAATGAACTTATTGGAAGCATCATGCGGCTGCGCACTGGTCTCTCTGCGGACGTGGAACACCTTGCAGTTGAGATCATCGGCAATGTTATGGACGGCACGCGCAATTATCTTGGGCAAAAACACACACTCAAACATTTACGCGCTGGCGAACTGGCGCTTACAAAACTCGCAGAGCGCAATTCCTGGGAAACCTGGGAAGATAAGCTGGGAAGAAAACAAATGGCCGATTACGCCACAGATGAAGCTGAAAGAATTCTGCGCGAGCATCAGGTCCCGCCGCTGGAACCGCAGCAGGAGAAGGAACTTGATAGAATTATGGCGGCGGCTGAAAAAGAGATGGTGAAGAAGAAGTAAGTGAAGAGTGAAGAGTAATCAGTAATCAGTTATCAGTAAAAGTGAAGAGTGAAAAGGAAAAAATATGTTAAAACAGGCACATGCAATTACGGAAGAATTGATCGAATGGCGGCGCGATTTTCACATGCACCCCGAAATTGGATTTGACGTCCACCGCACGGCTGGGATTGTGGCGGATGAACTGGAAAAGATGGGATATCGCGTCACGCGCGGCGTTGGAAAGACTGGCGTCGTTGCGGATATTGGCGAAGGCGGCAAAATGGTTGCCATCCGCGCGGATATGGATGCGCTGCCATTGCAGGAGTTAAACGATACTGATTTCAAATCCACCATTGAAAATAAAATGCACGCTTGCGGACACGACTCTCATACCGCCATGGCGCTCGGTGCGGCGCGACTTCTTGCGAATGAAAAACTGAATGGGCGCATCCGCTTCCTCTTCCAGCCATCCGAAGAGACTGCGGATGAAGAAGGCAAAAGCGGCGCAGTCCGTATGTCTGAAGAAGGCGCAATGGAAGGCGTGGACTATGTCATTGCACAGCACGTAGACCCAACCCAGCCCGTCGGCACGATTGCGATAAACGCAGGCCCATGCTCAGGCGGTGTGGATTCCTGGTTTGCTACGATCCAAGGCAAAGGCGGACACGGCGCATATCCGCACACAACGGTTGACCCGTTCTTCCTTCTGGCACATGTGATCATCGCGTTGAATGGAATCGTCTCACGCAGGCTCGACCCGTTCGCGCCAGCAGTCGTCAGCATTGGTTCGATTCACGGCGGCTTTACGGAAAACGTCATCCCCGACAGCATCAAGATCACGGGGACGATGCGCTTCACGACCTCCGAGACCCAGAAGCAAATCCACGACGAAATGAAGCGTGCTTTTGAAGTAGCTAAAGCGCTTGGCGGCGATTACGAACTCAAGATCGAAATTGGCGCGCCGCCCATGATCAATGATGAATTTGTCTCGAAGGTCATGGAGGAAGCGGGCAAGGATTTGTTGGGCGCAGAAAACGTGCAGGAAATGCACAAGTCGCTGGGCGCGGAAGATTTCGGCTCTTTCATGGCACACGCTCCTGGCGCAATGTACACCATAGGCGTGCAAAAAAAGGGACATGAAGATTACCTGCTCCATCATCCCAAGTTCGATTTGGATGAAAGGGCTTTGCCGATTGGCACAGCCATGTTGGTCGAGACAGCAAAGAGGTTTTTGAAGGCGTAGCTTCGTCACTGCGAGGAACGAAGCAGTCTCCGCCTATCCACTGGGATTGCTTCGTCGGGCAAAGTACGCCCTCCTCGCAATGACGAAGGTAGAAAATG
>CAKKRM010000156.1 GCA_919902735.1 Anaerolineales bacterium | reverse complement strand
ACCACATTTAACAAGTGACACTGTTTTCAAAAGAAAAACTTGCGGTCTAACGGTTGGCGTTACCCGCGCTGGGGCGGGTGGCGGAACGCCGTCCGACTGGGAAAAGGATAAGGCGTAGAAAAATGCTTGGAATCGCGCCAGAATCCCCAGCGTCGGGTGCATGCTTTGTTGGGCTGTTGCTATTAATCAGTTACATGATATGTCTTTTGCTTCAAATATTTCTCAATTTCAGACCAATCGGAAAAATCCCCTTTTAATATTTTCTGGCAATGCTTTTTCAACAAATTGGCTTGTCTTTCCATCTCCAACCGAACATCATATTTTGAATTCGGTTCTTCTATAACTTTTGTGTTCAGGTCGTAGTATTGGCAAACTGAAAGGAGAGTTATGGTTTCAGGAATTATATTCTGTCGTCGTAATTGACTTGCTGCTTCTCCCGCAGACTCAATCTCGACAATCAAGTTAACACCATACTCAAGATAAATATGTATGATTGCACTAGAAGATTCGGCACGATACGAATCGTTTGTGATTCGCTTGAACAAGAAATCGAAATCTTTCTCCAAAAATCCGAAATGACGAATTACCAAGTTTTCGAATTCATCAAGAGTAATTGGTTGAACCATTTCTCAGCGATTCCTATTCTGTCGAAGATTGATTACTTGCACCGAAGGGACAGCCCAACGGTTTGCGTTACCCGCGCTGGGGCGGGCGGCGGAACGCCGTCCGACTGGGAAAATGCTGAGGCGTAGAAAAATGCTTGGAATCGCGCCAGAATCCCCAGCGTCGGGTGCACGCTTTGTTAGGCAGCGGTTCTAGGATTGCTTTTACGTTGTTTAAACTGCTCAAACTTTTCTTGAAAAGTAAAAACATATTCCAGTAAGGCATGAGTGAATTCTAAAATGTCTCTTGCGTCCTCTCGCGATATTTGTGAGTTAACGCCGTGAGCGGCTTCATTGCCTGAGATTCTTAGTGCATCAGCCCATTCATAAAGCCTGTTTTCAATTATTCCTTTATCCTTCATCTCTTTTAGAGCAGTTACAAGATTGCGCGAGGTAATTTTGCTTTCGTCTGCGATTCCCTCAAGTGTCTTTCTACACATGATAGCTGTTGCTGTATACGCCTTTATTCTAAAACAAGAGCGTGCTTCACCATAAGCAGAGCGGAGAGAACTTGGAATTGCAAGACTTACACCCATTTCTGTCGGTGGATATAACCGATATGGTTCACTCCAATTATCAGGACCCATCCCATCATCCATTTGTAGTACGACGAAAGGCTCAGAGCATCTTGGACATTTTAGGAAACTATATACTCCTGCCATGCCAGAACCCTCGTCCCAACGAGTGTAATTGGCGAGTACTTCACCATCAACAAATGCTTCGCAAGTCGTACATTCAACCAACATATTTTTTATCCTTTTACAAGCTGCCTAACGGTTTGCGTTACCCGCGTGTGGGTGGGCGTGGACAATGTTTGAGATGTAGGAAAAGCCCGAAGCCAGAAAAATGCTTGTAAACCGCGCAGACTCCCACACGTCGGGTGCATGCTTTGTTGGGTGCGGTTGAGCTTGAAGACTCGCTGGCTGAAAAAATACCACCGCCAGGATGACAAGATTTTTGCACACAACTTAATTTTTGACAATCACCAAAAAACGTAACTTGCCAAAACGCTCATCGTCCAGTTTTGTTATTTTTGGCTCAGCGCCAATGCGTACAATATTATTAATCAATTTTTTTATGTTCATCCTCACCTTTCCCCTTTAGAATTTTTAGCATTACATCATAGAAAAGATTGCCAACTACCCCAGAGATTGCCCAAGAGATGATGTTGCCAAAAATGTAGTTAAGCCAATCGCTGAAAAATGAAAAAAATACTGACTTCAGGTATTTTGAGAATAAAATAAGATAATCATACTGTAAAAAATTAAGGTAAAAAGTAGTTATGATCCCTAAGACTGCTGAAGCAAAAGCAGTAGACTTACGAGCCTCAACCGATGAATTTGGAATCGCGCGATTTATTACGATATACGAAAGCAACATAACGTTTATACCAATTGCAAGTGATTGTGCATTAATTACCCAGTCTAGTTGTTGAGTATGGTTGTCGCTGACAAAAGTTGAATAAATTCTATAGCATAGAAATATAGCTGGAGCAGCTAGCACTATTAACACACGAATATTGTTTATTTTTTCCCTTACGGATTCAATGCCCTGCCGCTTAAGACGGGAAAGGGTTCGAGGTTTGACAGTTTGTTCGAGTGCGGCAGTATTTTGATTTTTGGGCAATTCTAATTTGCCCTGCTCACGGGGTTTATCATTTGTACTTCTTATTCTCGCTCTTTTTTTTGTCATTTTGAATTTTTATTCCAAAGGACAAGCAACCCAACGGTTTGCGTTACCTGCGCTGGGGCGGGGACGGCGAAGCCGTCCAACTGGAAAAATGATAAGGCGTAGGAAACTGCTTGAGATTGCCGCAGACTCCCCAGCGTCAGGTGCACGCTTTGTTGGGCGTTTTTTGTTTTGAAACTCACTATTTGTGACCTTCTCGAATTAATAGTAACTCATCGGGACGACATTTTTCCCAAAGTGTAGCACTTTCTTCTTCAAGAATGCCGCCAATGTAGTTGTAGATATGACGGCGAACATGAGGAATTTCAAACATAGGTTTTGGGTTTATCCAGTTATCCGCCAAAGAAAAAACAACATGGTTAACAACATCGCTCATGACAATCGCGCCCAAACACATTTCGCATGGTTCAAGAGTAGTGTAAATAACTCCGTTGTCGTGCGGATAATCATAGAGGCTTGATGCTGTTGCAAGGAGAGCATTTAACTCGGCGTGAGCAAGACGGCTATGTTTTTCCAAATGTTCTGCTTTTCCACGTCCCACAATTTTGCCATGATGCACAATTACTGCGCCGATTGGACGTTCTCCCGTTTGCATAGCTAATTCTGCTTCTTTTATAGCCTCACGCATAAAAAAGGCGTGGTCGAGTGAATTGAAGTCGAATGCCATGAGTAAATCCTTATATTGAAGAGGCTAATGCAATATTGTTATTTCTTCAATCTTCATCTTGTTTTGCAAGGGGACGCCCAACGGTTTGCGTTACCCGCGTGTGGGTGGGCGTGGACAATGTTTGAGATGTAGAAAAAGCCCGAAGCCAGAAAAATGCTTGTAAATCGCGCAGACTCCCACACGTCGGGTGCACGCTTTGTTAGGCGCGGTTTATTTTTGCGGCACTTGTGATATTTCAAAGATGAGATATTGCGCTGCGTCATTCAATGCAGAGAAGTCAACGCCATCCTTCATAAGTTTATCATTATCAATATCACCCGAACCATATACTCCTTGTGGTGTGATTATGTAGAATCGCATAAATCCAACAGGCGGCATAGGGTAGTCAGAAACCTTATTTAATTTATCAACATATTCACCAGCGACAATTACAAATTCTTTGGATGCGCTACTTACTTTTTCAACACCAAAACCACCAAGCCAACCACCGCCAGTACTGTAATACATGCTAGCGTCACCTGTTGCAAAAGACACAATCGTAGATGTTGCCTGTCCTATGTTCCAATCCATGACAATGCCATAAGGCTGATTACTATTTGGCTCTACATCAAGCCCAAGTTCGGATGCTTTTCTGTGAAGTGCGGCAGTTCTTAATTCTACATACATTTGGTCTGGTATGGGGGTGGGTTTGCCTACATACTGATTTTGTTGTAAGTCTGAATAAAGGTTGAAAGCACCAATGCCTGCAACGCATAAACAAATAATCGCTGTAATAATACCGACGATAATAATCCAGTATTTTGGCTTCGCTTTTTGTGGATTCAGATTTTGCTCTTGTTGCATATTTTAGTATTACCCTTCTTTGATTTCGACGAAGCGCCTAACGGTTTGCGTTACCTGCGCTGGGGCGGGGACGGCGAAGCCGTCCAA
>CAKKRM010000155.1 GCA_919902735.1 Anaerolineales bacterium | reverse complement strand
AGCGGAATTGCCACAAACAAAGCCACCAGCCCCGCGGCCAGTAAAAGCCGGGGGCTGATGTTAATGTGTTTGGGGATGTGCAGGAAAGTTTTCCAGCGTTGCATAAAGCTCCAGAAACGCTCCCTCATACCCTAACGGGCACTTTCCCCAACCCTTCCCCCGAAGGGGAAGGGAGTCCCCTCTCCCTTCGGGAGAGGGCTAGGGTGAGGGTTACGGGAGGCCGACCGCTTCCATCAGGTTGAGAGTCGCGTCAAGGTTGAGAGCGGCATCAGCCACGTTCACATCCGCGAGGCGGTACTCATCCAACGACAGCACTTCAGGGTGCAAAGCCACAGCGGGGATCAGCGGATATTCGTAATTCAATTCGGCAAACAATTGCTGGCCTTCGGGCGAGAGCAAAAAGTCAATGAAGGCCTGCGCGGCGGGGACGTTCTTCGCGCCTTTCACAATGCCAGCCGCAGTTGCATTCGTGATCAAACCAATTTCGCCATCACCCTGGTCGGGGAAGATCACGCCAACGGGGCTGCCTTCCGCCAGTTCCAAATAATAATAATAGTGATTGACCAAACCGATCTTGAACTCACCCGCGCCGACGGCCTTGCGCACATCCGTGTGGCCGCCAAAGAAAGTCACTTCATTTGCGATCATGCCCATCAGCCATTCCTGTGTGGCTTCCTCGCCCAACAGTTGACTCATCGCGGCGATCTGCGCCTGCATTCCGCCATTGGTCGAACCTGCCGCGGCGATCTGCCCCTTCCACTTCGAGTCGGTCAGGTCAAAAATGGAAGTGGGCGCTTCCTCTGCGCTGACGAGTTCTGTATTGTACATGATGACTCGCGCGCGGCAGGTGATTCCAACCCAGCTATCTTCGGGGCCAATGAATTCCGCGGGCAATTCATCCGCGGCGGCAGGGCGGTACGATTGGAAAATTCCCTGCTGGTACATGCTCTGCACCGTGAAAATTTCCGTGGTGATGAACACATCCGCCTGCGGGTTCGACTGCTCTTCGATCAACGCATTCGCCAGCGCGCTGTTCTGCCCAGACTTGAGCAAAATTTTCACGTCAGGATACTTCGCCTGAAACGCATCCAACACAGGCTGGATGAGCTGTTCCGAGCGGCCCGAATAGATGACGAGATCGCCTTCCACAACCGCGGCTGGGACTTCTGTGACAGCCGCTTCTTCCGTGACGACAGGCGCCTCAGTGACTACGGGGGAGGCTGGTTCAGTTACCGACGGAGCGCCACAAGCTGACAGCACAAGCGCGGCGATAAGCAGGATAAATAGTTTCTTACTGGTTTGCATCGAAAAATCTCCTTGAAATTGATTTGAGCAGACAAAGGAGATTACCTTTGTCTGTTACTTATGCGGCGTAGTATAATCACCGCCAACTGAATAATCTAGATATTTGTATTAAAATTTATCTAAATCGAATTGTGAACAGTTTTTAACCTGATTGAAGATTTTTCGGAGTTTCCCCTCGAATGAACGCCAGCCCCGCAATGCAGCGATACGCTGCGGAAATCTATCGTTTACAGCAGGATCATGAGCAAGTGCCGCTTTCGACCCTGAGTTTGCATATTGAATCGTCAGCGCAGGCAACTGCCAGTATGGTGAAACGATTGCAAACGCATGGCTACCTCGCGCATGAACCCTATCGCGGCGTGGCGCTTACCCCTGCAGGCGAACAGATCGCCATGCCCTCCCTGCGCCGCCACCGCCTGACCGAAGTCTTTCTCGTCAAGGTGATGAAATATGATTGGGCAACTGCCCACGAACTGGCGGATACCTTTGAGCGCGGCATCAACGACAAGCTCGAAGACCGCATGGACGAACTAGCAGAGTATCCCACCCGCTGTCCGCATGGCGAGCCGATCCCTTCCAAAGACGGCGTCATGCCGCGCGTGGATGACATGCCCCTGATCGAAATCCCCTCCGGTTCAGAGTGTGTCATCAGCCGCGTCCGCACCCATGACCTTGAAAAACTAACCTACATCGGCGAACTCGGTCTGGTGCCGGGCGTTGCATTTCATTTGTTGAGTTGCGCGCCGTTCAAAGGTCCCCTGCGCTTGAAGATGAAAACGCACGACCACCTCATTGGCTACGAATTAGCCTGCTCCCTGTGGGTCGAAGTGATCAAAAAAGGCGCTGGAAACAAACCTCCCCCGAAGTAATAGACTGGGGGGAGTAGGTCACGTTTGCAACGTGACAGTGTATGGAATAACTCTTGTCACGCTTCAAGCGTGGCCTACGGGCTTCCTGCCAAAGTATCCTTGAAATTCAAGAATGCGTTTTCCTCAGAGGGATCAGCGCCATACGCCATGGCGAGATAATAAGCCATGTAATCACCAAAGATAATCAACGTCCACAAATGAGCGATGATTGATTCGCCGCGCGCGTCAATCACGTCCGTGTTCAGTGCTTCGAGCATGAAGGCTTGGCGCATCAAGTCGGAGCGCAGGCGGTTGCGTGGATGGTCACTCGGCGCGCGCATGAAGAGGGTCATGGTGTGGGCGTTGAGGGTTGGGTTTGGGTTGATGGTGGCGATGAGGGTGTTGTGTGTGGCTTCGGGGATGATCTCAAAGTTCGCGCCCGCTTTGGCGAGCTGGTTGATCTGCGTCTTCCATCTTCGCGCAACGGGGGCGAGAGTTTCTGTTCCAACAAACGTGACCCAACGTCCCACCAATTGACCTGCGTAACGCTTGGCAGGATTCTTTGCGGCGATCACATCTGCGACGATGTGCTGTTGCGAGCGTTTCATCATGGCGATGGCTTCGGCTACATCTTTTGCAGGGTCAGGGATGAGACCGAGGCGGGAGAGCAGGGCAAGCAGCAATGCAAAGGGGAAGGCGATGGCTGTGGTATCCATGCCTTTGTAATCAACCTTCCAGATGGGGATATTTTTTTCGGATGCGCGTTTGGTCAACTCACCGCCTGTGGAGATGACAAGCAAGCTGCATTTATTTTTTTGCGCGGCTTCAAAAGCATCCAATACTTCTTCGGAATTTCCTGAGTGTGAAATGCAGATGACTAAAGTTTGTTTGTCGTTTGCAAAAGCGGGCAGGCCGTAGCCGCGGTGGACTGTTACGGGGAGTCGAATGGTCGAGGAAACAGAAGCAACTGTCAGTTCGGCGGCGAGCGCGGAGTCTCCCATCCCAGCGATGATGATGTTTTGGATGTCGGCAAAAGCTGGCAGCGTTTGATTCTGTCCCAATTCCCATGCGCTTTGTAATTGACTCGGCAGGCCGTCAATTTGGGTAAGCATGTTTTGGGTGTCTATTTTTTTGAAGAGGTCGAGGTCGTCTAGGTTCATAAATTCCATGATTCTCTGAGCGCAGCGAAGAGTCTCTTTGATAATCTCAGAGATGCTTCGCTACGCTCAGCATGACATTGCTTCTTAACTCGCGTCCTTGATAAATTTCGTGAGGTCCTTCTTCAATGCTTTGAGTGAAGGCATGTGGACGTACATCATATGGCCTGCTTCGTAATAGCCCATGCTGATGTTCTTGCGGAGCGAGGCATCAAGGCCGAGATGGTCGAAGGTGTATTCGGTGGCGAAGTAAGGCGTGCCGAGATCGAAATAACCGTTGGCGACGAAGACCTTGAGATATTT
>CAKKRM010000154.1 GCA_919902735.1 Anaerolineales bacterium | reverse complement strand
GCCGATGCGTGTGGTCATGAAGGCTTTGACTGCCGCGTTACGTGCGGATGGCTTGGCATACCAGAAGCCGATCAGCAGGTATGAGCATAAACCCATGATTTCCCAACCCACAAAGAGAGTGAGCAGGTTATCCGAAACTACGAGGGTGTACATGCCGAAGGCGAACAGGCCGATAAATGCGAAGAAGCGCGAGTACATCGGCTCAATCGAAAGGACAGTGTTCTTGTGCCCGAGGTCATCCGTCACGGTTGCGCCATGCGGAGGCAGGCCTGCATGATCGTGATCGCCAGTGGGTTGACCGTAATTATGGTAACCAACGCTATAAATGAAGATCATCAACACCGTCCACGCCACGAAGAACAACACCGCGGCAGAGAGCGGGTCGATCAACACGCCGATCTTCAACCAAGTCTCACCCGTTGGAAGCCAGTTGACCGCAGATGCAAACGGGTGTTCGCCAAAATGCTCGGTCTTGACTGCGTTCCAAAATACGATCATGGCGCCCAACCACGAGAGGAAGGCCGCGCTGATTGCCACCGTATGGCTTAGAGCCTTGTTCTTATTGGTAAACAACACAATAAGAGCAAAAGCTAAAAGGGGTGGCAAGGGAATTAGCCAAACTAAACTTGTTACAAATTCATGAGTCATGCGTCCCTACCACTTCAACAAATCGAGTTCATCTGCAACCACAGTATTGCGCCTGCGATAGACAGAAATGACAAGAGCCAGCCCCACGGACACTTCGGCAGCGGCAACCGCGAACACGATGATGGCAAAAACCTGTCCAGCCATCAATGTCACGTCACCGTAGCGCCAGAAAGCCACGAGGTTGATGTTCACAGCATTGAGCATCAATTCAACGCCAAGCAAAATCGCAACCGCGTTCCTGCGCACCAGCACGCCGAACAAACCAATACCGAACAATGCCGCCGCAAGAATGAGATACCAGGAAAGAGGGATCATCTGCGCCTCCTACTTTTTATTGAACGCGACGTAGACCGCGCCCACCAATGCCGCCAGCAGAAGGACGGACGCAACTTCAAACGGCAGGACGTAGGCCGTGGGCGATGTCAACTGTTCGCCAAGCTGACTGATCGCATCAAAGCCTAACGGGACGGCTGATGCTGTCTTCGAGAAGCCGCTCCAACCCTGAAGCGTAAAAACGAGTCCTGCAAAGGTCAACACTGCGATAAGCGCGCCAGCCCACCAGTTCTTATTCGTTTGGGGAGTGTTGTCGCGCAAGTCCTTGCGGGTGAGCATCACCGCAAAAATGAAGAGGATGGCAATCGCCCCGATGTACACCACCACCTGCACCACCGCCATAAAGCCTGCGTTCAACAGCGCGTAAATGACTGCCACACCAAACAGGGTGGCGACCAGCCAAAGCGCCGCGTGGATCAAGTTGCGCGTCGTCACCACCATCAGCGCAGAGCCGAGGGTGAAGAGGGCAACGATCAGAAAAATAATTTGTTCTGCTGTCATAAGATTTCCATTTCTAAATGTCGCTGCGAGGCGCTCTTGTTCTTAGCCGAAGCAGTCTCCTAAATAGCGCAGGATTGCTTCGTCGGGAAGAGCAAGTGCCCTCCTCGCAAAGACATAATGAGAATTTTTAGTGATGAGCCTCCACGGCCTTCACGCCTTCCACACGTTCACGTTCCTTGCGAGCCACCGAACGCGCGATTTCCAGCGCGATCCAGCCGACGACTACGTTAGACAGAAACATGCCCGTGACAAAGAGCCAGCTATCCGCGCCGCGCAGAAGCGTATTCATCAACGCGGTTACAAGCACAAGAGCAAAGGAAAGCGGGGTCAGGAATTTCCAGTTGAATCCAAGCATCTGATCGATACGGATGCGCATCATGGTGTACTTGACCCACATGATGACCCAGTACCCGAGCATGGCTTTGATAACCAAAATCAGGATGGCGAGGAAGGGGCTGACCTGTTCCAAGCCAAAGAAGCGGTATCCACCAAAGAATAAAATTGCCCAAAAGCCGCCGAAGGTGAAAGCGTGCAGCAACTCACCCGCGTAGAACATGCCGAACTTCATACCTGAATACTCGATATTGAAACCAGCCACCAATTCGGATTCACCTTCCGCGAGATCGAAGGGAGCGCGTCCCAACTCGGCAATTGCGGCGATCAAAAAGATCAACGCGGCGAGCGGAGAAATAAAGAAGAACCAGACATTCTGCGCTTCGATGATGGCGTTCATATTCATTGAACCCGCAAAAATGGTTGGGATCATCAGCATGGCAAGCATGGGAACTTCAAAGGCCACCATCACCGCCACCTGACGGAAACCGCCGATCATCGCAAATTTATTGTTCGATGACCAGCCTGCCATAATAATGGAGAGTGTGCCAATGGCGCCTGCCGCGATCAGGAATAAAACGCCAACATTCAAGTCAATGCCGAGCATGACGGGGGCCAGCGGCACAACCGCCCACAGAATGAGCACGGACATCATCGAGAGGATGGGCGCAAGGTTATAGACCACCTTGTCTGCGCCATCTGGAGTTGTGTCTTCTTTAATGATGAGTTTGATAATGTCTGCAAACGGCTGAATCAAACCATACGGGCCGACACGGTTGGGACCGATACGGTCCTGGAAGCGAGCCACCACCTTGCGCTCGATCCACACCAGGAAGATATCCAGCACCATCAAGATTGTGATGAGCAGAAATACGCCGAGGAAGACCACCAGCACATGAGCAAGGACAGCGTCCATGCCCCAGCCAGTGAAGATTCCTTCCAGCCAAGCCGCGGCGACTTTTAATGGGTCATTCCAAAAATTCATAAATCGCTCCTGTTTTGCCCTCACCCTAACCCTCTACCCTGCGGGCACGATGTCCCGAAGGAAGAGGGAACTCCCTTTCCCTTCGGGGGAAGGGCTGGGGAAAGTGCCCGTAGGTATGAGGGGATTTTTCCTTATTACACAAAGAAAAGGCTGAAAGGATAAATCCTATCAGCCTTCTCTTTTATTTATTTGAAAATTACACCCATTCCAACATTCCCTTGCGCCAGGTATACACCAGGCCAACAACGAGGATGCCTACAAAGACAATACCTTCCATCACCGCATACAAACCCAACTGCCCAAGTTTTACAGCCCACGGAAAAAGGAAAACAGCCTCCACGTCAAAGACAAGGAAGACCAGCGCAAAAATGTAATACTGCGCCTTGAACTGAATCCAAGCCTCGCCGACTGGTTCAATTCCGCATTCATAAGTTGATTGTTTAATGGGGTTTGGCTTTTTGGGTCCGAAGATAAAGCCTGCCGCGATCGCGCCGATGGGGATGATCATCCCGACAACAATAAACAACGCTACATACAACCACTCGTTCATTATAAGTACTCCGTCGTGAAATTTATTACAACAACTTCGCAAATTGTACCATACAGAACAAACGGCCTCCCCGTAAAGCATGTCAATTTTTTAGGTGATATTCGTCATATTTTCCCCCGTGCCGCAACATTAATGTCGCGCTACCGTTTTTTCTTTTTAAACAAAAACTTGACAATATCCTCCAAAAACGGGAAGCCGACGATGCCACCAACGACAGAGCCGACCACGCCGGAAGTCCTCGCCAGGTTGACGGAGAATCCAAAGAAGTCCACCGCCTCGATCTCTACGACTTGGGCTGATATTGCCATTCGGCTTTCTTCCCCGCTGATACGGTCCACAAACACCAAATGCAGCCAGACCGTGCCGCGATACACCCCCGTCTCCTGCGGGCGAATGCTCCAGAAAAATTTCACAGACTGGCCAGGCGCCATCGGCTCGAAAACCGCGCCGGGCGGTTGAATGTCCATGCCTGCCATGTCAATGCGGGCTTCGGCAGTGACTGTATGCGTTTCATATAAATTGGGGATTTGAATCACTTCGCCAGCAATCACATTCCCCTGCACCTGCGCCGTGGGAGTGATGTTGCCCTGCTCATCCACTTCAAGTATCAGGCGGATCACGTCGCTTTCCGCGCCCGCTTTCATTTTGGGCGGGTATTCCAATGTGAGGCGGCGAGTCTCTGGGATGGCGGGTTGTGTCTCCGCTGTGGATGCAGCCTGAGTGGCTTGCGGAACAACAAAGGTTGCAGCGGGTTCTACACCTGAGTCTGCGGGAGACTCGGCTACAGGCGAGGCGGCAACCGCGCAGGCATAGTTGGCGAAAATAATCGTCAGCGCGGCGGCGAGCAGGGAAATGATTCGGGGAGAAAAATGTTTGCAGGTCATGAAACAGGCAACAGACTTGTATTGAGCGCAGTCGAAATATAAAGATGAAGCGAGGTGGGAGTTGGCAACTGCATCTCCGCAGGCGGGATGTCCCTATCCATCACTTCACGAGGGTTGGGCCAATATCCCCAAAGCAAAAGGGATATTGAAATTCCAAGAATCAGAATGGCAAGAAAAAGCCGAACTCTATTTTTCATCGAGTTACTTCTTCAACCTCAATGTACCATTTGACGCGGGTGCCGACGCGGTCGCGCAATTGCCAGGCGATGGGCTTTGGCATTTCTTCAAATGTTTTTTGAATTGCTTGAATGCGGCTCATGACGAGGTCGCGCTCGGTTTGTGTAAGGCTGATATCTTTTTCGTGGACAAGGTCTGCCACGCGCCCCAAATTGATGGATGTAGTTTTGTACAAGCCCCAATCCTGGCTGCATAACTGGGCAAGGACTTTCAGGTTGATGGTTTCGTTATCGCCATCGCCAGTTTCATTATTCAACAAAACGGACGTAAGATCAAGCGCGTCTTTGCGGTTGAGTTCGACGATCTGCGCTTTGGACAACAACAACTCGGCCAGCGGGATGGTGATGGGGTCGGCGGTCAGGCGATTTTCAAGGGGAATTTTGTGGCACATTTCAAAATCCCCGACGAAGATATCCACTTTCATTTCGGTGGTTTCGTGATAATAAATTTGTCGCTGGTCGCCGTTCATGATGTTGAATTTCTTATTCGGCAAATAGCCGACTTCGGGCATGAAGGCTTCAAAATCGCGGCGCTGTTTGCTGGCTACGACAAAATCCAGGTCGGCGAATTCGCGCACAAAAAGCGGATGATTGGTTTTGTTGTGCGCCTGAACTGCCAGCCCGCCGATGGCGCGGAGTTGGATATTTTTTGCGTCCCCCGCCTCGATCAGGCGGCGCATTTCATTGAATATTTCGGTCTGATGCGTTTCCATTTACGATGCCTGTACATCTTTTAGCCAGAGGGGAAATTCCGCCGAATCCATTTTTTCCACGGCCCTGCCCCAGCGTTCGATGGCCCAACCCCAAAAATCAAATTCGATGGTGGATATATTGGCTTGAATGGCGGCCCACAATCCCCAACCCACGTCAGACATGATCATGTTTAACTTCATGCGCGCGATCTTATGGGCAGAGGCTTCACCGAAATACGCCGCGCAGACTTCTGCAATTTGAACGTCGTTGAACTGCATTTCCTGACAGGTATTGCCCAACTCAAAGGTCGGGTCGTTATTGCCGCTGTATTCGTAGTCGATCAGCCAAAGCTGCCTGCCGTCGTCGATGTAATTTTCGGCGAGGAGATCGTTGTTACAGGGGACAGTTGCCAGCGGTTTCACAGACATTGCTTTTTCGATCTCTTCGACGATTCTCATCCTTTCGAGATAGCCATCGGGAGTTTTGATGCCCCGCTCTTTGCAAAGGCGGAGGTAATACTCCGTGAGGCGGAACATGTTGAAGTCAAGTAAGAGGCGTTCTCCAGCGTGGAGTCGCTGGATCGATTCAGCCATCCGCTTTGGCATTCCGGGCGCGTTCAGTGAATCCTTAGACATGGTAACGCCGTTCAGGAATTCCAGAATCATCACATGGTATTCGGGAAAATGATACAAAACTTTCGGCCCAACGCCCGCCTGCGCGGCAGCTTTGGCGCTGTGATATTCGTTGTTGCGGTCAATTGCCAGCAGTTCCGTGCCTTCGCCCGGCACGCGGATAAAAAATGGTTTTCCATCCACAGTGACTTTGTAATTCGTGTTCGTCAACCCGCCCGAAAGATGCTGGATGGACACATCTCTTCCTTTCCAGTCGTCCACCTTTGCAACCACTTCTTCGATCACAGACATACGCGGCTCCCAAATCAAAAGGTGACAGTCACCTTGAAGGTGACTGTCACCCATACTTGATACTACTATTCTACAGGAATTTCGGTCTGGACTTTGTCCATGTCGATACCGCCCTTTTGGCGGTAGGATTTGAAGCCGTAATAGATGGAGGCGGACAAGCCATAGCATACCAGCAGGAAGATAATGGAATTTGTATTTTTGAAGCTGATGCCGTACAAACCCGCGCCTTCGCCGCCTGTGTTGAGCCAGGGATCAAACATCCATTCCACGAGAAGGAAGGCGAGGAAGCCGCCGAAGACCAGGCCTGCAACGGTGATGAGCGGAATTCCAAATACTTTCATTTGGGCAATTGGGGAAGCCTCGAAGAGTTCCTTTTTCTTGTAAGGCAGAACAATTGCGGCAATGGCAGTGCCGAAGTACATGATCGCAATCCCTTGTGTGGCGGCAAGGGTTATCGTATAGAAACCGCCCGTGCCATCCGCGGCAGCGCCTACGTTATAAGCATACAGGTAGGAAACCAGTATGGCGGGAATCACCATCAACAACATGGCGTTGATGGGTGTTCCATTTTTATTCAATTCAGCAACCTTCTCGGGGAGCAGGCGGTCAAACGCGGCGGCGAAGATCACACGGGTCGAGGAAAGGAACAAGGTACCTGCCCAGCCGAACCACCAGAAGCTCATCAAAACCACAACAAGGATTTGAACGAAGCGGTTCGTAGTAAGGAAAACCGCGAGCAAGGCAGGATAGGGCCAGATGGGCAATGGCGGTTTATCTGTGACATAGGCCCAGGCATAATTCCACCATGCGCCATTGGATTGCATGTAGAAATCCCAGCCGATGGTTTTCGCAACACCGAGGAAGAAGATGATGCCAAGCACAGTCACCGATCCAAGCGCCCAGGCCATGCCTGAGAAATTGCGCTTGTAATCTGTCGCGCCGCGCACTTCGCCATAAAGAGTCGCGCCCCAGTTGGGCCACAAATTAAAGAACACCAGCCACGGAAGAGTGAGGAAAACCAGATTGAGCGTGCCGCCAGTGAGAGGCGTGCCCGCGCCTGCATCCGTCCCTGCTGTTATAGTCGCATCATAAGCGCCAGGCTGGGAGCCAAACAAGGCAGTTGCATTTGCATTGTAGCCAGCCTTGAAAGCATCGGGAGACCCGGTGAAGAGCAGGACGAGCACGATCAACAAGCCAAGCATTCCAGCATAGAACGAATACTTTTGAACGCGGGCATAGGTTTTCATACCCATTGCAATCACGACAGATACGAAACCAATTGCGATCAACGTGCTGACAAACAACGGAGTGCCCTTGCCGGAGAACCACAACGCCAGGCTTTGCTGCCCCAACACGCCAAGCAATGGGGTGATAACAAATTGGCGCAGCATGTCGCCATAGATGGGAGTCCACAACCAAAGGGTGAACCACCAACCTGTAATGGCAAGGATGAAGCCAATGCCTCCGCCAAAGATGCGTGTCATCCAGACGTAATCGCCGCCCGAGCGCGGCATAACCGCGATCAGGGAGGCATATACGATGATCTCAAAGATCAAAAAGATGGCGCTCAAGACCAATGAATTGATCATGCCGCCGCCAAAGAAATACATCTGGCTGAAACTGTAGAATCCCAATGTCACAATATTGATGGAAAAGAACGCATAAATAAATGCGTCGAAGACTGACCACGAACGGACCATGCCAGTCGCCTTACGGACAAACAAGTTGCTCATAATTCTCTCCTCTTTATGGTTTTTATTTACGAATTACCAATCACACGAGCGTAAACGATAATTGGCAATTCGCCGTTAACCTGTCGTCAAAACGTAATCTTCGATTTTTTTCCTGCCAAGTTTTACAATTGCGCCAAGCAAAGTTCCCTGCTCATACATGGAACCCGGGTTGACGCAAAGAGTTTTTCCAATTCTTGAAACGCCGCGTCCTTCGTGGATGTGCCCATGCAGGCCAAGCAGCGGCTGGGTCATTTCTATCGCTTCACGCAGCGCGGTGGAACCAACAGGCTTTAAGGAATTGCCCGCTAAAATGGGACGTAAATCCTTATCCAATTCGGGAGCTTCATCCAGTTGGGATTTATAAGGCGGCACATGGATGTTGAAAATGGCATTGTGCGGGTCTTTCAATTGGGACGTCATCGCTTCATACCTGACTTTGAGCTGGTCCTCGTCTTCTTCACGGTGCGTATCCCAGGGAGTTCTGTTGCTCCAGCCGGAGGCGATCATTTCGTGGCCGCTCTTCAGGGTAGTCACCTGTCCTTCGGCCAGAACCACGCTGCGGCTCGCCCGAACGATCTCGTCCACTTCATCCATGTCATCGTTGCCCGGACAGCAGTAGAGTTTCATATCGGTGCCTTCCAGTTTTTTATCCGCCAGGTCCATCCACTGCTGGACGACCTTGAGCGCTTCGGCAAGAAATATCCCGCTGACACGGTCTGGATTTTGTTCCAATTCGGCAATTTCATCTGGGTTGGTCATGTAGGGATAATAACCACGGCTGCGGACACGTTTGACAATATCCTGCAGTTCGTCGTCGTTCGTAGTATCAAACACCTGTTCAAGTAAAGTGATGCGGTAATTACTGCCGCCCTGATGCACAAACGGCACCACCGCCTTGCCCGTCATATCGCCGCCGAGGATCAACTGATCCGCGCCGTAGAACTTCCCCGCATTGAGAAACTTGCTCCAACAAATATCCGAACCGTGAATGTCTGTAGCAAAGAAGATTGTAGTCACATGCAAATCCTTTAAAGTGGGATGGCTTGCAGAGGTGGTGCGGTTACGATTGGTCAATTATACCCCCCGAAAAACAGAACGCAACCGCCATATTGACGGAGAGTGTTATGGTTGTTGCAAAGTCGCTTGACGTGGTTCTGAATTCATGGCGTCGTTTTAACGCGAACGCCGCGAAAAAAGCGAAAGAGCGCGAATTTTTCCTTTTTCGCGTCCATTCGCCAATTTCGCGTATTTCGCGCTAAGATTTTCCTGACTTTGCTACAGCCATGCGGAGGGTGTGGCTTTTCATTCCGCATCAGGTGATTTGGTTGTAGAATTGAGAAAATGCCATTCGGGAAAACCAAACGAGGCAAACATGAAAATCTTCCCTTCGACAGGCTCAGGGCAACGTCTCAGCTCCACCTACGTTGACTTGACCGAGCATCGTATCATCCCCGTAGGGGGCGAAGCCGCGCACGATGAACCAGGAACCATCCACGAATGAGACCTCGAATATTCGAATACAACCATCAGCCAATTCGTGCATTCGTGAATCATTCGTGGACGGTACGCCCCAAAACCCACAATGACATTCCATGAAAGTCTTCCTCTCCTCCACTTACATTGACCTAATCGAACACCGCAAAGCCGCGCATGACGCGCTGGAACAGCTAGGCTTGCACGTCATCTGGATGGAAGCCTTCGGTGCGCGCCCTGAAGATTCAACTAAAGCATGTTTGGATGAAGTGGAAGAAAGCGACCTATTCGTTGGCATATACGCCCATCGTTACGGATATATCCCCGATGGCAAAGACATCTCCATCACCGAACAGGAATTCGACCACGCGAAAAAACTTGGAAAGCCCATCTTTGGATTTATAGTTGATGATGATTTCATCTGGCATCAAAAAAATTGGGAGCATGATAAGAAAGCCAAACTCGATGCCTTTTTGAGCAAAGTCAAAAAACAACCCGTTGAATTTTTCACCACCCCCGACAATCTGGCAAACAACGTTGCTTCGTCTGTTGGACATTATCTCTCCGAACATCCCAACTCCCAATCTCCAATCTCCAATCTCTAATCTCCAATCTCTAATCTCCAATCTGCCAAGCCCACAGGCAACACCCTCCCCACCCAACCCTACTTCTTCGGACGCGCGGACGAACTCAAAATCATCGCCTCCGCCCTCTCCTCCGAATCCCGCACCTGGGGCGCACTCATTGACGGACCTGGCGGCATCGGCAAGACCGCCCTCGCCATCAAAGCCGCGCATGATGCGCCCGCCGAACTCTTCGAGCGCAAAATCTTCATCACCGCCAAAGTGCGCGAACTGAACGCGGACGGCGAAGCCAAACTGACCGACTTCACCCGCCCAACCTACCTCGCCATGCTGGACGAACTGGGCAAGGAATTGGGCGCAGACGGACTCGAAAAACTCGCGCCCGATGAGCGTCCCAACGAATTGCGCCTCGCGCTGGCGGGCAAGAAGGCGCTGATCATCTTCGACAATTTAGAAACCCTGCCCGAAGACGAGCGGACGCGCCTGTTCCAATTCCTCTCGCGCCTGCCCGAAGGGAACAAAGCCATCGTCACCTCCCGCCGCCGCACCGACGTGGACGCGCGCATCGTGCGCCTCGACCGCCTCGCCCGCGACGAAGCCCTGCAACTGGTGAATGAACTCGCAACACGCAACACGCGCTTAAATCGCACATCACAACAAGAACGTGACTCCCTTTATGCCATCACCCACGGCAACCCGCTCTTCATCCGCTGGATCGCGGGACAGTTGGGGCGCGAAGGCTCGCAGTGCCGCACCATCGCCGAAGCCTGCGCCTTCATTGACAAAGCCCCCAAAGGAAACGACCCGCTCGAATACATCTTCGGCGACCTGCTGGAGACCTTCACCGCCGACGAGACGAAAGTCCTCGCCGCGCTGACGTATTTCAGCCTGCCCGCCAAACTCCAGTGGATCGCAGACATGACCGCCCTGCCCGAACGACAAGCCGAAACTGCCCTCGAAGATTTAACCGATCGCTCGATCCTAATCTCTAATCTCGAATCTCGCACTTTCCTTTTACCCCCGCTGACAGCGAAATTCATTCGCACCCTCCGCCCCGAAGCCGTGACCCAAACAGGCGACGCCCTCACCGACCGCGCCTACGCCCTCGTCATGCAATACGGTGGCGGAAGCAAAGACTACGAAAAATTCCCAATGCTGGATGCCGATTGGGGCTTTATCTCCGCCGCCCTGCCGCGCTTGCTGACAGGCGACAGTGATCGTTTACACACCGTGTCCAGCGAACTTTACCAATTTCTCAACTTCACAGGCAGATGGGATGATTGGTTGTGGTTTTCAGAACAAGCCGAAACGCGCGCCCTCGCTGCCGATGATAAAGAGAATGCGGGTTGGAACGCATTTCGCACAGGGATGATTTATTACTTCCGCAACCAACCCGATGAAGTGCTGGCGTGCGCCGCCCGCGCCACCGAACACTGGCAGAACAGCACTCCGCGCAACAAAGCGATTGCCATCCAACTGCGCGGACTCGGTCACAAACTGAACAAAGACTACTCCGCCGCCATCGCCGCCCACCGTGAAGCGCTGGAAATCCGCCGCTCCATCTCCCCCGAAAGCCTAGATGTTGCTATCTCGCTGAACGACTTAGCAGAAGCGGAACACGCAAACAAAGATTACCCTGCCGCCGAGCGCGATTTCCGTGAAGCCCTGCGCATTGCAAAGAAAAATAACTATAAAGAAGGCGTTGCTGAGATTACAGGCAACCTGGCGGAACTCGCCCTCGACCGCGAGCAGTGGGCAGAAGCCGAGTCCCTCGCCCGCGAAGCCCTCGCGCTGGCTGAAAAAGTCGGGCGTCAGGAGTTAATTGCCAGCGATTGTCACCGCATCGCCAAAGCCCTGCTCAAACAAAGCGGCAGTACCGCAAGCTTCAAGCTTGCGCTGCAGGAAGCCCTATCCCTCTCCCGCCGCGCCGTCGAGATTTACACGCGCCTGCGTTCACCATATTTGCAATCAGCGCAGGAAACGCTGGCAGAAATCGAAGCGCGTAGCGCAAGTCTCTGACTTGTGCAGGCAAATCTCCGATTTGCCCTACCCCCGCGCCGTCGAGATTTTCACGCGCCTGCGTCATCCAGATTTGCAGTAAGCGCAGGAAACGCTCAAAGAAATTGAAAACTCGTTGGTCGAGTAGTCCCGCATGTTTTTCGCGGGACGTACCGAGACCAACAGGTGACAAGAGTATTCTCAATCACTTGTGGTCTCGATACGCCCTTCGCAAAGTACGCTCAGGGCTACTCGACCACCGAGGTATGGTGAAAATTTAAATTACAAAAGCAATCCATTGGTCGAGTAGGCGGCGGTGATCTTCCGCCGTCGTATCGAAACCAACAAGTGACAAGAATATTCTCAATCACTGGTGGTCTCGGTACGATGCTCGCAAAGAACGCTCGCATCTACTCGACCACCGAGGATGACAAGGAACAAGAATTATGACATGGATGTATATTCTCAAATGCGTGGATGGTTCGTATTATGTCGGCTCGACAAAAAACCTGGAGTTGCGTTTATCTCAACATCAAGAAGGTGTCGGCGCAAAATATACATCGAGAAGATTACCCGTCGAACTTGTCTACAGCGAAGAATATGACCGCGTCGTAGACGCCTTCAACCGCGAGAAGCAAGTCCAAAACTGGAGCAGGGCAAAACGCGAGGCATTGATAAACGGCGGGACAGATTTACTCCCTGCGTTGGCGAAGAAGAATTTTAAGAAAAACCCGTTGGTCGAGAACAAGCCGTTGGTCGAGTAGAGCGAGTGCGATGTGCTGAGTTTATCGAAGCATTCTTCTCGCTCGTACCGAGACCAACAGGGGTATGGTGGTTACTGGTGGTCTCGATACGACGCTCGCAAAGTACGCTCGCGTCTACTCGACCACCGGATTTATTCAAACGCCGATATTCTCCAAAACCTCCGAAGTCTTAAAGACTTCGGAGGTTTTTGTCTTTTGGTTGTAAAATCACCCCGTCATTGGAGACCGAATGGCTGTAAAGGGGAATACGCCAGGCTCGCTACCCAAAATTTGACGCATACTCAAATTTCAAGGAGACCAAATGACTAGCACGTACCCCCCCGAACCGTTTCGTATTAAAGTAACAGAAGCCATCCACCTCATTCCACCCGCAGAAAGAGAAAAGGCGTTGAAGGAAGCAGGCTACAACCTCTTCCTGATGAAAGCCGAAGACATGTTCATCGACCTGCTGACCGACTCAGGCACAGGCGCGATGAGCTCCGAGCAATGGGCGGCTATCATGCGCGGCGACGAGTCCTATGCAGGCGCGCGCTCCTTCCATCGTTTGAAAGTGGCTGTCGAAGATATTTTCGGCTTCAAACATTTCGCCCCAACCCATCAGGGACGCGCCGCAGAAAACATTTTAGCTGCGTGTTTGGTAAAGCCTAGGATGTACGTCCCGAGCAACATGCACTTCGACACGACCGATGCCAACATCCGCGCGCGCGGCGGGCGGCCTGCCAACCTCGTCATTGACGAAGCGCACGACCCCGATAACACGCATCCCTTCAAGGGCAATATGGATATCGCCAAACTCAAGGCCTTCGTGAAAATGTATGGGCGTGAGCAAATTCCCTTGGGGATGATCACCGTTACAAATAATGCGGGAGGCGGACAACCCGTCTCGATGGAAAATCTCAAAGCCGTGGCAGATATCTACCACGAGAGCAGAATCCCGTTCTTTATCGACGCCGCACGCTACGCTGAGAACTGCTTCTTCATCAAGCAGCGGGAGCCTGGCTATGGGCAGAAATCCGTCAAAGAGATCGCGCATGAAATGTTTGCCCTCGCGGACGGGATGACCATGTCGGCAAAGAAGGATGCCATTGTCAACATCGGCGGTTTGCTGTGCGTGAACGATGATGCGTTGTTCCAGAATGTGCAGAACGAGTTGATCCTGCGTGAAGGCTTCCCCACCTACGGCGGACTCGCTGGCCGCGACCTCGACGCAATGGCCGTCGGCTTGTACGAAGGCTTGGACGAAGATTATCTTTCATATCGTTTGGGACAAACCGCCTACCTCGCCAAGCAGTTAAACGACGCGGGTATTCCCACCCTCCAACCCACTGGCGGACATGGCGTCTACGTCAACGCGGGCGCGATCTTCCCGCACATTCCAAATTACGAATTCCCCGCACAGGCACTCGCTATCGAGCTATATCGCGAAGGCGGCATCCGCGGCGTGGAAATTGGCTCGGTCATGTTCGGCTGCCTCGACCCTGAAACGAATCAATGGAATTACCCGAAACTCGAATTACTGCGCCTGGCCATCCCGCGGCGCACCTACACCCAAAGTCATTTGGATTATGTGGCCGAGTCACTCGAGAAGATCAAAACCCGCGCAAGCACGATTCGCGGCTATAAATACACCTACGCCCCCGAGCTACTCCGTCACTTCACCGCGAGGTTTGAGCCGTTGTAGTTCTCCGCCTTGAGCGGAGTTGAAGAGATAAAAACGTAGGTCGCGCTTGCAACGGGACGGTTACACGCAAGCGTGACCTACGGATGGATCGTATTTATTTTCGGGAGCCTTCAAAGTTTGTTGGTGTGCCCGGTTTCGGCGGACTGAAATCCTGCCGCAGTTCGTGAAAGTCGGCTAAAGCCGACTCTGGCGCGCCAGTCCGAACGAATTCCATGCTCTCAGCAGGCAGCTTTAGCCCCCCATCTACAACCTTTTAGTGCATCCTTATTTTCACTCACCTTACGCTTATGCCCCCGAAGGGGTGAACTGCTTAGGGTGTGTTTCATTTCAGTTGAAACAACCGTCCCGAAGGTTTAAAAAACGGCCAAATTCTTCGAGAAAACCTTCGGGACGTTTCATCCTTCAACTCAGTTATCCATACGGGGAACTGCCGCGTCATGGCGAACCAAAATGCTGTTTTCAGGAAAGAGCGAAAAGATTCCCTTTCAAAACTGTAGAATCCTTAGATTTCAATAATATATCAGTACCTTTGTAGGAATGTAACGCGGGGGTAAAATATGTTATAAAATGATTAGAAAGTCTATTTCGCAACGAAGTTAAAAAGGAGTTTTCATGAGAATTTCGGCGCTCGTTTTTAGCGTATGCCTGCTGGCAGTATCGGCTTATGCCTGCGGCACAGCGGGGCCGGCCGCTTCACCTTTGGAGACTCCTGCAATGGCTCTATCCACTTCCTCCAACGGGCTTTTTTTGGATGCAGATTCGACCCTCCAGCTCCCCTCAGAGCCGCATATTTCCCGCTGGCGGTTGGTAAAGATCGACCTCTCGCAGTTGCTGGATGAAAGCGGGCAGGCGCAGAAAGTGGAAGAAATTACCATCAACCTCTTTCCGGATACAGTTTATACCGGTGTGATCACGCAAACCGAAGAACTGGGAGACGGCTCCACATGGGTGGGATACCTCAAGGATGTGGAATATAGCGAGTTGAGCATGGTGTACACAAGCGGTGTTTATATCGGCCACTTTGCAAGCCCAATGGGTGTTTACGAAGTGACCTTTGTAAAGGATGACTTGTACCGCGTCATCCAGATCGATCAAAAGCAACTGCCAGGAGGTGAAGGATAAAGAGATACGAAAATTACACCACCCTCACAACGAATCGTTCAAAACCAATGGTATATCCAACCAAATTAAACAAAGGAAAATCCAATGACTAGACAAAATCTAAAGCAGACCAGACTTATTCTTTTGTCCCTCGTTTTGATGCTCTCCCTGACGTTCAGCGGCCTGTCTGCCACACAGGTTCAGGCTGGCGGACCGCCATCCTTGTTCGGCGATGCGGCGGATGTTAACCCTGCCGATTATGCCGCGGATGAACCCTCCGTTTTGCGCTCGCGCTTCCTGACTGTGGACTTCGCGGCCCTCTATAACGACAGTGGAGATCCCTACGACAAGGACAGCCTGCCTGAAATTACCTTGAATCTATTCTCTGATACCAGCTATGTAGGTAAAGTGAACGTTGTCAAGAAGGACCGCTGGTCCACCTCATGGAACGGGCCGCTTAAGGGAAAACAGGGCTACTTCTATCTGGTTGTATCTGATGGCGTATTCATGGCTCATGTCGCCTCCCCGGAAGGCGTCTATGAAGTCAAATTTGCAGCGGACAGCTTGTATAAGGTTATACAGCTCGATCACTCCCAACTTATTGACGATGATCCCAATGCCACCTACGCGCCGTCAGGCGATGTGCTTCAAGTGGGAGACCTTGGCCCCAATGCAGACTCCGGCGCTACCATTGATATCATGATCGCCTACACAGACGACGCCCGCGCCGCGGCAGGCAGTACGGCCGCCATGAAGGCGTTGATTGTGCTGGCTGTGCTCGAGACCAATACAGCCTATGCCAATGCCGGCGTGACACCGCGCCTCAGGCTGGTTCACGTGGAGGAATATGCCTACACCGAAACCGCCAACATGTCTACTGACTTAAGCCGCTTTATGGGTACTGCTGACGCCTACTTCACCACCATACACAGCCTGCGTAATACCTACGCGGCGGATATGGTCGGCCTGATCGTGGCAAATGGCGGTGCATACTGCGGCCTAGCCTCCAGCATTATGGCCACCGCCTCAACCGCCTTCCAGGTAACAGACAACGGTTGTGCGACCGGCTACTACTCCTTCGGGCACGAGTTCGGCCACTTGCAGGGCGCGCGCCATGATACCTTTGTGGATCCTTCTACCACCCCATTCGCCTATGGACATGGCTATGTGAATTGGACCGGAAGCGTCGGTACCAGTTGGCGGACGGTAATGGCTTATGGTGACGCATGTGGAGGTTGTACCCGCCTGCAATACTGGTCGAACTCCGCCAAAACCTATGGCGGCTCCCCCATGGGTAACGCAAACGCCAGAAATTACCTGGTGCTTAACAACACCGCCTTCACGGTTGCCAATTTCCGTACCGCGATTATCAGCAGTAACTTCAACTCCACTTTCAACGGTTCTACTGCTGGGTGGTCACCGGTTACTGGGGCCTGGGCTTTATCCAGTGCCATTTACTATCGAAGCGCTGGGCTTGCCAACACTGGCGCATCAGCAAAATACAGTGGCACCTATGGCGATCTGACCTACGAAGTCAGAATGAAGCGCATCGGAACTTGCACAACGTGCTCAAACCGCATCATCATCAGAGGAAATCCTACCAGTCTGGTCTCAACGAACTGGTGGAAGCCTTCGTATTATTTCCAATACACCAACACTGGACAATTCTCCGTCTACGAAGTGAGCTCTGGTGGTGTAATTACGCCGTTAAAGGCCTGGACAAACAGCGCGGCAATCGTTCCGAACGGCTTTAACACTCTGAAGGTAATCGCTGTCGGCAGCTCATTGAGGTTCTATATCAATGGCACATTGGTTTGGTCTGGAGCCGACAGCACATTAAAGACTGGCAAGGTTGGTTTTGGCTTCTTCCGGGATGCCGCAGCTGGCACACAATATATAGACTGGGCAAAACTTTCCACTACGGCAACTGCGGACTTGAATGAACAGGTTATCGCAGGAGATGAAGTTCCTGGTGGAACTGTAGATCAGTCTCCATCACCATAAAACTTGGTGAATTGAAATCTGTTACCAAGTTTAGGCAACAAAAAAACAAGCCGGGATTTGCATCCCGGCTTGTTTTTTTGTTTCTGGGTACAATCGAAAGAAATCCATTTGGGTGTATTTCATTTCAGTTGAAACCACCGTCCCGAAGGTTTGAAAAAACGGCAAAAGTCTTCGAGAAAACCTTCGGGACGTTCCATCCTTCAACTCATTTGAAACACATCCAATCCATTTTTACCAAAGTGAGGAACGTATGACCGAAGAAAGCAATCTCTACTACGCCGACTACCTCGAACTCGACAAAATTCTCGGCAGTCAGCGCCCCAAAAGCTCATTCAAAACAGACGAAATGCTGTTCATCGTCATCCATCAGGCGTATGAGCTGTGGTTCAAGCAGATCATCCACGAGTTGGACAGTGTGCGGGGAATCTTTTCGACGGACAACGTCAACGACAACGCGGGCGAGATGAGCATTGCCGTCCACAAGTTGAAGCGGGTTGTTAAAATTCTGGAGGTGCTTAACCAGCAAGTGACCATCCTCGAAACGATGACGCCAATGGATTTCCTCGAATTCAGGAATCTGCTGCTGCCATCTTCAGGATTCCAAAGTATGCAATTCAGGCTCATCGAAGCCAAGCTCGGCTTGAAGATGGATCAACGCTACAAGGCAGATTATTACAAACACACGCGTCGGGGTGGATTCAGCCAACAGGATTTTCAGACCATCAATCAGGTAGAGGAAGAGGCGACGCTCAAAGAGTTGATCGTCAAATGGGCAGAACGGACTCCCTTCTTCGACGAGTCGCTTTGGAAAGATTATCAAAATTTATTCCCCGCCGAGAACGATGCTCAAAAATTCTGGCATGACTTCAAAAATATTTACCAGAATAGTCTTTCGACCCTGGAGCAGGGCCGTATGGATGAATTGGAGAAGGTTTTTTACAAGGAAGGGCTGGGGGATTTTTCCGTGGGCGCCATGCGGGCGGTATTGTTCATCATGCTGTACCGCAACCTGCCCATTTTCCAAACTCCGTTCGATCTGCTCACCACCCTCATTGATGTTGACGAATTGCTCTCGCAATGGCGCTACAAACACATGCTCATGACGCGCCGCATGATCGGTGTGCGCGTTGGCACGGGCGGCACAAGCGGAGCGGGCTACCTGGAAGGCGCGCTGCGGCAGCATTATATTTTCAAGGAATTGACGGAGATTTCAACATTTTTGGTGGAACGAAGTAAGTTACCCAGCCTGCCAAATGCGGTGAAAGAGAAGATGAGTTTCAACGCGTAAAAACCTTCGTCCTAAGCGGAACGAAGCGAAGCGTAGTGCAGTCGAAGGACTGGTTGCGCAAGACACCACCCTTCGACTGCGCCGCCTGAAATTCGGCGGCTCCGTTCAGGGCGAAATCTATTTCCTCTCCGACTTCCGTATCATCAACTTCAACCCCGACCACACCTCATTCACCGCGCAGACTTTGATATCCACAAACCCAAGCGGCAGCGCAATCTCGCGGATGGCATCCTCTGTGATGTCCGTGGTCGCCTTGGATGATTTCTTCGGCCACGAGACCCACACGAAACCATCCTGCTTTAATTCAGTCCGCAACTTGGAAAGAGTCGTATCCAGAAATGCGCTTTCTGTGGCAAAGACATGCACAGCTTCAAACGGTTGCTTTGCCTTTTCAACAAGAGATACCTCTCCAGACAATTCGCCCAGCCAGGAGCGGTATTCTTTTGGCGCGTTGATCGCCAACAAAGTCAGCGGCGGTTTGAGGCCAAGTTTTTTTGCAAGCGGGGTTCCAGCATAACCAGTATCTGCCATGCCGAAATTATACATGGCAACTATTAACTGGGGTCCGGTGTTAATGATTAAAGAGTTTCAAATTTATTGTTATCTGGAGGAGCTATGCTGTCGAACACATCCCGTTTACTGACTTACGCTTGTTCTGTTCTGTATGGAATTGTGGGGGTATTGATGTACACAATGCCTGAACAAATCGCCCCTATCTTTGCATGGAAAGTCACTACCTTTATGACCATAACCATCGGCGGCTGGTGCCTTGGCAATGCCTGGCTGGCTTACATCACCGCCCGCCGCTGGGAATGGAAATTGGTTTACACGGCGCTCATTTATTTATGGTTATTCGGCGTCGGCGAGTTGATCGTTTTATTCCTCTTCCGGGGCAAATTGGTTTTAGAACATCCCATTGCATGGCTGTACCTCGCCGCACTCATCGTCAATGTGCTGACTGCCATCATTGGAGTCTTTGACTACCTGCGCATTCGTCCAGCCAACACCCTCGCTGGTTCAACCACCACGCGCGTACAAGGCTTTTTGTTGGTTGCATTCGTTATTTTCGTAGGCTTTCTTGGTTTTTATGGAATGACTGCGCAAATCGGCGACCCTGGCACGAACGGCGGAATTTTCCCTGAGGTCATGTCTCTTTTCACCCTGCGCAGTTTCGGCGTTTTCTATTTTTCAATTGCGATTGCTGTTATCCCCTATTTTTGGGATAAAAGCCTGAACGCCATCCTGCACCATTCCATTGCATCGTATGGATTGATTGTTTTCATCACCATCGCCGCTTTTATCCATATCCGCCTCTTTGATTTTACCGCTCATCCAGGCGGTTCGCTTTACTTCATCGCCTACCTTGCAGTTGGCATTCCTTTGATCTTCACATTCAGAAAACTTGGAACAGGAACAAGAAGTTAAAAGACATTCATTTCAGATACAATAGAGCCATCTTTCAGAATGGCCTATTTTTATGACTCGCTGGCTCGATCCTCATCCCGTACCCGTTGGCTCGCTCGATTCGCTTGCATCGCTGAATCTCCCCCCCCTCATCGCGCAGACTCTCCTCCGACGCGGGATCAACCGTCCCGAAGATGCGGAGGCGTTTTTACATCCCGACACGAATCCATCCACTCCATTTCCTGAAATCGAAAAAGCAGTGGACATCCTCCAGGCGGCGATACACAAAGGAGATAAAATCTGTGTGTGGGGTGACTTCGATGTAGACGGCCAAACCTCCACGGCGTTGCTGGTGCAAACCCTGCGGGCTTTGGGCGCGAATGTTATTTACTACATCCCCATCCGCGGGAAGGAAAGCCACGGCGTTCACATAGATTCGCTGAAGCCGATCCTTGATAACGGCGCGAAATTGATCCTGACCTGCGACACAGGCATCACCGCCCACGAAGCCATCGACTACGCCAACTCGCGCGGCGTGGATGTGATCGTCACCGACCATCATGATTTGGGTGAGACGCTTCCGAATGCAAAAGCCATCGTCAATCCAAAGTTGTTACCCAAAGAACATCTACTTGCGAATTTGGCGGGTGTGGGTGTGGCGTACAAACTGGCGGAGGCGTTATTAGACAATGGACCACGGACAAATGACCACGAGTCGCCCATTGTCCATCGTCTGTCGTCTGAAGAATTACTTGACCTCGTCGCCCTTGGCCTCATCGCCGACGTGGCCCTGCTCAAAGGCGAAACCCGCTCGCTTGCGCAAAAAGGAATTCAAGCCCTGCGAAACACAAATCGGCTTGGGCTGAAAGTGATGGCAGACCTGGCGGGCGCAGCGCTCGACACACTCACCGAAGAAACCATCGGCTTCACCTTTGCGCCGCGTTTGAACGCGCTCGGCAGGCTGGGCGATGCAAACCCCGCGGTTGAATTATTGCTTACACAAGACTCGGCGCGCGCAAGGGTTTTAGCCGCACAAATCGAAGGCTTGAACATGCAACGGCGCATGTTAACTTCGCAAGTCTTTCAAGCGGCGGAAGCGCAATTGAAAGCTAACCCTGCTCTGCTTGAAGAACCAGTCATCATCCTTGCTCACCCGGGCTGGCCTGGCGGCGTGGTGGGCATCGTTGCCAACAAACTCGTTGACCGTTATCACAAGCCTGCCATTCTACTAAACGAGTCAGACGATGGCATCATGCGCGGCTCGGCCCGCTCCGTCGAAGGATTGCACATCACCGAAGCCATCGCCACGCAAAAAGGAATCCTGCGCGGATTCGGCGGCCATCCCATGGCGGCGGGCATGTCATTCGATGCAGACAAATTGACTGAGTTTCGGCGCGGACTGGGCAGAGCGATTGAAAAACAGCTTGGCGAAATCGTCTTCGAGGAACCCACGCTTCAAATCGACGCCTGGCTTGGTCTGCACGAAATTGACATTTCCCTCGCTGAATCATTGGAACTGCTCGCCCCATTCGGCGCAGGGAATCCGTCACTCACACTGGCGACGCGCAATGTCAAAATGAAGTCAGTCTCAACCATTGGCAAGACCAAAGAACATCTTCGCATTAACGTCGAAGATGAAGACGGAAATGTGCAGTCTATTTTATGGTGGGGCGGCGCGGGGGAGGAATTACCAGACTCTTCGACCCTTCGACAAGCTCAGGACAACGCTTCGCTCAGAGAGGGCAGCACATTTGACATTGCCTATTCCCTGCGCGCCTCCACCTACCGCGGACAGAAACAAGTCACTTTGCAATTCGAGGAATTCCGCGTTGTCGAGGAAAAAGTTGTTGAGGTTCGGAAATCGAAATTGGAGATTCGAGACTTGAGACTGCAACCTTCAACCTTCAACCTTCAACCTTCAACCCTCATTTGGGCCGAAGGTCTCGACAAAACCGCGGGCAACTCGCGCCTCGAATTACATGAAGCCGATGAACTTTCGATTTACACAACCCCTCCATCCCCAGCCGATTTGCAAAAGATATTGGAGATCGTCAAACCAAAAACGGTGTATGTCTTTGCAAAAATTCCTGCGGAAGAAAAACCTGATGATTTTCTAACCCATCTGGCGGGATTATGTAAGTTTGTGTTAAACCAACGCAGGGGCAAGACAACCATCCTTGAACTTGCGGCGGCAATGGCAGCGCGTGAAAGCGCAGTACAGATCGGGCTGGAGTGGCTCTCTGCAACAGGACAATTAACTGTAACGATGGAAGATGACAATGTCGTGCTCTCCAAAGAAACTCAGGAGAAGAATCCCTACTTGCAGGCTGAGTTGTTTGTAGCTTTGCGCGGGATATTGAATGAAACTTCCGCGTACCGAAAATATTTCGCAACCGCTGATCTAAAGGCGCTTTTCCACTATGAAACCTGAGGTTATTTGCTGATGTTATACATCGTCCCGAAGGATTGATCGGCTAAATAAAGTTTTTCAAAGAAACCTCACCGCATGATTTGCTTGGCAAATCATGCGCGGCGCAAGTGTCGGGACGTTCTGCATGAGGCAAGTTTCTAAAATGAACCCTAAAATAATTTCCTGGTTACTCGCAGGCGACCCATCCATCCGCTGGCAGGTGCGGCGGGATTTGTTGAACCAACCATCAGATAAGTTTGAGGCGGAGCGGAAGAAGATCGCGAAGGAAGGCTGGGGAGCGCGTCTGCTTGACTTGCAGGATTCGGATGGCCGCTGGGGCGGCGGGATGTACGGCCCAAAATGGATATCCACCACTTACACCATGCTGACCCTGCGATTGCTTGGTCTGCCGCCGAATAACCCACAGGCGAAACGAGCCTGCAAGTTGTTTCTCGATGAAGGCTTTTACACAGACGGGGGTATCAACTTTTTTTCATACGCCTGGAAATACAGCGAGACTTGCGTCACGAGCATGATCCTCGCCCTGCTGGCTTATTTCCGCTACCCTGATGAGCGTATTCATGCTGTTGCCGCGTACGTGGTCAGCCAGCAAATGTCTGATGGCGGCTGGAACTGCGAATCGCCCAAGGGCGCGACGCACTCATCCTTTCACACGACGATCTCGGCGCTGGAGGGATTGTATGAGTACGAGTGCGCGTTCCCTGAAACGAAAAAGCGAATCAGCCAATTCCGCTCCCGTGGACATGAATTCCTGCTGGCGCATCGCTTGTATAAATCCCACAGAACAGGCAAAATTTTCGACCCAAAGATGACGACTATGCCCTTCCCTCCCCGCTGGAAATATGACTTCATTCGCGCGCTCGATTATTTCCGCGCCTGTGATGCCCCGCGAGACGAACGCATGTCCGATGCGATTGAACTTCTGCAAAAGAAACAAAAGGCGGACGGACGCTGGCTAATGAACAGCGGCATGTCTGGGAGAAAGTATTTTGATCTAGAGCAGGCGGGTCAACCCAGCAGGTGGAATACTCTGCGGGCGTTGCGGGTGTTGGGATGGTGGGATTCGCAAGGGGAGAAAATGCCACAGAAAACAGAACCAACCCACAGTTAAGAATGAGGCGCGCGAGGGTATAATCGAGTTATGACAGACGAACAAATCAAATCCCTTGCACGCAACAAAATCGCCATGTTGATCGATGGTGACAACGCCCAGGCGGGTTTATTGTCTCAAATGCTTGTCGAAGCGGGGCGCTATGGGCAGGTGACTGTCCGCCGCATCTATGGCGATTGGACGACAACCAGCATGAATTCATGGAAAGACACGTTGAACTTTCACGCCTTCCAGCCCATTCAACAATTTCGTTACACCATTGGAAAAAACGCAACCGATAGCGCCATGATCATCGACGCGATGGATATATTGCATACCAGCGTGGTCGACGGATTCTGTCTCGTCTCCAGCGACAGCGATTACACCAGGCTCGCAACCCGCATCCGTGAGACGGGGATTTTCGTGATGGGCATCGGTGAAAAGAAAACGCCCAAGCCGTTCGTGAATGCCTGCGATGTGTTTGTGTACACCGAAAATCTTGCGGTGGAAAAGAAGGCGGCGCAACAAAAGAATACAATCAACACCAAAGCAAAGAAGGCGAGGGGCGAAAAAGAAGAACTTGACCCCATGCCCATTCTGACCCAGGCTTTTGAAATGGCCGTACAGCAGGATGGATGGGCGTCGCTGGCAAACATGGGTAATGCGCTCTATCAGGTGGACCCCAGCTTTGACCCGCGCACCTACGGCCACAAACAACTCTCGAAGATGATCAGCAAGTTAAGCGAGCGCTTCGAAATACGCTCACAGGAAAACGGCGGGCCGATCATTTTTTATGTACGCATGAAGGAATAGGCCGTTACATTATTTTATTTGTCACTTCCTTATATACATCAATGATCTGGGATGCGATTTTATTCCAGGCATAATCAGTGGCATACTCAGCGGCAGAATTTCCCATTTGATTTCTCAAGTCGGCATCCCCCAAAAGATGAGACAACTTATCGCATAATTCGACGGGGTCGCTATCAGGAATGGTGTATCCAGTAATTCCATCCTGAACAAGATAACCCAGCCCGCCAACTTCTGAAGCAATGACCGGGGTTCCGCAAGCCATGGCTTCAAGCGCCACCATCCCAAACGATTCATACAACGAAGGCATCACCACCACCTCCGCCGCCGAATAATAATACGGCAGGGTATCCTGACTGCGCTTGCCAAGAAAGATCACCATGCCTCCCATGCACAGTTCATCGCACATTGTTTGCAGGCGGGTCATCTCATCAGACATCTCTTCGGGGCTGACATCCACATCACCGCCGATAATCGCCAGATGAACGGGACGATGAATGCCCTGCAAGTCCAAACAGGACATCGCCTGTATCAACGTGTCGATGCCTTTCAAAGGCTCGATCCGCCCCACGAAAAGCACCATACGATTTTCAGGTTTCAAGCCGATGTACTGCTTTGCCTCATCCGCGGGGATCGGGTAAAAATGACTTGTGTCTACCCCTGGAGGGATGACTGTCATTTTGCGTGAATCAGCGCGATACAGGAATCGAAGTTGGGTCAACTCTGCCAGAGTGGCGACGATGATCCGCTCCGCCCTGCCGAGCGCCTGCCTCTCCCCAGCGAGTCGGTCCTCGCCTGCTTTCTCATCCTCCGACCTCGCCACCCGATTCTTCATCTCCCCCAGGGTGTGGAACATGTGGACAATCGGAATCCCGCCCCAGGCATCGCTCAATATTTCAGCCGCCAAACCAGACATCCAATAATGGCTGTGGATCACATCATACTTGAGGCCTTTTTCAGCTGCAAATTGCATGATTCCCTGTGCAAACTCGGGAATATATTTTGCAATGTCGCTTTTGCTCTTTGGCTCTTCCGGCCCCGCAGGGATATGCACCACGCGGTTCCCAAAGCCCAAGTCGTGCAGCACATGCGGCACATGTTCATCCTGCGAACGCGTAAAAACATCCACATGAATGCCTAAACGGCCCAGTTCACAGGTTAAATCGCGGACGTACACGTTCATTCCGCCAGTGTCTTTGCCGCCCAAGGTAGCAAGCGGACAGGTATGATAAGAAAGCATGGCAACACGAAGCATGTAAATACGAATCTCCAAGACACAGACAACGTGTAAAGCTAAAAACTTGCGGGTTTATCTGTAATCCTTTATAATCCCGCCGCTATAAAACCACTGCCACCTTAGCTCAGCTGGTAGAGCAGATAATTCGTAATTATCAGGTCGTGGGTTCGTATCCCACAGGTGGCTCAAAAAGTATATCGCAAAATTTACACACAGCCCCCGAGGATTCAAATCCTCGGGGGCTGTGTGTTTTGAAACTCTATTCCATTATCCCCGTATAAATACAATATTCATCTGAACGTCAAGTGAAAGGAGAAACCATGAACAAAACCATTCGCAACATCATCATCGTCGCGTTCTTCACTGTAGGCGGCGGCTGGCTCGGCATCTGGCTCAACAACCTCACAGGCAACACCCAACCGCCCATGCAAAGTTTGGGCGTGCTGGTCTGGCTAACCACTCCCGCCCTCTCTGGAATCTTTTTACGTGCCTTTGGCGGGGATGGCTGGAAAGATTCTGGCTTCGGGCTGAATCTCATCTCAAGCTGGAAGTGGTATCTGGCAGCGATCCTCGTCTATCCGCTCGCCGCTCTCTTAACCTTTGGCCTGGCTGCGCTCTTTGGCTTCGTCTCCGCTGAAGGTTTCGCCACGCAAGGCTTCAGCGCATACATATCTGCGGCTGGTGTAATGCTCGTCGGCTCGCTGATGAAAAACATCTTCGAAGAATTTGCCTGGCGCGGCTACCTCACCCCAAGGTTAGATGCGGCGAAAGTTCACCCATTATTGAATCACCTGATCGTCGGTATTTTATGGTGGTCATGGCACCTGCCCTACTATTATTACTTTCTGGATCGCGCCGTCTTGAAGGCTGCTATCTCAACCAGTATTCCCGTATTCCTGCTCATCGGTTTGTTGGTTATGCCGCCCACCGCACTCCTGTTTGGTGAATTGCGCCTGTTGAGTAAATCCGTCTGGCCTGTGTTTATTCTGCACAATGTAATCAACGCCTTGAGTATGCCATTGCTCATCAACGGCTTTATCGAGGTCAAAGGGCCGCTGGCATTTATTTTCACCCCGACCAACGAAGGAGTCATCACATCAATTTTCTTCGGCGTGGCAGGCTGGATGCTGTACCAGTATCGAATGAAGAAAACGGCAAATAATTAAAAGCAAACCTCCGAGGTCTTGAAGACCTCGGAGGTTTTTATTATTCAATCCCGTCAAAAATGTGATCGAGCACCTCCTCGCTCACATCAAAGACTGAGCCGTTTTCAGGGATGGCTTCCCTCGTCATCCACTCAGGCAGGCGGTCATCCTTGGCAGTGAAGCCAGCGCGTTTGTTGAACTCGCGCTCCATTTTGATGGTCTGCTTGCCGAGTTCCTGCAAAATATTATCGGGCAGGTCATCCCAGCCGTAGCGCGCCTGGAGCAGACGTTTCACCACGCCATCGGGAGTGGCCGCATAACCAAAACCTGCGAAGATACAGGCGCCAATGGTATCGTAGCCCGCCATGTTCAACTGCGCATTCAAGGAAGCGTCTTTTTGCTGAGTGGGGTCAAGGTGATTGATCTTGGCGCGGATGGTCAACCCGCAAGTGTGGTCAGCGCCTTGCGGAGTCGTTGCGTACGTGACACCCGTCCCCTTGATGGAGCGCGGCTCGTACGCAGACATGGCCTGTCCCTTCACCGCAGGTACGCGCTCGATGTTGTATTTCTTGCCAACCGTCACCGCGCCATCGCCGAGAACGTGACCCAATTCTGTACCTGCGCGAATTTCGTCAATTAATTTCTGAGCATCTTCTTCACTTCCCCAGCGCATGAGACCAGCTTCCGCGGCAACGCCCAGCGAGCCGCCAATTTCAATCGAGTCTAAACCGAGGTCGTTGACGTGCCAGTTGAGACGGCCAATTGCATCCAGCGAGTCAATGTCAATATTCGTGCCCATCAGACCGATGGTTTCATATTCGAGTGGCGAGACGATGATCTTGCCATCCTCCCCGCCGAAGACATTCGAGCATTTGATAGTACAACCTGCCATACAAGCATGAGCAGGGTCAGAAGGCTTGCCGCGAGTCAATGTGAATTCGCGCAGGGTCTCTCCGCTAATCGCATCCACGTTGTCAAAAGTACCGCGCGAAAAATTATGAACGGGAATGCCAGCAAACTGCTGGGTCAACTGCGCCATCGCCGCCGTGCCATAATCACGGTACGTTACAGACTGCGGATGTTCCATCACCGCCTTGGTGTAATCCTTCTGCGCCACTTTGAACGCTTCGGGATTCGCGATGGCAGGCTTCTGCCCGCCGGTATGATCGAACACGATTGCTTTCAATCCCTTCGAGGCCATGACCGCGCCCAATCCGCCGCGGGCAGCGATGCGTGAGGGAATCCTGTCCTTATCGAGATTCTGAATCCCCGCAGACTTCATCCGCATTTCACCGCCGGGGCCGATCAATGCAATCGCTACTTTATCGCCATATTTTTCAAGTAATTTCGGGGCAGTTGCATACACGCCCAGCCCAGCCAAATCATCAGCCTTTTCCCACTTTGCACCATTCAATGACAGGTGCAAAACCCAATAACCATTTTCCTTTGGAGCATCTTCGATAATCAACGCATGAATTCCCATAAATGCCATATGATAACCCGTTCGCCCGCCTGCATTCGCTTCCTTGACGCCACCCGTCAGCGGGGACTTTCCCCCAATGGAAATTCTATCGGTGGATGAAAGCATATGCCCAACCAAAAGGCCAGGCGCGAAGATAAGCTTGTTGCCGGGGCCAAGCGGGTCACACTTCGCATCCACTTCGTCAAGCAGGATGTGAGTGAGAAGGCCACGTCCGCCGAGGCGCTGCCAAGTTTGCGGGATAGGTTCGCGCTTCAACGTTTGCTCATGGACATTAATGCGCCAGATCTGGGATTTGTATTCAGCCATTTATTTTCTCCACACAAGTCGAAAGTCGAAGGTCAAAGGTCGCAGGTTAGACTTTCGACTTTTGATCTTCGACAAAACTAACCTAATAAACTTTGTACTGCTTCCCTGAAAACCTTCGTATGGTGATCCACGTCAGCTTGCGTGGTCTCAGGTGAGATCAATGCCATGTTATGGAAAGGCGTCATCAGAATGCCGCGGTTCAAGGTATAGAGATGCATGTAGCGGTCGAGTTCAGGGTCAATGGCGGCGTGGGCTTCCCCGCCATTCTTCGGCGGGTTGGGACGGAACCAGTATTCGGAGCGGTTGCCCAATTGCTTGACGATCCACGGTAAATCAAACTCTTTGATAACAGACTGCACGCCTTCGGTAAATTTTTCCTGCAATGCGATTGCCTTTGCATAAAATTCTTCTGTTAAAACATTTTGCAACGTGGCTTTCATCGCCGCAATAGACAGGGCGTTGCCCGCCAGCGTACCGCCGATTCCACCCACATCTGAATCTTCGACCGAAAGTTTTGCCGTGAAAGCTTGGGACACTTCTTCAGTAAAGCCATAGATCGCGGCGGGCACTCCTCCAGCGAGGGGTTTGCCGAGGGTTAAGAAATCAGGCTGAAGACCGTATGAAGCGGTGTATCCGCCTGGACCAGCACAGATCGTGTGAGTCTCATCAATAATGAGATACGTCCCATATTTGCGAGTGATCTCGCGCAGGGCATCGTGATAGCCAGGGTTGGGATGAATGATGCCGATGTTGGTCATGGCAGGTTCGGCAAGGACAGCGGCAACATCGCGGGCAGAAAGCGCCGTTTCGAGCGCGCCAATATCGTTGAACTCGATGACCTTGGTGGTCTCGCGCGGGTCAATTTGCGGACCCATGTTATTGGCGCGCGGCATGGGCGTGCCTTCTTCATCAAGAGTGATGAAGGTCTCATCCACGGAGCCGTGATAGCAATAGTTGAAGACGAGAATCTTCGGGCGGCCTGTGATGAGACGAGCCATGCGCAGGGCGAAACGATTCGCGTCGGTGGCGGTGAGAGCGAATTGCCAGTACGGAAGTTTGAAGCGGCGTTGAAGTTCCTCACCCACCCAGATGACATCTTCATACGGCAGCATAAGCGTGATGCCTTTTTGGATTTGCTCGGTGATGGCTTGGACGGTGGCTTCGGGCGCATGACCTGTCATTGCACCCGTGTCGCCGAGGCAGAAGTCAATGTAGTCGTTGCCGTCCACATCGGTGAAGTGCGCGCCTTTGGCTTCCTTTACAAAGACAGGAAACGAACCCGCCCAACGGATCATCCACAGCATTGGCACGCCGCCATGCAAAGACTTGCGCGCGCGCTGATACAGTTCGTAGGATTTGGGATGGTTCTTGTGAAAGAGTTGTTCTTCGTGCTCAAGGAGGGATTCTAGTTTTTTGCGGTTTATAGTTTGCGTCATGATTATTGTTTGCCTATGGCAAATTCAATTCTGCCAATATTTTTTCAACTTCATCCAAAAATTCCTGCAATTCAATTTCGCGTTGGCCTTCAAGACTGAAATCGTGATCTTCAGGCGCGGTATGAACATGCCTGTGCCAGCGGCCATCCACTTCATCTCGCGCGAATAACCTGCTTCCATTGTGAATCAGTACAAGATTGGTGGTTTGGAAACGGTCATTCCGATAAACCTGCACGAACAAATCAGTGGAAATATACAAACGCGCTTTTATGAGGCTCAGGGTTTGATCGAGTATTTCCATGCGGACAAAATACTTGCGGCGTTTCAGTTCCCTCTGCAAGCCATTTGCAAGATCGGAAACATTCATGCCCTTTTGCTCAAGGGCTTGAGTTTTTTGATTTCATCCTGCATGTCTTCAATGCCAGTCACGGCCAGTTCCCAATCAAAGTAATCCTGCTCGGCGCTGGAGTTCAATGCCGCCGCCAGCATTTTCTTGCGAAAAGAGTCAAACGTCTCCTGATATTTTTCCTGCAATTGACGCGCCATGCTTTGATATTTGATCAGGTTTTTTTGCGCCTTTTCAAGTAGTAATTCTGCAATTGCCTGTTCAGGATTAAGGTTGGGAAATAAACGTCTGGCGCTGGATTCGAGAGTATTAAGTGTCATGGTTACCTCTGCTAAAAATTATACTCTGAATGAAAAGTCAAAAGTCAAAGGTCAAAGGTCTTGAGACTTTCAACCTTCGACTATTTTACAGTTTCCTTCAATGCTTCGCCGAAAATCTTCAAGCCGTCGCTAATTTGCTCAGAGGTCACATTCAACGGCGGGATCCAGCGCAGGGTGTTGTCGTAGGTTCCGCAGGAGAGAAGCAACATACCTTTTTCTTCGGCAGAATGAATGACATCTTTGACAAGCTGTTTGGCTTTAGACTGGCTTCCATCCACGATGAATTCGGTGCCGACCATCAGGCCGAGGCCGCGGACATCGCCAATCTGTGGATATTCTTCCTGGAATTTGCGCAGACCTGTCATCAATTGGATGCCTTTGTCTGCGGCATTTTCCAACATCTTTTCGTCTCTCATCACGCGGATAGTTGCCACACCTGCCGCACAAGCGACTGCGTTCCCGCCATATGTTCCGCCAATAGAACCGACGTCGAGTTTCTTCATAATATCTGTGCGGCTGAAAACAGCAGAGAGTGGCATGCCTGAAGCAATGCCTTTTGCGGCGGTGATGATATCGGGGATGACGCCGAAATGTTCGAGAGCGAACCATTTGCCAGTGCGTCCGAAGCCTGATTGCACTTCGTCGAAGATGAGCATGATACCGTGCTTGTCGCAGATATCACGCAGACCTTTCATGAATGAGGTCGGCGGAACGATGTAGCCGCCTTCGCCCATCACGGATTCGATCAGGATGGCGGCGGTGTCTTTCGGCGCAGTTTGCGAGGCGAGCAAATATTCAAGCTGTTCCAGCGCGTAGGCTGAGGCTTGTTCTTCGGTCATGTTCAGGTGAAAAGCATACGGGAACGGCGAGACGTAAATCCCCGCAGGCAATGGACCAAAGCCCGTGCGATACCCTGTCTTGGATGTGGTCAACGCCATGGTTTGGGCGGTGCGTCCGTGGAAGGAGCCGTTGAAGACGATGATATTTTGTCTGCCCGTTGCGGCGCGTGCAATTTTGACCGCATTCTCCAACGCTTCCGCGCCAGAGTTGGCGAAGTAGAAACTGTCAATCGAAGGCGGGACGATCTTGCGAATCTCTTCGATGAGTTGCAACATCGGTTTGTGGACAACGATATTGGCCTGCGCGTGCAGGAACAAGCCTGCCTGTTCGCGGATGGCTTCCACGACCTTCGGATGGCAGTGACCTGTGTTCGTCACACCGATGCCGCTGGTGAAGTCCAGAAGTTTTTTGCCATCGTCCGTGTAGATGTAGGCGCCTTCGGCGCGTTCGGCTACGAAATTGAAAATGCGGCTCCAGGCGGGAGTCATGTGGGGAAAATTATCTTGATAGAGTTGATCGGTCATGAGATTCCTTTGGGACTGAAAATTTCATCTAACAGGGTTGCGCGCCGCTCATCAACATGTTAAACTTCAGAAATGGATTTTGAAATCGTTAGCAACGTTGAAAACATCGAGACGATAGCGATTGGCTCAAGCATCCGCGTCCTTGAATATTTACAGAAAACTTATGGGCATGGACGCTGGCGAAAGCTCAAAGGCGTTGCAACAGTCAAAATCCCAAACGGGCAATTCCGCCGCGTCGAACTTCACTGGTACGAAGCGCATGGAATTGGCAAACGAGACATGAAAATCAAGTATTACCTGGATGAATAACTATGAGCGCTCACAAAAAGTACGTTATTTGTATCAACAATAAAGATTATGAAGCGTCCCTTATTCCGCGCAAAATCTACGAAGTGATACCCGATGAACGCGCCGAAAAAGATGACTTTGTAAGGATCATTGACGAGAGCGGGGAAGATTATCTATTTCACAACAGCCACTTTGTATTTCTCGAACTGCCTCTTGAAGTTGAACAGGCGCTGGTGACCGCTTAACTCTTCCACAAAATTGGGGATGAGATTCACCATCCCATCCCCAATTACCAATCTCTAATCTCCAGTCACTAATCTTAAACGGGCAAATATTCCGCAGCCCATTCCACGTCATGCTTCTTCAACGTCTCAAGGGTGGGAACGCCGTCATTGGTCCAACCTGCCAGCTTGTAGTATGTGTCGATGGCAGAGTCAACTTCCTCGTGAGTCAGAACGAAGCCCGCTGTCGGGCCAGTGCCAGCCAGTTGCTTGAAAAATTTCTTTGGCAGTTTATCATCCTTGCGGGTTAATCCCTCGCGGGCATTGAACACACGAAAGAGATCCAAACGGCGGCGGCCAACTTCCATCAATTCTTCAACGGTCATATCCCAACCCGTGACGGAGCTGACCATGTGCGCGGTGTCCTTGCCATCGTAGAGCGTCCACGTGGGGCCGTAGACGAATTGGCAGAGTTCGGCAGAGTCGAGCATGGAGTAGAAGACTTCGGTCTCATACGCGAAGCGAACTTTCTCCTCGGTGAGGCTGTAGGCGGGTTGCGGTGACCCAAGGCCGATCTGCTTGAGACGGTCGAGGTTGAAATCGCCAACACCTTCTTCGTAATATGGGTCATGCTCAGAGGACTGATGATCGGCGCCGAAAGGATTGACAGCATAGATGAGCGCGAGCGAGCGTTTGGCTTGCGGCATGTGCGCGGGAGCCTCTGCGCCTTTGACGGTGATGAGGAATTCATCGGAGCCTTTGCCCCAAACTTTGGAGGCGCGTTCGGAACCCAGGCCGAGGGTCTTGCCAAATTCGCCTTCGCCCTTGACCATCATATCAAGCGCCTTGAGCATGGCTTCGGCATTGCCGAACTTGAGATCAAGGCCAGCCGTTTGTTCTTTTGTAATGACACCCTTCTCGTAGCATTCCATCGCAAAGGCAATCGTTGCGCCCGCGGCAATGGAGTCAACTGCGTATTCGTTGCAGACCTGATTGGCAAACGAGACAGACGCAAGATCATCAACGCCGCAGTAGGAACCAAAGGTGCCGAGTGTTTCATATTCGGGGCCGCCATAACGCGGATCGACATGATACGGGCCATCCTTAATTTCAACCACGCGTTTGCATTTGACAATGCAGGCGTAGCAGGTATCGCGTTCCTTCAAAATGGTCTCAGCCATCTTTTCGCCGCTGATCGGCTCGCAGCCTTCGAACTGAGCTTCGTTATAGTTGCGAGTCGGCAAAGTGCCGATGGTGTTGTTGAACAAAACAACCACGGCTGTACCGAACTTGGCAAGGCCGTCCATGTCGCCATTTTCAGGAAGAGCCTTGGGGCCGATACGGTTCAAGGCAGTCAATGCCTTTGCATCGGCAAGTTGCACCTTCTTCGTGCCACGCACCACCACGGCTTTCAAATTCTTGGAGGCCATTACGAGGCCCATGCCCGTGCGTCCATTGTGGCGGTTGGACATGGAACACAGCGACGAGAACAGCACGCCATTTTCCGCGCCAATGCCGTGCTGCAAAATTTCAGCCTTCGGGTCCACTTCCTTGTGGATGATGTCGTCCACTTCCCCCGTCAGCTTGCCCATCAAATGCGCGGCATCGCGCAACTCAAATTTTCCGTCAATGATCGCCAGATAAACAGGCTTTGCAGATTTCCCCTTAACCACGATTCCATCGAAGCCAGCGAATTTCAACTCGGCGGGGAAAAACCCGCCGCTTTGCGAATCGCCAATGCCGCCACTGATCGGCGATTTCGCATTCGCATTCAAACGGCTCTGGCCTGAGATGGCCGCGCCCGTCGTCACGCCTGCCATCAACGTCAACACATTCTCAGGGCTAAGCGCATCCGCGCCTTTCGGCATATCCCGCAAAATGTAATGCATCCCCATGGCGCTGCCGCCAAGATACTTGCGGTAAAAAGCCTCGTGCGGCTCCTCCACCGTCAGCGTGCCGCTCGACAAATCAACATGCAGAATCTTTCCGTTATAACCGTTGGGCATGACATCCTCCATGGGTGAATTTAGTGATTTTTTAATTATACAGGTCAGGTGGACTTAAGACAACTTGGATTTTCCGAAAGTGACGGGGATGATTCGACTCTGGGCATTCCCCTGCCCTCCCACGCCGCTTCGCACTTAACGGAAAGTTGATTCGGCCTCGAGGGGCAGAATCCACCCGCCAACCCGCGTGGACGTAACCCTTCGACAGGCTCAGGGCAAGTCGTCCACGCTATTTTTACGAAGCCCGTTGAAACGGACTCACCCCAGCCTGCTAATAAAGAAACTCCCACGATAAACAAAAAGACTGCTCGCGGGAGTTTCTTGTAACTGTTTACGTGTTTCCTTGTTTACCCAACCATTTCCCTCATCCCATAGGGGAAGCCGTAATCAGCCATTTTTTCCATGAACGGGTCTGGCGGGAAAGCCTCTGGACCAAGAACGCCCGCGCCTGTCCAAACTCCATGCTCGATCAAATCCATGGCAATGACTGCGCTGAAAGCGGTTTGAGCCACCACGGCCTGACAGCCCCACGCATCCATGCAGGCTTTGTTATCTGCCACCTGATAGAGATAGACCTGGCGCGGTTTGCCGTCCTTTGTGCCTTTTACCCATGTGCCAGCGCATGTCTTGCCAGACATTTTTTCGCCAAGATGAGCGGGATCAGGCAGGCAGGCAGCCACCACATCACGCGGTGCAACCTGCACACCTTTGACTGTAATCTTCTCTTTGTTATCCAAGCCAAGCATGTGCAAAGTCTTGAGCACGCCGATGAACTGGTCACCGAGGCCGTATTTGAAGGTGGCGCGTTTGGTCTTTATCCAGCGCGGCATGAGCAGAACTTCTTCATGCTCCACATTGACCACTTCCACGGGGCCGATCTCGGGGAAATCAAAGACTTCGGGTTCTGAGAATGGCTCGGTGGTGATCCACTTTCCATCTTCCCAGATCACAGGTGGATTGAGACATTCTTCAATCGTTGTCCAGATCGAGAAGTTGGGCGCAAATTCATAACCTTCGATGGCAATATTTGCGCCGTCACGAATGCCAAGCTCTTCGATTTCATCAAAGAGATGGTCAGCCGCATAACGGGCAAACACATCTGCCATGCCGGGTTCCACGCCGAAGCCAACCATCGCGAGCAAGCCCTTCTTCTCCCACTCAGCAGCTTTATCAAATTGATAATCGCCTAATTTGATGCCTGGTTTATTGAACGGGTCGGTTGGGTGCGGCTCAGAGAGAGTCATGGCCATATCCATGTATTTTGCGCCGACATTATAGGCGGCATCGAATATCTGTTTATTGAAGATCGGGTCAACCGAGTTCATTATCAAATCCACACCGTATTTTTTGGCGAGGTCTTCGATCATTCCCTGATTACTGGCGTCAATGAATTCCACGGGAAAACGAGCGTTGTCTCCCATTTTCTTCTGCACCTCTTCGGCGCGTTTGACGTTGTAATCTGCCAGCACCATTTGCTTCATCCATGCGCGCGGCCTGGCAATGGCAGCAATGGCTTCTCCGACCCCACCTACTCCGACGAGCAATACTTTCATGAGATTTATCTCTCCATTAGTTTTATAACCCGCGATGGCGCGAGTTAGATTGACAAAAAAACCCGCAGCCGAATTCGACTGCGGGAAAATCTAATAACGAGCATTTGATTTATTCTGCCCGCCTGGATTAATGGTAATCATAAGAGACATTAAATACGCCTTCACAAACGTATCCCCCACTTTCCTGATACTACGAACGAACGCTTTCATTTTTTCCTTTCAAGCTGGCTCCGCCATCCTCATGCTTGGGAGGCAGACAAAGTATATTGGAAACCTCATCAGCCCACAGCGGGGAGTGAAGCGAATTCCCGTTTAGAAGTAGATCTCTTTGACGATCTTCAAGTAGATGAAGGATTCCGTCTCGCGCACTCCATCCACTTTTGCAAGTTTTTCGGTCATGAAGTTGAGCAGGTCTTCGTGATCCTGGCAAAAGACTTCGAGCATCAGGTCGTACCTGCCGCTGGTGGCGACGATGTAAACAACTTCGTCGAATTTGGCGATCTTGCTGGCCACATCCATCATTTTGCGGCCATCGGTGCGAATGCCGATCATCACCATGGTGCGCTTGCCCATCATGAGCGGGTTGGTGACCGCAACGACTTTGAGATAGCCAAGCTTGACCAGGCGGTTGTAACGCTGACGAATCATGCCGGGTGAAACTTTGAGTTTTTCGGCAATCTGGGCAAACGCCTCTCTGCCATCTTCGCGCATGGCATCAATGATAAACAAGTCAATTTTGTCCAGTCGCTCAGCGCCATTACCGATTATGCTGTCCATTTGCGTATTTTATACCTTTTTATCATTACTGTCAACACTATTATAACTTAATTGAATTATTCAAGCAAAATTTATACTTATTAAGGATTTTTGCTGGGTTTTATCTGTAATAATCAAAAACGTCCCGAAGGTTGCCCGCAGGCAGATCACTTGCTCGGAAAAAACCTTCGGGACGGTGTTTATATTTTATTTCCGATAATGTCTACTGAGAACAACGCTTAAACAATAAACCCGACAGGTCACGTTCATTTCCTGTCGGGTTTATTGTACTGCAAGGCCGGGATATTAATTGCCGCCTTTTACCTCGACCCAAATATCATCGTAAAGGGGTGTGGCGTCGCCGACATCTTCAATGCCAAATCCCTTGGCTACCGCGTCTGCGGGCGGGTTGGTGATCGGGGAATCGGCGTAGGCGTTATAGACATCCGGATAGTTGGCCTTGGCATAATCCAAAGCGGCTTGGTTGGGGTTGGTGTATTGGAAATCGCGGATTGTGAGCCAGAAAACATCACCTTGCATGGTGTAGTTTAGCCAGGCGTAGGCGGCGTCGGCGTGCGAAGCATCCTTGAGCATGACCCAGTTATCCTGCCAAAGGACAGGGCCTTCGGTTGGGTAAATATATTGGATGTCTGGGTTTTCCTGATTGGCAATGTAAGCTTCGCCAGTCCAAGTCATACCGAGTTCCACATCACCAGCGATCAGGGCAGTCTTCGGGCTGTCGCTATCAAAGACCTTGATGTTCGGGACAAGTTCGGCAAGTTTATTTTTGGCTTCTTCCAACTGCGCGGGATCAGTGGTATTGGGGTCGTACCCAAGAGTGACAAGGGTCATACCGATCACAGCGCGGGAATCATCCAAAAAGACCATACGACCCGCATATTCAGGCTTCCACAAGTCGGCCCAGGATTGTGGAACGTTCTCAACAGTAGCCGTGTTGACAACGATGGCATCGGTACCGGCAAGGTAAGGCACGGAATATTTGTTACCCGGGTCAAATGACTGATTCATCCAGCCCGAATCAAAGTTGACCATATTGGGCATCTGAGCGTGATCCAGTTCCTGCAGCAATTCCTGGCGGATCATCAAACCAATGATATAGTCCGTCGGCTGAACAAGGTCATAGGAAGAACCGCCAGCGGAAACCTTTGCGTACATTTCCTCATTGCTGGAATATTCATCGCGATTCAGCTTAATGTCATATACCAGTTCGAAACAATCCAGCATATCCTGCGGGAAGTATTCCGTCCACACAAAGATATTCAACTCGGTTGAGGTTACATCCACACGCGGGCTTGGCTCCGGGCATACGAATCCGCTGGATGTGACCTTCTCGCCAGTAGCTGCGGGAGCTTCCGTCTGCCCGCCCCCACAGGCGGCCAGCGCCATGCTTGCAACCACAAGCAAAGCCAGAATTTTGGACACAAAGTTATTTTTCATTTCTTCCTCCTTGAGAAGATATAAATAGGTTTGGCACGTGGGCCCTTTCCACGATATACCCAAAAGAACACTACGAATGCTGCTTCGACTCGCGGTTTTGAATGATCTGCAACAGCAAAACAGCGGTGAATACAACCAAAATCCACACGGTGGAAAGCGCATTTACCTGCGGAGTGATGATGCGCCTCAGCAGGCCATACACATAAATCGGCAGGGTGGTCGAGCCAGGTCCATTCGTAAAGAACGTGATCACAAAATCATCCAGGGATAATGTGAAAGCCAGCAGCGCCCCAGACATGACCCCAGGCAGGATCATGGGAAATGTGACCCGACGGAAGGTTGTCCACTCGTTCGCGCCGAGATCCATGGCAGCTTCTTCGTAGGATTTATCAAAGCCCTGCAAACGTGCCTGCACAACCAGAGTGACAAACGGAACCATAAAGGCGATATGGCTAATTGTCACCGTTGCCATACCCAACGAAAGGCGCGCATCACCACTGAGATTGAAAGTCTCATTCACCCACCCAAACAACTGACTAAACAGGGTTAGAGCGCCAATCCCCATCACGATCTCAGGAATCACGATCGGGATATACAGGGAAAGCTGCGAGAAGGGTTTGAGCTTGAAATCATAGCGTTGAAGCGCAATCGCAGACATTGTCCCAATGATCGTCGCAATGATCGTGGCTGTGAATGCAATTGTTAATGTGTTCCCAGCGGCCTCTCCTACATCGTCATTTTTGGCAAGGTCACAATACCAGTGAAAAGGCCCACACGGGCTGGACTTGACGAGACTGCCGTCCATCACAACACGATCACTAAATGCAGGGATAAACCCTTCAAACGTCACGTTCGCGCGCGAAGCATTGAAAGAATACAAAACCAGTCCAATGATCGGGGCGTACAGGAAAAAGTAAACCAATACTGCGGCCGTAATTACAAAGGGAGAACGGCGAAAGGGGTTCATGCGGGAACTATCTCCTCTCCGAAGCCGAATTTGCGGGTGTAGAAATATGTGACGACCAGCGTCATCACCATCAAGATCAGGGAAGCAGCGGAACCAAAAGTCGGGTCACGCGCATCGAGAAATTGACGTTGGATCAAGTTGCCCACTAAAATCACCTGACGCCCGCCCAGAATATCAGACACGATAAAGGTTCCCATCACAGGGATAAAGACGAGGATCGTCCCTGCAACCACACCCGGCATCGAAAGCGGAAGCGTGACACGCAGGAAGGTCTTGACTGCGTTCGCGCCCAAATCCGCGGCGGCTTCATAGAGGGATATGTCTATTTTTTCAAGCGACGTATAGATCGGCAGGATCATGAAGGGCAAAAACTCATACACCATCCCCACCAGCACCGCGCCCGGAGTGTACAGCATTTCAAAAGGCGTAAACGGAATATGCAGCATATTCGCCAGCGCGCCAATGATGATATTGATCGCGCCCTCCTTGCGGAGCAGCATCATCCATGCGTACACGCGGATAACAAAATTCGTCCACAAAGGAATCAGCACCAGGAACAAAAACAGGTTGCGCTTTTTAGGATGCGCGCGCGCAATAAAATAAGCAAGAGGGTACGCCATACCAATGACCAGCGCTGTTGTATTGAAAGCCAGAGTCAAAGAACGCCCAAGGATCTGCACATACAACGGATCGAAACACGATGACTGTCCATCGGGGCAGTCTGTGCTATAGCCAAACAAACGGGTGTAATTATCCAGAGAGAACGTGTAGATCACGTCGCCGTCCGGGCTGCGTTTGCCGAAACTTATAACAAGCGTGAGAAACAAAGGGATGATCAGCAGGAAAAACAACCAGAACGTAGTCGGCAGCGCCAGCAATGTTCCTTGTGCAGCTTTACTTTCACGAAGTCGCTTAAGCATGGCTAGTCCTTTTTCAACACCAGGGTATTCTCAGGCATGAGCATCAACCAAACATCCTGCCCCACTACATAGAACGATTTCGGATCCAAACGCGAAATGCGATTCTGTTCCAGCACCTTGACCTTCGCATTGTTCACATCCACATACACATGCGTATCTGCGCCGATGTAAACCGTATTCGTCACTTTGGCATGGAATAAATTATTGTTCTTCGCATCTTTTTCGGTAATACGTATCTTTTCAGGGCGGATGGAAACCACCACCTCTTCCCCCTTGACCAATCCCTCGGAAATCGGCATCCCCACCACTTCTGCATTCAAGCTGGGGACGAAAACACTCGCTTCATTCTTCGACAGGGACTTGATCTTGCCTTCGAGGAAATTCGACTCCCCGATAAAGTCTGCGACAAACTTGTTGGCAGGGCGTTCATACACCTCCACAGGCGTCCCCATCTGCTGGACCTTGCCCTTGCTCATCACTGCAATTCGGTCAGACATGGTCAGCGCCTCTTCCTGATCGTGCGTCACGTAAATAAATGTGATGCCCAACTGCTGTTGCAATGCCTTCAACTCCAACTGCATCTCTTTGCGGAGCTTCAAGTCCAACGCGCCCAAAGGCTCGTCGAGAAGCAAAACATCGGGGGTCTTGATCAGCGCCCGGGCCAGAGCGACGCGCTGTTGCTGTCCGCCGGAAAGCTGCTTGGGCCTGCGGCGATCCATCCCAGTCAACTGAACCATTTCGAGGGCATGTCCGACGCGCTTCTTGATCTCATCCTCTTTTGCGCCTTCCATCTCCAGGCCAAAAGCCAGGTTCTGGTAAACAGTCAGATGCTGAAAAAGCGCATAGCTTTGAAACACCGTGTTCACTTTGCGCTGAAACGGAGGCGTATGCCCCATGGCCACGCCTTCGATGTAAACCTCCCCTTCGGTGGGCCATTCAAAGCCCGCCACCATTCGCAGGGACGTGGTCTTGCCGCAGCCAGAAGAGCCAAGCATGGAAAAGAACTCGCCGTTCTTGATCTGCATGGTCACGTGATCCACCGCCGCCATCTCATTCCCCTCAGGTGTAATAAACCTTTTTACAACATCGCGCATTTCAACTGCAAATTCACTGGACATCTATCTTCTCCTCAGATGATTTTTGAAATTAAATCGCCTTGTTGATTTCTTTTAACACTTCGCTTAATCGATCCAGCAATACATCCATTTGTTGCTGTGTTACAACCAACGGCGGCTCGACGCGAATCGTCTGCGCGCTCGTCAATGTGCCCGCCACCAGCAGGTTGCGTTTAAATAACCCCGAGGCCACCTTGTAGCCTATTTCTGGCGTTTTGAAATGCATACCAATCAAGAGGCCTTTGCCCGTTATTTTCTCATAGATTTGCGGATACTGCGAAGCGAATTTTTCCAACTGCGGAATCAGATATGCGCCTTTTTCTGCCGCCTGCTCCCACAACCTTTCACGCAGCGTCACATGAATGGCAGAGATGGCCGCCGAACAAGCCAGCGCGCCGCCGCCTGTCGTGGTGGTGTGCATAAACGGATTTGGATACATCATCGGGTGGAAAATTTCCTCTGTCGTTGTCACCGCGCTGATCGGCATCACACCGCCGCCCAAAGATTTGGCGACGGTCAAAATGTCAGGCACCACTCCCCAATGCTCCACGCCCCACAACTTGCCCGTGCGCCCCAGTCCCGTTTGCACTTCATCCGCAATCAACAACACGCCATATTTTTTCGTCGCAGCGCGGATGCGCGGCCAGAAATCATCAGGCGGGACGATTGCCCCAGACTCACCCTGAATTGGCTCGAACATCACCGCCGCCACGCCAATGCCGACTTTCTCGCAAATCTCCAATTGTTTCTCAACCGCGTCTGCATCTCCAAATGGAACGTGATACACCTGCCCTGCGTACAAGGCCCCCATCGGCGCGCGAAAATCCGCTTTGCCCATCAGCGAAAGTGCGCCCATGGTTTTTCCGTGAAATGCCTTCACGCCTACAATGAATGCAGTCTTACCCGTGTAAAGTTTTGCGATCTTCATCGCGGCTTCATTGGCTTCTGCGCCGCTTGCGGCAAACCAGCTATATTTCAAATCGCCAGGCGTAATGGTGGCAAGCAATTTCGCCAGCACGCCGCGCAACGGATCGATCAATTCCTGCGAAGGCATCGGCGAACGGTCCAACTGCGCCTTCACCGTATTGACCACGTCAGGATGACTCCAGCCCAAATCCATCATGCCGTAGCCGCCGAGAAAATCCAGATACTCGCGCCCAAGTATGTCTTTGAACACCGCGCCCGAACCGCCCCACTCCACCGCCGCCCAATCCCCTGATTCGGTGACGCTCTTTCGATATTCCAACCAGTTACGGTTGTAATGTTCGGCAAAATTTATCTTCGATTCATCGATGATCTGATGCGCCTGTTCGGTTGTCGGGAATTCATTCTTTTGAATTAAATCCATCCAGCGCGATGAATAGTCTAATGCGTCTTCGTAATCGTAGGTCATAAAAAATCCTTGCGTAGGGGCACAGCGGCGCTGTGCCCCTACAATAAAATTAAAACTTTCTTGTCCACTCTTTCGGCCAGCGCTCCACAACGATCTTCTTCTGCGTGAAGAACTCCACCGCATCCATGCCTTGTCCGTGCATATCGCCGAAGAACGATTCCTTCCATCCGCTGAACGGAAAGAAAGCCATCGGCGCGGCGACACCGATGTTGATTCCAATATTGCCCGCGTCCGCTTCGTATCTAAATCTGCGCGCGGCATTGCCGCTGTTTGTGAATAGGCTGGCTTGATTTCCATACTGTCCGCTATTCACCAACTGGATGGCTTCATCGATGGAATTCACGTGCATCAGACTTAATACTGGCCCGAAGATTTCCGTTCTCGCAATCTCGCTTCCAGCTTTAACATCAGAGAGGATCGTCGGTCTGACGAAGGTTCCACGCTCGTAGCCCTTCACCACCGTCCCGCGTCCATCCACAGGTACGCCAGCGCCTTCCTTCGCGCCGAGGGCGATCAACTGCTCCACGCGCTGCTGCGATGCGGAATTGATCACAGGCCCCATCTGAACGCCAGAGTCCATGCCATAGCCAATGGTGCGCGAGGCAGCGGCATCGCAAATCAATTCGGTGAATTCGTTCTTTGACTCGGCAACTGTCACAGCGAGGGAAACTGCCAGACAGCGCTGACCAGCACACCCGAAGGCTGAATCGGCGATGATCTTCGTCGCCATTTCCATATCCGCATCAGGCAAAATGATGACAGGATTCTTCGCTCCGCCTTGCGCTTGGACTCGTTTACCGTGCGCGGCTGCTGTCGAATAGATATATTTTGCAACATTGGTCGAACCCACAAAAGTGATCGCGCGAATGGCGGGATGCTCAAGAATGCCATCCACGGTTTCCTTCGCGCCGTTGACCATGTTGACCACGCCCTTCGGGAAGCCAACCTGCTCGATGAGTTTGAAAATAAACTGCATGGTCATCGGCACTTTTTCGGATGGCTTGATGATGTAGGTGTTGCCCGCCGCAAGCGCATACGGCAAATACCAAAACGGAATCATGCCAGGGAAGTTGAACGGCGCAATCGTGGCGCACACACCCACAGGCTGACGGATCATGATCTCATCGATGCCGGGGGCGATGTCTTCCACAAATTCGCCTTTGCTCAAATGTGGCATTCCACAGGCAACTTCTATATTTTCGTAAGCCCGAACCATTTCGGCTTTGGCTTCTTCAAAGGTCTTGCCTGCTTCATTGGTAATATATTTTGCAATTTCATCTGCATTTTCGCGCATCAAATTGCGGAGCTTGAACAAATACTGCACACGGTCATTGACTGGTGTTCTGCGCCAGGCAGGCAGCGCCTCGCTCGCCGCTTTCGCCGCCGCTTCCACATCCGCCTTCGTGCCAAGCGGGGTGCGCGCAATCACCTCTCCCGTTGCAGGGTTGATGACATCGAAATAATCTTTTACAGCAGGTTTAACCCATTCGCCGTTTATGTAGTTTAAGATTTCCATGTGTTCTCCAAAAATGCTGTAGCGTGTTCCGTTTTATTACGCAACGCAACACGCTACACGCAATAAATTCTACACCTGCACATCCATCAATTCCGCCAGCCCCTCGTCAATCAACTTCAGGCCTTCGT
>CAKKRM010000153.1:5694-16066 GCA_919902735.1 Anaerolineales bacterium | reverse complement strand
GTTGAACATTTCATCGTATGGTTGCTCGTTGCGCCGTCCTCGGCGCAGCCCGAACGCCGCCGGGGACGGCGGCTTGAGCGTGCTTGGTTTGCGTGCGTTGAACATTTCATCACCTCGATAAAAGCACGATCAATGGCGTCAGTGTCAGCGGACTTAAAATCGTACCGAGAAAAACAATGGCTGTGACGAGCGAAGGCTCCAGCCGATATTCCGTTGCAACCACGGTGGTCGCCACCGCCGCAGGCATGGACGCTTCGATCACGCTGCCCTGATAACCGTGGCCTTGCAAGCCAAACAAACTGGCGAGCAGGAGTCCAACGATTGGGCCAAGGATCAATTTTGTGATCACGCCCACGCCCAATGCGCGGAAACTGTGCGACCATTCGATCTTGGTCAATTCCAATCCGAGCAGAACGATCATCAGCGGAACCGCTCCACTGGCGGCGATCTCGATGGTGCGCGAAAGCGGGATGGGAATCTGGAAGGCTGTGGCCTTCACCAAAAGCGCCAACGCCACGCCATAGACGATGGGTAATTTGAACACTCCCAGTATAGCGGATTTCAAGTCTGAATGTCCAAGCGAGGCGATGATGACTCCCGCCGTGTTGAAGAGGATGGTGGTGGTCACATAAAAAATGGAGGCGACTGCCAGCGCCTCATCCCCAAATGCAAATTTGACCAGGGGCAATCCGTAGTTGCCTGTGTTGCCAAAAGCCACCGTGAGGATGACGGCTAATAATTGCGGACGTTCGAGCCGAAGGATTTTTCCGAAGACGAAGGCAAGCAGCCCCATGATGGCGATCACAGCGGCTGTAAATTCCACGGTTGTGATGGCCTGCTGCAAATTCAACTGGCTTGTGACCATTAAATTAAAAACCAGCAAGGGACTGAAAATATAAAAGACAATGCGCCCGATGGTGCGCGAGTCTACGGTGAGAAACTTGCCGAGGATGTAGCCTGCCGTGGCGATGAGCAAAATGGGGAGCAGGTTGTTGGCGAAGGTGTTGAAGAGTTCGTTGAGTGACATGGGATATGGTGAAATTATAAACCGATGTGATGATTTTCTTGTGTATAATTGAGCCATGTCAAAACTGGAAAAAGTCCTTGGCAAGGTTTTACGCGGAACTTCGGACACAAATATTGATTTTGATGAACTACGCCAGTTGTTAAATGCGTTTGGGTTTGTGGAAAGAATACGGGGAAGCCATCATATTTTCTCAAAAGATGGTGTGGCGGAAATTATCAACATCCAGCCGAAAGGCTCGAAGGCCAAACCGTATCAGGTAAAACAGGTTCGCAATTTGATATTGAAATATAAACTGGCAGGTGAAAATGATTAAATATGAAGTAATTCTTTATTGGAGCGCAGAAGATAACGCGTTTATTGCCGAAGTCCCTGAATTGCCAGGCTGCATGGCAGACGGGGAAAACTATCATGAGGCGCTTGCAAATGTGGAGCAAATCGCACAGGAATGGATCGAAACCGCGCACGAATTAGGCAGGGAAATCCCTGTGCCAAAGGGCAAGCTGGTGTTTGCGTAATGCGGAATTTATTCCACGCCAAAACGCGATATTCATATTGTGATACAAAAAAGACTTCCGAGTTCTCCAAGAACTTGGAAGTCTTTTTACAGTGAAATCAATTCGGATTGTTTCATCAACGCCGCCTGCATCGACCACGGCCCCGTCCAGGTGACGGTGACGGGGATGACCTTGCCGCGCAAATCTTCCTCTGATTCGACGAAGACGATCTTGTTGGTGGGGGTGCGTCCGCGCCAGCGGCCTTTGACTTTTTCCCCGAAAAAAATGTCTGCCTTCTGCAAACTCGTATTTAGGTATAATCACAGCATGGCTTCATCAAATCCAAATCTGCAAAAGGCTCCCGCAACTGCGCATTTCCCGCAACGTACGCGCAGGAAAATAAAATTGCCGCAGATTGTCAAATCTTCGCTTGAGAATTTCCAAAACCGAGCATTGATGATGTTTCCTGACGCCATCAGCCAGATTATTCTTTATGGCTCTTATGCGCGCGGCAACGCAACCCCCGAATCTGATGTGGATGTGTTGGTCGTCGTCCGCAAGGATAAGCAGCCCACGAAAATTTACATCGGTGGACCCGGAGATTTGCGCTGGAAAAAGTTGGTGAATGCAGGGATTGACTCGATGGTTAACAACGGTCCTTTTGTTTCTGTGCTGGTCGTTGGTGAAGACACCTACCAAAGCGGGTTCTCTGTCTCACAAGCCGCGCGGGAAGAGGGAATGGTATTATGGACAGCCCAGCCGACATGAACTCCCCAGCCACATGGCTGGAACTCGCCGAAATGAAATTAGATCATGCGCGCCAGATTTTTGAAATCGGTTTGTATGATGATACGCTTTCACGCGCTTATTATGCCATGTTCTATGCAGCCAAAGCTGCCTTGCTTTCTGAAGGTGTGGACCTGCGTCGGCATTCCTCTGCGGTCACAAAATTTCGTGAACTCTTTGTAATCACAGGCCGCGTAGATGCAGAATACCTTCGCTATTTGGGGCAAGCCCAATCTGCGCGAGAGCGGAGCGATTACGCTCCGTTTGCGCCTGTCAGCAAAGAGGGGACGGAAGAGATATTAAACACGGCTGAAGCGTTTATTGAGAAAATCAAAGAGCTTCTGAAGTAGCCTGCTAATTTCATCCGCACCCACAGGGCAAGTGAGCTGATGGATTCCAGAGTTAAAAAAAGACACTGCATCGCTGTGTCCTTTTTTTATATCGTGAGCAAGGCAGGTTGTTTCATCAACGCCGCCTGCATCGACCACGGCCCTGTCCAGGTGACGGTGACGGGGATGACCTTGCCGCGCAGGTCTTCGTCTGATTCGACGAAGACGATCTTGTTGGTGGGGGTGCGTCCGCGCCAGCGGCCTTTGACTTTTTCCTCGAAGAGAACTTCCACTTTTTCGCCGAGGTGTTTTTTGTTGATCTCTGCGAGGATGCCTTCCTGCAAGTCGTCCAGGATGTGCAGGCGGCGGAGTTTGTCTTCTTCGGGGACGTTGTCGTCCATGTGGCGGGTGGCGACGGTTCCCTCTCTCAGCGAGTAACGTGCCAGATGGGCCACATCAAGTTTCAGGTCGGAGAGGACGCGGTACGTTTCCATGAATTGTTCCTCTGTCTCGCCAGGGAATCCGACGATGATGTCCGTCGCGATGGAACAATCTGGAATTCGGGAGCGGATCTTTGCCACGAGATTACGATAATCTTGTTGAGTGTATCCGCGCTTCATGTTGGCGAGGACTTCATCATCGCCCGCTTGAATGGGGAGTTCGATGTGCGGCATGACGCGTGGAAGTTCGGCGATGGCTTGAATGAGATCATCTTCAAAATAGTTGGGGTGCGAGGTGAGAAAGCGGATGCGCTCGATGCCTTCGACTTCATGTAGGACGCGCAAGAGCGCCGCGAGGTTGGGGCCGTCGGGAATATCTTTGCCGTAACGGTCCACGATTTGACCGAGCAAGGTAATTTCTTTTACGCCTTGTTTTGCCAGCGAGCGGACTTCTGACACAATATCGCCAACGGGGCGCGAACGCTCGCCGCCGCGCTTGGATGGGATGATGCAAAATGTGCAGGCATGGGAACAGCCGTACACAATCGGCACATGCGCGCTGACGAGTTTGCCCTGCTCCGCAATCGGCAGGATGAGTTCTTCATCCATCATCAGGAAGCGGCGTGTGGTTTCGGAATCTTCGAGGGATTGAATTTCGCCCTGCGTGAGGTGCGAGATCAATGGGCCAGGGTCAGAGGGCGGGGAGAAGACATCTACAAAGGGGAGTTTCTCGCGCAGTTTTTCCGCGCCGCGCACGCCGACCATGCAGCCCATCAGGTTGATGACTAAATTGGGATTTTTCTTTTTCAGCGGCGCAAGCGAAGTGACGCGCCCGTAGGCTTTATCTTCGGCAGATTGACGCACAACACAGGTGTTTAAAACGATAATGTCTGCCTCTTCGATGGTTTCGGTAAGGATGTAGCCAAGATGCTCGAGCGAAGAGCCGACCCGCTGAGAGTCGGCCACGTTCATTTGGCAGCCTTCGGTCCAGATGTGGTACTTTTTTTGCATAGGCGCGAATTATACCAAGTTCGTCAGGATGGATTGAGCGGAATAAGCATCACTTATTACTGACCTTACGCACGGAAGAACTCTTTGCCGAAAATTTTAACGCCAAGCCGCAAAGACGCGAAGTTTTATTTCCCTTTGGGCCTTCGCGTCTTTGCGTTAGATGTTTTGGGCAAGTATCCCACCCTGCAGAGCGGACTGCGTAAGGTGAGTTATTACATCCCCGCTTCCCTCACAAACGGATTGAATTGTTTTTCCTGCCCCACCGTTGTCTCTGATCCATGCCCCGAAAGCAGACGGGTTTCAGCGGGCATGGTGAATATCTGTGTGCGGATGCTGTTTTCCAACGTTGCAAAATCGCCGCCGGGCAGATCGGTGCGGCCAACGCTGCCGTTGAAAATTACATCGCCGCAAAAACAGACGCTTCGACTACGGGCGTCTGCCCTCCGCTCAGCGCGAAAATCGGCGACGTACAACACGCAATGACCTTTTGTATGCCCAGGCGTGTAGCGCACTTCAAATTCATTCGAGCCGAGTTTAAGTTTCATGCCCTGCACAAAATCAATCGTCGGTTCGGGGCCGGGGTCAATGTCAAAGCCGAATTTCGCGCCGCCTCCGCCTGCCCGCCAGAGGACATGGTCATCGGGATGCAGGGCCACATGCGGCAACGGATTCAACGCATCGGCAATTGCCGCCGCGCCGCCGATATGATCGAAGTGCGCGTGCGTGTACCAGAGATGACCAATTCTCCAGCCGCGATCCTGCGCCGCTTTGAGGATGATGTGCCCATCCCAGGCAGGGTCGATCACGACGGCTTCTTTTGTTTCAGGGTCGGCAACCAGATAAGCGTTGGTTTGCGCGGGGCCAAGTGTGAAGGAGACGATTTCAAGCATGAGCTTCCTTTCGATTTACGATTTTGGATTGACGATTTACGATTGCGATTGGCGTATCGAGGCTCGAATTACGAATTACGAATTACGAATTACGATTTGCGCGGAGAAAAGAAATAACTGACAAGAATCGAAAGTACGATCAACCCAACCGCCAGCGGATAAACGAAGAACGGATCGCGCTCGAAGATGAAACCTGCAATCGGCGGGGCAATGATAAAAATGATCGCGCTGACGGTTTCCATCGTGCCATACGACAGTCCCATCTGCGAGTCGTGGACAAGATCGCGCGCCTGCGCCATCGCCATCGGACGCGCCGCGCGGAAGCCGCCCAGCAGAAAATAGCCAAGCATGAAGATCGGCAAGCCCGTTCCCTGCCAGATCAGCAACGCAAACAGGGCAACCAGCATTTGAGAAAATAAAAACCCACGGCGCGGATTGAAACGGCTGAAGAAAATTGCCAGCAGTGAATTTCCCAACGCGCCCGCAGAGAAGACCCAGCCCATTTTGCTCAGCGTGAGTCCGCGCGCGCCTTTGAGGAAGTTCGGCGTGAGCGGCTGGGCAAGGTACAGCGCAAAGACGGCAAAGGCATAGATCATCAAAAAATTCATAAAGCGCGTGTTATTGAATAAACTTTGCGGCGGCGCTTCGGGATCATGTTTATCGATGGGCTGCGCTTCGATGAAAACCATGAAGAGAAAGGAAACGACAAACACACCAAAGGCAACAAGATAACTGGAACGCATCCCATAATGTTCGGCAATCCAGCCGCCCGTCACAGGCCCCAGCGCCATGCCAAGGTTGAAGGTGGCCGTGGTGAGCGAAAGCGCCGTGCCCACCTCCCACTTTCCGCGCGCCGCGGTAACGTAGCTACCCAGCGGCGAAGCCACGAAGGCAGTCACGCCATACAAAAATAAACCCACCAGATAGAGCGGCAGGCTTTTCGCAATTCCCATGATCAACGTGGAAACCATGCCCAGCGCCCAGGCCGTGATCAATAGCGGACGCCTGCCGATCCGATCCGCAAAATGACCGCCGGGGATGTGCGTGATCGCCATGAAAAACCCAAACGCGCCCAACGCAAAGCCGATCTGTTGCTTGCTCAACAAAAATTCGTTTTCAAGGCGAATCGGCACAAAGTTGAAGAACATCCCCTCGCCTAGGCCCCACAGCAAAAGGGCGGCGGCAATAAAAAAAAGATTTCGATTCAAGGTTTCCTCACACTATGTCATTGCGAGGAGGGCGCTTTCCCCGACGAAGCAATCTCCAACACTGCGGGCGGGATTGCTTCGCCGCTAGCGCTCCTCGCAATGACGTTACGCGATTCGTTTGATAAAATCCCGCGCCAGTTCAAACACCTGATGACGAGCCGCATCCCGCGTAACAACGTGGCCTGATCCTGTTACGAAAACCTTTGTCTTGTCTGTGGCATTCACCAGCCCTGCGTAAATTTTCTCCATATTTTCAGGCAGCACATACGGGTCATCTTTGGAATGGATCAACAGCACGGGTTGGCGAACTTCAGGCAATGCGGCTTGCATTTCATTGAGCAATAATTTCAACTGCACCACCGAACGCATTGGATTTTTTGGGTATGAAATATGTTCGGCGAAGGCGGCCTTGTCGAACCACGAAGAGCCGGGAACTTCCTTTGATTTTGGCGCATCCCGGACAAGCAGGCTGTACAACTTCAACACCCATACGGGATAATCATCTGGCAATTGATACGGCGTGGACATTGCCACCACGCCCGCCACACGCTGCGCGAGTCTTGCAGACATCAACAAACTCAACACGCCGCCCATCGAAAGCCCCACGAGAAAGATTCGGTCCACACTGCCGGAGAGTAGCTGAATGCCATCTTCAACAGAAGCAGTCCAATCGGTCCAGTGAGAGCGGCGCATATCTTCGGGGTTCGTCGCATGTCCATTGAGTCGAATCCCCAAACAGGTATATCCCTGCCCGTTGAGGTATTCGCCCATCCAGCGCATTTCCTTGGGCGCGCCTGTAAAACCATGCACAAGCAAAACGCCCGTGCGCCCGCCAGGAAAAAAGAAAGGTTCGGTTGTAGGAATGATTTGAGTTTTCACAGTTTGATTATATCCACCAATCCTCTTAATCCCAACTCGTAAGACCGCCAGCCAAAGCCGACAACTTTTCCTTTGCATACTGCCGAGATCATCGAAATATGCCGAAACTCTTCGCGCGCATACACATTCGAGATATGCACTTCGACCACAGGAATTTGAATCGCGGAGACCGCATCGCGCAGCGCAACCGAAGTATGAGTGTATCCGCCAGGGTTGAAGACAACGCCATCCGCCCATGCGCGCGCATCCTGCAAGGCATCGATCAACGCGCCTTCGTGATTCGATTGCGAACATTTTATTTCCGCGCCCAACTCTTTGCCCAACGCAATCATCTTTTTATTAATATCATCCAACGTTATCGAGCCGTACACTTCAGGTTCACGCGTGCCAAGCAGGTTTAAGTTGGGGCCGTGCAAAATCAAAATTTTCATTTCATCTCCGCACCGCAACATTTATGTTGCAACATTCGCAAGAGAAATCTTGCGTTACAGAACTTCTTCCAAATCATCCACTTCCACCAACTCCACCCTGCCAATTTCCACAGGCAACGCAAAGCGAACGACTTTCGCGTTCTTCTTTTTATCCACCCGCATCGCACGGATGATTTCTTCACGCGGCATTCCTTCGGGGATGTGGATGGGCAGCCCCAACGCTTTGAGCGACTCTTCAACCGCCTCCACCAACCCGACGCCTGCCAGCCCAACCCGGGCAGAATACTTCGCCTCAGCCACCATGCCGATGGCAATGGCTTCTCCGTGCCGCAAATTGAATTTGCTAACTAACTCAACCGCGTGCCCAACCGTGTGCCCCAAATTCAACGCCGCGCGGAATCCCTTTTCGTACGGGTCTTCCTCGATGACTTTTATCTTCACCGCCATCGCGCGTTTGACAATTTCTTCGAGATTATTTTTTACCCAATCCAAGCCACGCCCGCACAATGAGAATAATTCAGGGTCAGAGATAATTCCATGCTTGACCACTTCCGCCATGCCAGAGCGCAGTTCACGCTCTGGCAGCGTAAGCAAAAGGCTGGGGTCTGCAATGACCAGTTTCGGGGGATGAAAAGAGCCGATCAGGTTTTTTCCTTCGGGCAGGTCAAAGCCAGTTTTTCCTCCCAGCGATGCATCCACCATCGAAAGCAGAGTCGTCGGGATGCCGACCCAATCAATTCCACGCATGTAGGTGGATGCGGCAAAGCCTGCCATGTCGCCGGCCGCGCCGCCGCCGAGGGCGATGACCGTGCTTTTGCGATCCAAACCCGCTTCGAGGAATGATTTCCACAAGTACGAAACGGTTTCGAGATTTTTGTGTTCTTCGCCCGCTGGGACGATGATGGATTTTGTTTCAGACCCCAAGATCTGTTTGATTTTTTCAAGATGAAATTTTGCCACGTTTTCATCGGTCACGATGACTGGGGTTTGCAAATTCGTCACGCTAAAAGCCTGACCTACCTTTCCTACGATGACATCATACTCTCCCATTGCGGAAAGATGATGCCGCCCCAATGTAACTTGAATTTGATGAGCGTTTTGCTCGGCAGTTTTCCCGTCCACGTGGATACGCATGGGGAAAGAGTTGTAATGTTCCGCACGCTTGGCGAGCAGGGAAGAGAATTTTGCTTTCAAATCTCCTGTCAATAAAGGACGTTTCCCAGAATCGTTGCGCAGCCTTTCCAGCAAAGTGGGCAACTCCGCCATCAATAAAATAATATTGCCATTGCTTTCTGCAAAAGCGCGGTTCTCATCCCGCAACAAAGCGCCGCCGCCGAGGGCAATGACCGATTCTGTAGGGCGGGTTTGTAACCCGCCAGTATTTGTCACGCTAAAAGCGTGACCTACGGCTTCTTTCAATGCCGCAGATTCAAGATCACGAAAGGCCGGTTCACCCTGCTGCTCCATGATTTTCGAAATGGATACCCCCGCTTTCGTTTCGATGACGCGGTCGAGGTCAATGAAGGGGAGCTTGAGATTGCGGGCAAGGATTTTGCCGATTGTGGATTTGCCTGTGCCGGGAGGACCGTAGAGGAAGAGATGTTTCATAAGGATGAATTGTGAAGGATGAAGGATGAATGGGACGTGTTGCGTGTTCCGTTGTTTACTTACGTTTTTATTCCCAGAAGATGTGTGAAGTATTGTCCATTGGGAGGTCTTCGAGCGTGGCTTTGCGGAGGGTTTCAAAGCGCGGCTTCATTTCGTTCATGGAGTCGCCGCCGAGTTTTTCGATGAGCGCTTCTGCAAGGACGAAAGCAACCATTGCTTCCAAAATCGGCACGGCGCGCGGGACGGGACAGAAATCGGAGCGTTCATATTTGGTGGGGGATTCTGTCCCCGAAGCAAGGTCAACTGTCGGCTGGGGAAGAAGCGTGGTGGCTATCGGTTTCATCGCGGCGCGAATCACAATCGGCTGTCCGTTGCTGATTCCGCCTTCGATTCCGCCTGCGCGGTTGCTTGCGCGTCGAAGGGTAAAGGTTGAAGGTTGAAGGTTGATTGGGTCGTGGGCCTGTGTGCCGATTCGTTTTGCGTTTTCAAATGCGTCACCGACTTCCACGCCTTTGATGGCTTGCACAGACATGACGGCGAGGGCAAGTTTGGCTTCGAGGCGTTTGTCCCATTGGACGAAACTGCCGAGGCCAATGGGGAGGTTGAGTGCGACAATTTCAACAATGCCACCCAAAGTATTTTTGCCATGAATGGTCTTTTCGATTTCAGCGCGCATTTTTGATGCGGATGATTCGATTGGGCAACGCACATCCGATTCTTCGGCGCGGATGAAGCGTTCTTCAAATGGCATATCGCCAAAATTAGTTTGCACTTCGCCAATGGATGAAACATATCCGCCGATGATGATTCCAAATTGCGTGAGGAAGCGCTTGCAGACTGCACCCGCCGCAACGCGCATGGTCGTTTCGCGGGCGGAGGCACGCTCAAGAGCAGGGCGCAAATCTTTGTAACCGTACTTCACCGCACCTGTTAAATCTGCATGACCTGGGCGCGGGGCAGTCATTGGCTCGACGGCTTTGCCCTTCCATTTGACATGGTCATCGTTTTGAACGAGCAATGCAATTGGCGCGCCAGTAGTCTCGCCGCCCATCACGCCGCCGAGAATTTGCACGGTGTCTTTTTCGATCTTCATGCGTCCGCCTGAACCGTATCCCTGCTGGCGGCGGGCGAGTTCTTTGTTGATGATGCCGGGTGTAAGGGGAAGCCCGGCGGGGATACCATCGAGGATGGTGGTGAGTGATGGTCCGTGGGATTCTCCAGCGGTGAGGAAACGTAACATGGGAAAACTCCGTAAGTGGTGATTAGAGA
>CAKKRM010000153.1:0-5594 GCA_919902735.1 Anaerolineales bacterium | reverse complement strand
TTGAGATTAGAGATTGAGATTAGAGATTGAGATTAGAGATTGAGATTAGAGATTGAGATTAGAGATTGGAGATTAGAGATTAGAGATTGGAGATTGTTCGATGGAGGCGCGCATAAGTTCTCGCGACGGGTTGTGACCTGTCCAGAGTTCAAAGGCGAGGGCGGCTTGTTCGATGAGCATACCGAGACCTGTGGCGGCTTGCAATCCTTGTGCGCGGGCGTTGCGGACGAGTTTGGTTTTGCGTGGATTGTAGACTAAATCGTAGATAAAAACATTTGAAGGCAATGACAGATTTTCAGGCAGCGGAGATTGGTCTATGTTGGGGGTCATGCCGAGGGGGGTGGTGTTTACGATCAGTTGCAGGTTTGAAAGTTGGAAGGTTTGAAGGTTGAGTTCTAAAGCATTAACATTTTCAAATTGTGCGGCTAGTTCTTGTGCTTGCTCAATTCGGCGGGCGGCGAGGGTGACGTTCCAGCCATTATTGAGTAAAGCATAAACGATAGCGCGCGCTGAGCCGCCTGCACCCAATACAATTACAGATTTACGATCTGCGATTTCCGATTGGTTGTTGGCAAGAAAATGATTTAAGTCTATGAGAAAGCCTGTGGCGTCGGTGTTGTCGCCGATGAGTTTGCTTTCACGCAGGCAAATGGTATTGACTGCGCCGATGGCTTTTGCGGTTGGGGTGAGATCATCGAGCAGGGGAATTACGTTTTGTTTGTGCGGGATGGTGACGTTGAGTCCGTGAATTTCGCCAGAGCGGATGCGGGCGAGTAAATCTTTCAGTGCTTGTTTGTCATCGGGGTGAATGGGAAATAGGGAATAGTCGCCTTGCAATCCGCAAGCCTGCAAAGCGGCAGTGTGAAGTTTGGGCGAGAGGGAGTGGCTGAGGGGGTGGCCGATTAAACCAAGTTGAAAGGTTGCAGGTTGAAGGTTGGCAGGTTGCATATTAATTTTCCAACTTTCAACCTTCAACCTGCAACTGTGCCAGCGCTTCAAAAAAGTTGGGAAAGGTCTTGGAGACACAGGATGGATTCTCAATAGTCACACCGTCGAAGCGCAAGCCGATTAGCGAAAACGCCATTGCCATGCGGTGATCGTTATAGGTCTGGATGATGGCGGGTTTGCAGGTTGCAGGTTGCAGGTTGAAGATTGGATATATGGTCATACCGTCTTGATGTTCTTCGACTTGAACGCCGAGGCGCTCAAGTTCGGTGCAGGTTGCGTGGATGCGGTCTGTCTCCTTCAAGCGGGCGGAGGCGATGCCGCGAATTCTTGTCGGCGACGAGGCAAAGGGCGCAACTACGGCGAGGGTTTGGGCGGTGTCGGGGATGTCGCGCATGTCTACGTCAACTCCGACGATGGACGATGGACGATAGACCGTGATTGAGTTATTGGTTTCTTCAACTTCACAACCCATCTGTTTTAAGACATCCAGAAAGGCAATATCGCCTTGCACAGATTTGCGCGAGATATTTTCCACTTTGACCGTTCCACCGCAGATGGCAGGGGCGGCGAAGAAGTAGGAGGCGGCAGAGGCATCGGATTCGATGGGGTAGGTGGAGAATTGGAGATTAGAGACTGGAGATTGGAGATTGGTTGGTAATTGCTCCGCTCCGCTCCGCTTCGGGGTTACATAATTAGTAATTGGGATGGAGAAGGATTGATAGGCGTTTTGTTGAATTTGAACGCCGAAGTCTTGCATGATGGCGATGGTCATGTCGACGTAGGGTTTGGAGTTAAGGTCGGTGGAGAGGGTGATTTCAATTTCGCTTTTGGCATACGGAGCGACCATGAGCAAGGCGGAGAGGAATTGACTTGAAATATCGCCAGCAATCTTTGCTTTTCCGCCTGGCAAGCCATTGGCAATGATTTTTACAGGCGGGCAAATGGAATGCAGAATGCGGAATGCAGAATGTGGAATGGGTTGGATGTTCGCGCCGAGTTGAGTGAGAGAATCAATCAAATCCCCAATCGGGCGTTCGCGCATTCGCGGCTCGCCGTCCAAGATGTATTCGCCGTTGCCGAGGGTGAGAAAGGCGGAGAGGAATCTCGCGGCGGTACCTGCATTGCCGATGAAGAGTTCGGCTTTGGTTGCAGGGATTTTTCCGCCGAGACCTGTGACGGTCATTTCATGTTTGGCTTCCTCCAGTTGAATGTCGAAGCCGAGGGTTTGCAATGCCTTGGCAAAGTAGCGCGAGTCATCGGAGAAGAGGGCGTTGGTGAGGCGCGTGGTTCCATTTGCAAGGGATGCGATCAGCAAGGCGCGGTTGGTCAGGGATTTTGAACCAGGCACGCGGACGGTGGCGGAGAGGGGGTGGGGGATGGGGGTGATATGCATTGAGTAATTGGTGATTAGAGATTAGAGATTAGAGATTGATCAGTTGCCAGTGAGGGTTTGGTAGGTGGAGCGGGATTCGTTTAGGATGGATTCAAGTTTGGTGAAGTCTCCTGACGAAAGGGCGGATTCGATTTCGGTAAGTTGGCTTTGTAATTCATGCAAGGCATTCAAAACATTCTCGCGGTTGGATTGTAATACGCCCAGCATCATGGATGAAGAAGTGCCAGCGAGTCTGCTTGTGGATTTGAAGCCTGGGCCGACAAATGATGCAATATCGCCTGGAGTTGCGAGCGCCAGCGCGGATGAAATCAGGAAAGGTAAGTGACTCGTGGATGCAAGGATGCGGTCATGTTCGGCGGCATCGAGTGTTTTGGCTTTCGCGCCCACGGCTTCGATGATTTGATTTGCGGCGGAGAGTGCGCGCGGTGATGTGCGTTCGAGTGGTGTCAGTAAAAACGGCGCGGCGTAGTAGAGAGTCCGTTCGGCGTTGGCGAGGGAGAGTTTTTCTTTGCCGCAGATGGGATGTCCGCCGATGGGGTCGAAGCGTTCGGGTAGATGAGACATGGCTTGGACGATCAAACGTTTCGTTGAACCCATATCCATGACGATGCAGGGGTTGGGCGTGAACGCGGGCAACTTTTCGAGCAGGGTCAAAATCGCGGGGACGGGTGCGGATAGGATGACAAGGTCAACTTCGGGGAGGAGGGTGGCGGGGTCGCTGTCAGCGTAGTCTACTATTTGCTGGGACAGAGCAAGCTCAAGCGTGGGAGGATGCGGGTCACATCCATAGAGGGCGGCGCATTTGCCGCGCAAGCCCAAGGCTAACGAGCCGCCCATCAAGCCCAATCCGATGATGGCGATTTTGGAATCAGCAAGGGTAAAGTTGTCGTCTTCCATTTTGGTAATTGGTAATTGGAGATTAGTAACTGGAGATTGGCATTTACTAATCTCCAATCTCTATTCTCTAATTCACCAATCTCCTATCCACCGCTTCTGCCACCGCCCGAACCTGCTTCACCATTTTGGCAAATGCCTCGGGGGTAAGCGACTGCTTGCCGTCGGAGATGGCGTGCGCAGGGTCTTGATGCACTTCGACGATGATGCCGTCGGCGCCCGCAGCGACGCCCGCTTTTGCAATGGATGAAACGAAAGCGGAGTCGCCTGTGGAGTGACTCGGATCGATGATGACGGGCAGATGCGTAAGTTTTTTGAGAACGGGAATTGCGTTGATATCGGTGGTGTTGCGCGTGGCGGTTTCAAATGTGCGGATGCCGCGCTCGCACAACATGACGCGGGGGTTGCCGCCGCTGAGAATGTATTCGCTTGCCATGAGCATTTCTTCGATGGTAGCAGACATGCCGCGTTTGAAAAGGACAGGCGTGCGGGTTTCACCGATGGCGCGCAGAAGGTTGAAATTCTGCATGTTGCGCGCGCCGAGTTGGAAAACATCCACGTATTTTTCCATCATTTTTAATTGAGAGACAGCCATCACTTCGACGACGATGGGCAGGCCTGTTTTCTCGCGGGCTTCCGCCATGTATTCGAGTCCCTCTTCGCCGAGACCTTGAAAGGCATACGGCGATGTGCGCGGCTTGAAGACTCCGCCGCGCAATGCGTTCGCACCCGCTTCTTTGACAGCCTGCGCGATTTCTAAAATTTGAGCGCGGGACTCAACTGAACAGGGCCCTGCAATGATCGGAACTTCCATGCCGCCAACCGAGAAGCCGTTGAACTCAAAGATGGAATCTTGTTCGTGGAATTGGCGGGAGGCGAGTTTGTACGGCTGTGAAATACGCTGAACAGACTCGACGCCTGGCAAGGCTTCGAAAATTTCCTTGGCAACATAATGCCCATCCCCCACTGCGCCGATGATGGTTTGCTCGATACCTTCGATGAGATGTGAGGATAATTTGTGTTTCTCAATTTCAGCGATTACATTTTTTATTTGTTCTTTGTGCGCGCCTGGGTGCATGATGATCATCATGGGGAAGCTCCTAAATACAAAGGATGAATTATGAAGGATGAATGGAACGCGTTTCGTGTTGCGTGTTGCGTGTTCCGTTGTTTACGTGTTTACTTATTCACTGTTCACTGTTCACTGATTACTGCTCACTGTTCACTGCTCACTGCTCTTCACGCCCAACCCTGCTTCAACGGCGAATACTCACCTTGAACAGATGCAAGACTGCGCCCCATAATTTGGGCGATCTGACCAACCTGCTTGACCATCTCGGCGAATTTTTCAGGCTTGAGAGATTGCTTGCCATCTGAAACTGCCTTCGCGGGGTCGGGATGAACTTCGATGATGAGTCCATCTGCGCCAGCGGCGATGGCGGCGCGGGCAATCGCGGCGACATAATCCGCATGGCCTGTGGAATGGGACGGGTCAAGGATGACAGGCAGGTGAGTCAAATGTTTCAAAACGGGAATGGCATTGATATCGGTTGTGTTGCGTGTGGATGTTTCAAAGGTGCGGATGCCGCGCTCGCACAACATCACACGCTGGTTTCCGCCCGCCAAAACATATTCAGCAGACATGAGCAATTCTTCGATGGTGGCGGAGAGTCCGCGTTTGAGCAACACTGCCGTGCGCGTCTCGCCGATGGCGCGCAGGAGATTGAAATTCTGCATATTGCGCGCGCCTACCTGAAACACATCCACATATTTGACCATCACATCCAATTGCACTTGCGACATGATCTCCACCACAATGGGCAGCCCTGTGATCTCACGCGCTTCGGCGAGAAGTTCGAGACCCTCTTCACCCAAACCCTGAAATGCGTACGGCGATGTGCGCGGCTTGAACACTCCCCCGCGCAATGCGCACGCGCCCGCCTCTTTCACCGCGATGGCTGTTTCGATGATCTGTGAGCGACTCTCCACTGAACATGGCCCCGCGATGATGGCGATCTCATTCCCGCCCACGTTGAATCCATCCAACGAAATGAGCGAGTCCTCTGGGTGAAATTGACGCGACGCGAGTTTGTACGGCTGGGTAATGCGCTGGACAATATCCACGCCATCCAAACCTTCAAAGCGTTCCATGGGAATGCTGTGCGTCTCGCCAATCGCGCCGATAATCGTCGCTTCGACTCCCTGTGAAAGATGAACGGCGAGTCCCATCCCTTTTATTTGTTCGATCACCGCTTCCACTTCCTGCGGTGTGGCGTTGGCTTTCATTATGATCATCATGGTGAAACTCCTAAGTGCAAAGGATGAATTATGAAGGATGAAGGATGAATGGAACGTGTTG
>CAKKRM010000152.1 GCA_919902735.1 Anaerolineales bacterium | reverse complement strand
TGTCGTCGGTGCTGAAAGAGACCATGTCCGATGAATTCAAAGCTGTCTGCGAGCGCGAAGACGACCCTGACTTCATGGATAAGATCGCAGATGAAAGAAGTGTAACTTCGGTCGAAGATTTACTCGCCTGGCTCGAAGCGCACAATCATCCCGCCATGGCGATGGAGCCGATGTTCTAAAACGAGTTGGAAGGTTGAAAGTTACAGGTTACAGGTTTGCCTCCGCGTTCAACCTTCAACCTTCAACCTTCAACTTTCAACCTTCAACTTTTCAACCTTCAACTTTCAACCTTCAACATGAAACTACTACTCGTCCGCGATCTTATGACCGTTGGTGTTCCCACTTGCAAGCATGATGCGCGTGCAACTGATATTGCCCGCTTCCTGCTGGAGAAAAACGTGGAAGCCATGTGTGTTCTTGATGCGGAAGGTCATGGCATCGGCGTGGTCGGCGTAGATGAGTTGGTTTGGGCATATGCGCGCGATGGATATGAAACACTAACCGCGGAAGACATCATGAGTGAAGGCGTGCCCGAATTGCCCGCAGACATTTCCCTGGCGTTCGCTGCGCTGATGATGAAAGATAAAGGCATTCGCATCGCATACATGCTTCACAACTCTGCGGGGATTATTTATCCCGCGGCGTACATTTCGTATCATCACATTTTGCGCCACATGGCGGCCAAGAATGAAAAGGATTTAAAAGATTTAGGTCTCGCGGCGGAGAGAAAATCGCCGATCGAGCAATTTATTGAAAGAAGAGATGAAGCGAGGAGGAAGGCAGGAATAATGTAATTATCCACGAAGGATACGAAGGTATACAAAGGAAAAACAAAAGAAAATCTGTGTGCAAAAGACCTTCAACCTTCAACCTTCAACCTTCAACTTTCAACCTGCACCAAGGAGGCACACATGCCCATCGAAATTCCCAAAGACAAATGGACTGGAAGCATTCGCGCGGTCACCATTGGAGCGACGAGCGCGGAGGGTGGCACGCGCGCGAAATCCATCACCATTGGCGGGCAGACTGCAATGCCTTATTTGCATTACGATGCGCCGACAGCGAACAAGCCTGTCATCGCTATCGAGATCAAATCGCACAAGCCCGATGACTGGTCACCACTGCTGGCGGACGCCTGGGGCGACGCGATGACGGACCCCGCTCAGTGGGCGAAGAAAGCCGAAGAAGCAGGAGCAGACCTCATCGTTCTCGCGTTGACGTTGGCTGATTCTCCCGAAGACGCAGTGCGAGTCGTCAAATCCGTATTAAGCGCAACGGGACTCCCACTTATCGTCTGGGGGCCGGGTCAGGCGGAAAAAGATAACGAGTTGCTCGTGCCTATTTCAGAAGCGGCCAAAGGCGAGAAGATCGTGCTTGGCATTTGCGAAGATAAAAACTATCGAACCATCGTCGCCACCGCGATGGCGAACGGGCATCTCGTGCAGGCGCGCACGCCGATGGATGTGAACCTGTCGAAGCAGTTGAACATTCTCATCAGCGATATGGGCATGCCCAAAGACCGCATCCT
>CAKKRM010000151.1 GCA_919902735.1 Anaerolineales bacterium | reverse complement strand
CAAAGACATGGTTGGCGGACGGGTGAGGGAAATTATATTTTTACGAACCCTTAGCTGCCAAGAGCAGCGATTTGAGCCTTCTTTCATCCTTCATCTTTCATCTTTCATCCTTCCTCTTTCATCCCCTCCCCTCTCAATCTCCCAAATAATCGCGCAGTTCCCTGCTCCGCGCGGGGTGACGTAATTTCCGCAGCGCCTTGGCCTCGATCTGGCGGATGCGTTCGCGGGTAACGTCGAAGTAGCGGCTCACTTCTTCGAGCGTGTGTTCCTTGCCATCCTTCAAACCGAAGCGCAATTCCAGCACTTCACGCTCGCGTTCTGAAAGCGACGCAAGCGCGTGCTGGACCTGCTCGCGCAGCATCTCTTTGGCGGCGGCGTCCATCGGGGAGGGCGCGTCTTCATCTTCGATGAAATCGCCCAGCGTGCTCGAGTCCTCATCCCCCACGGGACCTTCCAGCGAGACAGGCTCCTCGGCGGAGCGCAGCACACGATGGATCTTCTGCGAAGCGGTATCCAGCCTCAGTTGAATATCCGGGCTGATCGGCTGCTTCTCGGCGTGGGCACGCAAGACCTCCTGCACATCCGCCGCAGAGAGGTAGCCCACTTCAAGGGCAAGCTCTTCATTATTGGGGTCACGCCCCAACGCTTGTGTAAGATGCCGCTGTGCGCGCAAAATCCGCGAGATGGACTCGAACAAATGCACAGGGATGCGGATCGTGCGCGCCTGCTCGGCGATGGAACGGTTGATGGACTGGCGAATCCACCAGGTGGCGTAGGTGCTGAATTTGAATCCACGGCGCGGGTCGAACTTGCCGATGGCGCGCAGCAGGCCCATGTTGCCTTCCTGAATGAGATCAAGGAAGGAAATGCCGCGCCCAAGATAACGCTTGGCAACACTCACCACCAAACGCAAATTTGCGCGGATGAGCGCCTGGTTCGCATCCACAGCGCGGGCGTGAATCAGGTCCATTTCGGTGAGCAGTTCATCCTCCGGCGGCAGGTTACGGTTTAGGGTGCGCTGCAACGGGAAGGTACGCTGCTCGCGGACATGCGTCAGCAGCCACTCTGCATATTTAAACGGAAGCAGGTACAGGCCAAGATAGACCGCATAGGCGTGTCGGGCAAGGTTATCCCAAAGATGGTCAACGCCCCAATGGCCGTTATCCAGAT
>CAKKRM010000150.1 GCA_919902735.1 Anaerolineales bacterium | reverse complement strand
CGCATTCTGGTCGAATGTGCCCCTAACCCCACTTAATCCCAAAGAGCCAATAAAAGAAGGCAAATTCCTCCTCCTCTTTTTTGATGTACCACCCCTTGGACTCCACCTCCCGCATGGCATTAAACGCCGCTTCATCATCTGCCACCGCCGCGGGCACATCGCTCAACCTACCCGAAACCTGCCAGCCCGCCGACGAAACGATCTCCACCGACCAGTTGTCTTCGACTGGCCGCAAGTCAATGAGAATGCCATTTGGCTTGAGCGTTCTGCGAATTTCATCCAGAGCATGGACCATGCTCTCGTGTTGCATTCATCAGAGCGACCAGGCCAGGATGGCGATATCGAAGGTCTCTTTGGAAAATGGAATGTGGCTCGCGCTTGCTCCTGCAAAGTGGACATGCGTACCGCAAGATTTATCTTGCGCATCTGCGCGGGCCACGCGCAAAGCCGAATGGTCAGGATCAAACCCAACGGTTAAGGAGGAAGCGGCGGCGTATTTGAATGTCAACCGTCCTTCGCCGCATCCAACTTCAAGCACGCGCTTGTCTTTGAAATCGACAAACTTATGCAGGGTCTTTTGCTCAAATCCTTCGGGGTCTTTTTGCATGGTGATGGGTGTTTCTGGAGCGCATCAGCGTGCTGATGCGCTTTTCTTTATTACCTTCACAGATTCGTTCACAAGTTCCTTCAAGACCTTCACATCCACATCCGCCAGTTTTTTGATGTACAAACAACCGACTCCAGTCTTGTGCCTGCCCAGTTTTTTCAGCAGTTGCCCATGCGGATTGAAACTTCCCATCACATATAAGGTCAGGTTTTGCTTGCGCGGCGAAAAACCCGTGATGAACCAGTCGCCCTCGCGCCCGCTGGCATATTTGTAGCGGTAACTGCCAAAGCCGACAATGCTCGATCCCCACATTTTCGGCTCGGTTTTTGTAGCCTGCTTCATCATCTTCAAGATGTCGAAGCAGTCGTTGCGGGTTTGCTCATCTTGGATAGCGTTCAGAAAATCTTCGACGCTGGCTTCGGTCTTTTTGGTTTTTAACTCGGCCATGGGATTCTCCAGTTGTTCCCGTCATTGCGAGGAGCGAACGATAGTGAGTGGCTCGCAATGACGATATGCCACTACAGTATTTTGAAATACACCTGCGGCGCTTTGCGTTCCACCACCTGTTCGGCGGCGAGAGCCATCCGCAGCAGAGTGGGTTCGTCCCATGCCTTGCCCATTACCTGAATTCCGATGGGCAGTCCCTTTTGGGTGTAGCCGACGGGGAATGAGATCGCGGGCATGCCTGTCATATTTGCGGCGGTGACGAAGCGCATGATCTCGACGGTGGTACTTAAATCAGACTCGCCCTCTGGCAATGCGCCTTTCTTGATCTCTGGCGCGGGGATGCCAGTTGCGGGGGTGAGGATGACATCTGCGCGTTTGAAGGCGTCCTTGAAGTGATTGATGATCCGCGTGCGGACGCGTTGTGCAGCCACGTAATCGGTGGCGGATAGCTTGCGTGCCAGGGCAAGATTGATGCGCACATCCAGCCCGTGCTCTTTGTGGCGCTGGCTGTAGGTGGCATTCATCCCTTGCGCCATCTCACCCAGAATGCTGACGCTGTGCGCGACTCGATTCGCTTCGAGGTCGGGGATGGTAACTTCCACGATCTCGCAACCCATTTTTTCGTATTCCTTGAGCATGGCTTCACAGGCGGCTGTTGTTTCCGCATCTGCATGGCGGAACCACGGCCAGTACACGCCGAGCTTGAGTCCTTTAAGGTTGAGGTTATCCCAGCCATTTAGGGAGGGCAAGGGCTGATGAAGTGAAATTGGGTCTTTCGGGTCGGGGCCAGCGATGAGGGCGTAGGTCAATGCCGCATCGGTGGCCGAACCAGCCATCGGCCCGATGTGAGCGACGCTCCAATCCAATGGAAATGCGCCGTGCTCGCTGACTCTCGCAAAGGTGGCTTTCAATCCGACGAGTCCGCAAAACGAAGAGGGGATGCGGATTGAGCCGCCGCCGTCTGCGCCGATGGCGATGGGCACAAGCCCCGCGGCGACGGCTGTGGCCGAACCGCTGGAACTGCCGCCCGTGAAATGATTCGGGTTGTACGGGTTGCGGGTTGTGCCGTGATGCGGGTTAAGGCCGAAAACATTGATGCCGATTTCGTGCATGTTGGCCTTGCCAATCAGCAACGCGCCGGCGCTTCGCAACCTTGCAACGACGGTTGAATCTTCGTGGGCTGGGGCCTTTCCCAAAAATGATGTGCCAACTGTGGTTGGGTACGGCGTCATGTCCAATTCATCTTTGACAGCCACGGGTACGCCGTCGAAAATGCTCAGGGGTTTGCCCGCTTTGAATCTCAATGTGGATTCGCGCGCCTGCCTCATCACTTCGTCCTGGTTGACGGCGATAAACGCCTTCAATGGCGCATCGCCTTTGTCGCTGTTTCCAATGGCGTCCAAAACTTTTTTTGCAACTTCCTCTGGCGTGGTTGTTCCGTTGCGATAGGCGTTTGCAAAATCAAACACGCTTGTGAATTGAAAACCTTTTGTTTGGGATGCTTCATGCGGCCATTCTTTTTCAGGGACGGCAGACGCTTCCTTTTGCAACTCGCCTGTGAAATGGATCGGGTGATGCGTGGGCGTTTCAGCGAAGTTTTGTTTTCTCAGCCAGTTGATGCCCGCGCTTTCGAACAAACTCGGCATGAGCAGGCCGCCCAGAAAACCTTCCACAAGGGATGCAAAGAATTTCAACATCCCGCCCGCCAGATACGGCATCTTTACAGATTTCAGGTCGTACGCGTTTTTGTTTTCCATTTTATATCCTCAACACTTTCGCTCCGTGAATTTTGCCTTGCTTTATCTCGGCCAACGCCTGCTGGCGTCTTTCATTTCGTATTCCTGAAATTCAGGGCAGCATGGTTTTCATATCATTTCGGCGGGAGGGTTAATGCGAATTCAACGCCTTCCTTCATCCATGAACTTAATTGCCTGGCGGTCTTGCATCCAGCAGGCTCAACCATCAGCCAGCCTTTCATGGGCTTGCCAGTGATGTCGAAGACTTTTGTGTGCGGCTTTTTCAGGAGCGTTGTATGCTTTTGGGGGTTAACTCGCACGATCATATCTTCCTTGTATACTCCGCAGGCCATGTTACCGTGAACTAAAAAGCCAGCCCCGCCGAACATTTTCTTTTCAACGAAGGGCAATCCCTTTAATTCGGTGCGGATGCGTTCTGCGAGTTTGAGATTGTATGCCATTGTTTATCCTGTGAGTTTGTTCAGGAATCCCTGTACGTGGTTAATGTATTTATCAAAGGCTTCATACATTGGGAAATGCCCGCATTGGTCGATCAATACAAGTTGTGCGGCGGAAAGTTTTTCTTTAAATAAACGGGCCTGCGCAACTGGGACAGTGCCGTCTTGAATCCCAAAGATGACAAGTGTGGGAGCGATGATATTTTTGAGAGTAGGGGTTAGGTTGGTTGCATTGAGCGAGTCCCAAGCTTTGGGTGTGGATGGGGCAATACCTGGATCTGAAGCATGATCTCTGTCCACTTCCCACGAGTCGAACGGCAAATCCTTGATTTTGTAAAACCAGGGCTGAAATGTCCGATAGGCGTAAGGTTTCCATTTATTTAACTTGCGAGAGAGTTGATATAACCATGGATTTCGTTGTGCTATGGCAGTCATGTGCCGTGTATTTTGCAGACTCTCCGAAAGTTCCCCTGTCACCACACCGTCCACGCTGATGAGTTTATGTACACGTTGCGGCGCGAGAGTGGCTGCGAGATACGTGGAAATCTGCCCGCCCATGGAGTGACCGATGAGGATGAATTTGTCAAAGCCAAAATGGTCGGCAACTTTAAGGATGCGCTCGGCTTGTTTTGCAATGGTGTAATCGCCGTTTTTTGGCTTGTCGCTGTCGCCGAAGCCGGGCAAGTCGGGGGCAATACAAAAGAAGTTTTCATTCAACGCCTCAACGGTTCGCGTCCACACACCGCGATGAGACATAAGTCCATGTATAAGAATGACAGGCGGATTGGATGGTGAGCCTGTCATTGTATAAGCAATGCGATGATTGTCAATTTGAAGATAATCTGTCATCTTATCCTGTTCTGAACTATTTCTTGCCTGAGCCATCGTCTCAACGGCAGCCCGATTTTATTTTCGTATTATTTCGGCGACAGACTAAGCGTAAATTCTACAGCCTGTTTGACGGAACGCTTCAAAGGTTTATGGGAATATTATTGGTTCTGTCTCTTGATCCAACTTTGCTTCTTCGCGAATCAAATTCTGTTCAACCTTGTCGGCGGCATCTGAGGCCGCTAAGCAAGTTGAACTGGCAATGGTTTCATCCAGAATTGCATGATATTTACGAAGTATTTTGATATGCTCTTCTTCATGTGCCTGCACCTTTTTCATATAGTTAATCCAGGATTCAATTAATTCAGCAGAAACATTTGGAGGCGGACTCCAACGCGGGGCGATTACTTTCAAATAATATCCTATTTCAGCTTTATTAAGATCACAGCCGCCTAAACTTTTTCCAGGCCATGTGTACCACAGGTCATATTCTACTGCGGCTACACTTTGATAGTTTTCAAACCCAGCAATTGGCCCCTTGTCATACATTTCGTTTAATAAGTCATCAGCCGTTGAGCCTTGTATATCGTAATACTCCATCTTGATATTCTGAAAAACAATTAGACCGGGGTATTCTGGAAGCGGGCCGTTTTTTGTGGGCACTATTGATGTTGAAATTTTCTCTTGAGAAGGACTTTCAGTAAAAGAGATTTTGGGTGTGTTGCCAAGCACAAGGCATGCCATCGTAAATGGAAGAAAGCCCAACAGAAATGTGGCGATGTTTTTCATAAAAAAATCTCACCCCGTCCCAAACTGCCTATCGCCAGCGTCACCCAGCCCGGGTACGATGTACGCGCGTTCGTTGAGATGATCGTCAATTGCGGCGAGGAAAATGTCAATATCTGGATGGGCAGTTTGCATGGCTTTGATGCCTTCAGGCGCGCCGATGAGACCGACAAACTTGATCTTCTTAACCCCCCAGCGTTTGAGAATATCGGCGGTGGCAGTGGCTGAACCGCCTGTGGCAAGCATTGGGTCAAGGATGAGGCAGACAGAAACACGCGGGTCCACGGGCAGTTTGTTGTAATATTCCACGGGCTTGAGCGTGTGTTCATCACGATACAGCCCAATGTGCCAGACTTCGGCGGAGGGCATCAGTTCCCAAATCCCTTCCACCATGCCCAGCCCCGCGCGCAGGATGGGGACGAGGCCGATCTTTTCTTTTAATTCCTGCGCCCTCATTTTTTCCAGCGGGGTTTCGATCTCAACTTCCAGGGTTTGCAGGTCGGCAGTGGCTTCGTATGCCAAAAGTCCCGCAATCTCTCGAACGAGTTCGCGGAACTTCTTGGGTTCGGTCTTCCTGTCTCTTAAACGTGAAAGTTTATGGGCAACGAGCGGGTGTTTGGATGCGTAAATGTTGGACATGGTTCCTCCGAATTAAGTTACTTAATTATAGCCGTGAAGGTGATTTTTGACCCATGACTCGACCCTGTGTTTTTTGTACACTTAATGGAGAACAAGGAGTTAAATATGAAACTTGAAGGCTTGCATATTCTTCTCACGTATCGCTGCACCTACGAATGCGATCACTGTTTTGTGTGGGGCAGTCCGTGGCAGACGGGCACGCTTACCTTCGAGCAGATCGAGCAAATCCTCGAACAGGCAAAAGAGGCGGGCGTCGCTTCGATTTATTTTGAAGGCGGCGAGCCGTTTTTGTATTATGCCGTTTTGGTAAAGGCGGTTCGCAAGGCGGCGGAGTTGGGTTTCTCGGTTGGCATTGTGTCGAATGCGTATTGGGCAAATTCCGTGGTCGATGCCGAGGAATGGCTGCGCCCTTTTGCGGGGCGCGTGGATGATCTCACCGTGAGCAGTGACTTGTTTCATTGTAATGAGTATCTGGGCGAACGTCCGCAGAATGTGCTGGTGGCCGCGAAGTTGCTGGGAATTCCAACGGGCATGATCAGTATCGCCCAGCCTGATGTCGATGCGAAGCAAACGCATGGTCAGATCGAAGATGAAGGCGCGGTGATGTATCGTGGTCGGGCGGCGAAAATGCTTGCCGAAAAAGCAACCAGCCATCCCTGGGAAAGATTCGACTCCTGTCCGCATGAAGATTTGCGCGAGCCGGGGCGCGTCCATCTCGACCCGCTCGGCAACATTCATATCTGTCAGGGATTGGTAATTGGTAATTTATTTGAAAAGCCGTTGAAGCAGATTTGCGAAGAATATGATGCGGATGTCCACCCGATTTGCGGACCCCTGCTCGAAGGCGGACCCGCCGCGCTGGTGACTGAGTACAACCTTCCACGCGCTTCACACTACGCCGACGCCTGTCACCTGTGCTACGAAGCGCGGATTACGCTGAGGGAGCGCTTCCCCGAATTGCTCACGCCCGATCAAATGTATGGAGCGCGGAAATGAACGGAAATAATTTTATATCTGCCGTTTTGCGCTCGCCGCTGCATGGCATGTTGAGCAACGGCGTGATGTTGCTCACGGTCACTGGGCGCAGGACGGGCAAACAATACACAACCCCCGTTGGTTATTATGAAGAAGGCGCTTGCCTCTGGGTGCTCACCAGCCGCGAACGGACTTGGTGGAAGAACCTGCAAGGCGGCGCGAACGTCGACATGCTGTTGAAGCGCAGACTCGTACATGGTTTTGCCGAAACTGAGTTGGATGAAAAAGCCGTTGAGCAATGCATGTACGAATTTCTTCGCCATGCGCCGCGCGCCGCGAAGCCAATGGGCATCCGCGTGGAAAATAAAACGCCGAACGCTGAAGACGTTGCGCGAATCGCAAAAGATCGGTTGTTCGTGAAAATCAAACTGTCGGGGTAGATCGAGAAGAGCCTGGCCTGGAACGAACCGAACGCTGCCAACCCCATGAAATTTCAGCCCCGAATTTACCCTACGGGCACGATGTCGCTGATGAGCGCGAATTTTTCATTCGCGAAAATTCACGGCATTCGCCGCAAAATGCCCCTGCCTTGCTGTTTGAATGATGCCAATAGACTTGTGGGTAATCACCAGCTATGGTTGTTGCAAAGTCGCTTGACGTGGTTCTGAATTCATGGCGTTGTTTTA
>CAKKRM010000149.1 GCA_919902735.1 Anaerolineales bacterium | reverse complement strand
AAAAAATTCGCGTCACACCGCACTGGCGTACGGCGCAAGTGTTCGCCTTTTCGCGGAATTCGCGTTAAGATTTTCCTGACTTTGCTACAGCCATGGCAAATGCGGTATGGTTGTTGCAAAGTCGCTTGACGTGGTTCTGAATTCATGGCGTCGTTTTAACGCGAACGCCGCGAAAAAAGCGAAAGAGCGCGAATTTTTCCTTTTTCGCGTCCATTCGCCAATTTCGCGTATTTCGCGTTAAGATTTTCCTGACCTTGGAATAGCCATGGCAAATGCGGTTGATGCGGTTGTCCAATTCCATTAACGGGCGTAAAATAATCATGCTTAAGAAGCAAGGAAACCATGTACAACACGGACGAGAGCGACCTTAGTTCTTCTGATAATAATCCGCCCAGTATGGGACGCTGGGCGTGGCGCGCGTTTAATATTTTAAAAATCATCACGTAACTGGCCTTGCGCCTCTGCGTGATGTAAATTCACGCAAGGAGGCAGTCATGCTGACAATTTGTAAAACCACCGAACAGGGGCTTGAAAAAATAGAAACGATTGCCAACGGCGCATGGGTGAATGTGGTGGACCCGACGCCCGACGAAATGGAAAAGTTGGCGAACTGGGGGATGGATATGGACTATATTAATTATTCCCTCGACCAGGACGAAATGCCACGCATGGAGCGTGATGAAGAATATACCTTCATCCTGCTTCGCATTCCCATTCACCAGCCTGACAGCGATATTCCATACAATACTGTGCCGTTGGGCATTATGATTCTGGGCAACCGCATCATTACCGTCTGCCGTTATGACAGCGATATTATAAAAGTGTTGGCAAACGGCAAGTATCGCCTGCTGAAGACGGGCAAACGATACCGCCTGGCATTGTATATCTTCCTCGAAACGGCGGCGCGTTATTTGAATTTACTGCGCGATATCAACCGCGCCACCGAATTGGTGGAAGACCGCCTGCAAAAATCCACGCAGAACCGCGAGTTGCTGGAACTGCTCAAATATCAAAAGAGTCTCACGTATTTTGCGACTGCGTTGCGTTCCAACGAAGTGATGATGGAGCGCGTGCAAAAAACACAGCTCTTCAATTATTACGAAGAGGATCAGGACTTGCTCGAGGATGTGCTCACCGAAAACCAGCAAGCCATTCAAATGACCAGTATCAATACGGAAATTCTTTCCAGCATGATGGACGCCTTCGCTTCGATCATCTCCAACAATCTCAACGTGGTCATGAAGGCGCTGGCCGCGCTCACGATCATTCTCAACATGCCTGCCATCGTTGCGGCTTTTTATGGAATGAACGTTGCCCTGCCTGGCGAGGGGCATCCGCTTGCGTTTCTAACCGTCATTGGCATTTCGCTTGGCCTGACCTCTGTTGCAACCTATGTCTTTTACAAACGAAATTGGTTTTAGTATGCAGGCTGAATTAATCTTCGATGCAAAAGCAACCTTGGGCGAAGGCCCCGCGTGGGATGCGAAGACCCAAACTTTGTATTGGGTTGATATTCTTGAAAAGCGTATCTATGCGGGGACTGAACTCCTCGCTCAATTGGATGATTTCATCGGATGCCTTGCCCCGCGCAAAAATGGGAATCTCATCCTCGGCCTGAGCGACGCCGAAGGCCGCGCCTCATTCGTGGACTTTGCGCCCTTCGATCAAACTCAGGGCAAGCCTGATTCATCCCAGCAGACAGTTCTTGCCTCTTTGAATGAATCTGCTACAAACCGGATCAACGACGGCAAATGTGATCCCGCTGGACGCTTCCTCGCTGGCAGCATGGACATGAACGAGAAAGACCCCAACGGCGCACTCTATTCATTCGATGGAAAAAATATCACGCGCCTGCTCGATGGCATCACCATCTCCAACGGCCTCGCGTGGAGCGCTGACCATAAAACGTTTTACTACATTGATACACCCACGCGTGAAGTAAAAACCTTTGATTACGATCTCAGCACAGGTCAAATTGCAAACCCGCGTGCTGCGATCCATATCCCCGAATCCCTTGGCTGGCCTGACGGCATGACTTCCGACATGGACGGTAATCTCTGGATCGCCATGTGGGGCGGGGCGCAGGTGACAAAGTGGAATCCGAATTCAGGCAAATTGCTGGAACAGGTTTCCATCCCTGCCTTGCAATCTTCTTCTTGCGTGTTTGGCGGAAAAGACAGGAACGAGTTGTATGTCACTTCCGCGCGAAAAGGCATGAGCGCGGAGGATCTAAAAAAATACCCGCTCTCTGGCGGGTTGTTCAAAGTGATTACGAAAGTTGAGGGGATGCCGACGTTTGAATTTGGATAAAAGAAAAAAGAGGAAAGAGGAAAGATTTCTTTCTTCTTTCCTCTTTAATCACTGATGTTACGCACCCAGCCGTGATTCCCTGAGCGGAGCGAAGGGTCTCTGAGATAATCGTAGAGGTTCTTCGCTCCGCTCAGAACGACACTGCGTAACATCAGTTAATCAAATCACCAGAGTGTCTTGGTTAATTCAACAATCTCTTTGCAATGTTCCCCTGATAACCCCACAAACGGAGAATTCGCATCCACGGTATCGCGGTTCTCCACGATCAGCACGCGGGCATCCTCGCTGAAGGTGTGGGAATGCCAAACTTCTTTTTTCACGTTGTACAACTTATATGGTTCCATATCCACCGCATGGACTTTGGTCACCGCCTCCCGCCCCTCGCCGATGAATAGAATACAGCGCCCCGTCATCAAGACAAAGACCTCGTCTGTCTCCGTATGCTTTTGCATTCGGTTGATCTTGTCGGGCGTAAGGTCGGCTGTGTAATTCATCAGCGCCACGCGCCAGGTTTGGTAATCCACCAATGGTTTGTAATCGGCTCCGTTGTGTTCACGGATTTCAATGAGGGATTCGGAAGGGTTTGTCATGGTTCGATTTTATCAGAATTTGTTTTCCATCATTTTGAGAAATTGCTCCACCACGTATGGGTCAAAATGTTTGCCTGATTGATCCTTGATGAATTCCCGCGCTTTCTCCTTATCCCACGCGGGGCGGTAGGGACGGTCGGAGGTTAGTGCATCCCACACATCCACAACGGCAAAGATGCGCGCCGTGATCGGAATATCCTCGCCTTTCATGCCGCGTGGATAGCCGCTGCCGTCCCATTTTTCGTGGTGAGAGTAGGGGATATCCAACGCAGGGCGCAGGTATTCAATGGGTTCGATCATGTCATAGGCATATTTTGGATGCTGGTGCATGATCTCCCATTCTGCATCCGTTAATTTACCCGGTTTCAAAAGAATGGAATCCGGTACGCCGAGCTTTCCAATATCGTGCAGGAGCGCGCCGCGGCGCATGTAGACCAGCTCCTCCTCGCTGACCCCCATAATTCTGCCAAGCGTTTCTGACAGCTCGGTCACACGCAGGGTATGGCCCTCCGTCTCTTTATCGCGCAGGTCCATGGCATGAGACCAGCCTTCAATGGTGGCGTCATAAGCCGATAATAATTTTTCATGCGCCGCTTCAAGGTTGGCGCGTTCATTCAATAGTTTTCGATATCGATTCAAGCGTGTGATGCCAAGCAGGCGCGCGCGTAATTCGTAACGATCATACGGTTTGGTGATGTAATCATCCGCGCCTGATTCCAACCCGTTGAGCAGGGATTTTCTATCGTCCAGGGCGGTGAGCATGATGATGGGAATCTCGGCCAGCAGCGGGTCGTTGCGGATGTGGCGGCAGACCTCGAAGCCGTCCATGCCTGGCATCATGACATCCAATAGAATTACATCGGGGAGCATCAGGCGGGTCTTTTCGAGGGCTTCCGGTCCATTCTCTGCCATGACGAGCGTATATCCCTGACCGTCCAATATGGATTCGAGGGTGTGCAAACCGGCAGGTTCATCGTCGACGATCAAGATTGTGCTGGACATGGTTTACTCCTTCATTGCTACAGTATATTTTTGCTCATTCAAATTCACCATACAGGAATCCCCCCATTCAAACTACCGATCCTTGTCGATCAATCCATACTTGATCGCAAGGCGCACCACTCCCGCAAGATTGCGCACACGCAGTTTTTCCATCAGGTTGGCGCGGTGTTTTTCCACTGTTTTTTCGCTGATGGAAAGCATGTTTGCGATTTCCACGCTGGTATGTTCCTCTGCGATCAATTGCAGAATCTCCTTTTCGCGGGGAGACAGGTTATCCAGCGGGTTATTGCTCTGCAATGCGCTTGGGCGAAAGGCGCTTTCCATCACAATGGATGAGATCGCCGCGCTCAAATAGGTTTCACCCCGCGAAACGGCGCGCACAGCCTGCAATAATTCCTCGCTGACCGATGTCTTCAACACGTAGCCCTTTGCCCCGCTTTGCAGAGCCTGATGCACAAGCCCCTCCTCCGAATACATGGAAAGGAGCAGTACCTTCGCAGGCAGTTTCAGGTTATGAATATGCTCCGAAGCCTGAATGCCGTTCAAGCGCGGCATCATGATATCCATGATGACTACATCCGGTTTAAGGCTTTTGGTTAGTTCCACCCCCTCCTGCCCGTTGGAAGCCTCGCCCAGCACATGAATATCGCCGGCGCGCTCCAATAACGCCCGCAACCCGTCGCGGACGAGAACATGGTCTTCAACAAGAAGGACTCGAATCATGGCTGCTCCTTTGCCTGAATTCCATCGAGCGGCAGGTGCGCGGAGATAATGGCTCCCTTTGCAGGCGCAGAGGTGATGGACAGGTTCCCTCCCACCAGCGTCAACCGTTCACGCAGGCCCGTCAGGCCGATTCCGTTTTTTGTGGATGGGTCTTCCATGGAAAAGCCTTTGCCGTTATCCTGCACGGTGAGAACGATTTCCCGTTCGTCGAGCGTCAATTCCACCCAGACCTGGTTGGCCTTTGCATGTTTAATCACGTTGGTTAACGTCTCCTGTAAAAAGCGATAAAGTGTGATCGAATATATATCCGAAAGCTCGGGTATCTTTTCATCCATTTCCACGATAACGGGCAGGCTGGTGCGGATGCTGTATTCGCGGCAATAGGTTTGCAGTGCGGTCTTTAGCCCAAGGGTGTCGAGAATGGTTGGGCGAATGCCCTGGGCAAGCTGGCGCATTTTGTTGATGGTTTGGTTTGTGTCTGCGATCAGATTTTCCAGTTCCCTGTGGATGGTTTCGTTTTGCGGTGAAATTTCGGCGCGCAGGTTTTGCAAACGCAGCATGTGGGCAATCAGCGCCTGGCCCAGATCGTCATGCAGTTCGCGGGAAAGCCGCTTGCGTTCCTGTTCCTGCGCGTTGACCACATGTTCTGCCATTTTACGCAGGTTCTCGCGCTGGATGGAGAGGGTGCGGTAGCGGTCCAGCCGCAGAATGGTGCGGACGCGCAAACGCAGTTCCTGCCGATCCACCGGTTTGATGAGGAAATCGTCTGCGCCCGCTTCGATGCCTTGCAGGCGCGAGGAGCGGTCATCCAGGGCGGTGAGAATGATGATCGGGACTTCAGCAAGTTTCGGCGTGGAACGGAGGCGGCGGCAGGCTTCAAAGCCGTTCATGCCGGGCATCATTACATCCAGCAGAATCAAATCCGGCAACAGTTGATCCGCTTTTTCGAGGGCGGCGGCGCCATTTTGGGCGTATTCGATCTGGTATCCCTCCCCCGCCAAAATGGCTTCCATGGTTGCGAGCGCCGAAGGCTCATCATCGACGATCAAGACTTTGCTGTTCAATCCCTGCTCCTTTGCTTTTGGCGCATTCATCCAACAGGCCGCGAAGTTCTTTCAGGCTGATGGGTTTGCTCATGTAATAATTCATGCCAGCTTGCAGGCATCGTTCGCGGTCTCCGGGCATGGCAAGGGCTGTCATGGCGATGATCGGAACATCCTTGAGGTATGCATCCGCGCGGATCTGCCTTGTGGCTTCAAAGCCGTCCATGCTGGGCATTTGAATATCCATCAGAATAACATCCGGTTTCAGGTTTTTTGCCAGGTTTACGCCTTCGTATCCGTTGCGCGCAACCGTAACATGATACCCCTTTGTTTCGAGATAATCCTGAACGAAAAGAATGACGGGTTCTGTATCTTCTACCAGCAGGATGTGCGCCGCGGGGGCGCGCTTTGCCGGGCTGTCGGTTTGAGGTGCGGCTTCCCTGGCAGGCGGCCCGTTAACTTCATTTCCATTTGCAGGCAGCCACGGCAGGCTGACGCTGAAGCGGCTGCCTGTGCCCAACTCGCTTTGCACTTCCACTTTTCCGCCGTGCAGGCGCGCCAGTTGCGAGACGAGCATCAGCCCCAGACCGGTACCGCTGGCTTCGCGTGAGAGGCGGCTGTCCAATTGAACGAAAGGTCTGAACAGGCGCGTGAGATCCTGCCTGGCAATGCCGATGCCCGTATCCCACACGGTAAATGTAACCTGTCTTTTTTCCAGGCTGCCGCTCACTTCCAACCCCAGGCGGTTGCCTTCCGGCGTGAATTTAACGGCATTGCTAAGCAGGTTCACAAGCATCTGTTTCAGGCGTCTTTCATCCCCTTGAATGAACTCCACTTTTTCATCCAGGTGGAAGGAGACATCCAGATTCTTTTTTCTGGCGAGTTCCTTGATCATTCGCAAACAGGATTGGCAAACCGCCTCTGTCGAAAACTGTGAAATGGTCAGTTCCAGGCGGCCTGCTCCTATCTTGGAGAGGTCCAGGATGTCGTTGATCAGCTCGAGCAAATGACGCCCGCTTTCCCCGATAATATGCAGGTACTTCCTTTGTTTTTCAGTGATCTGCCCTGCCACCTGCTCTTCCAGGCTTTCGGAGATTCCCAAAATGGAGTTGAGCGGGGTGCGCAGTTCATGGCTCATGTTGGCGAGGAATTCATCTTTCACACGCATGGCGCGCTCCAGTTCGAGGTTGGCGAGGCGCAGGGTTTCTTCGGCCACCTTGTCCTGGGTAATATCCATCACCACGCCGATGATATGCTCCGGCAGGTTGTTTTGATCGTACATCACGGTGCCATAGGTTTTGATGTGCCGGATCGAATAATCCGGGTGAATAATTCGATATTGAGTCTGGTAATGAGGCCCCCCGTTTAATACCGCCTGCGCCAGCGACATAAGATTGCCGGCATCTTCCGGGTGAACGGCTTTAATAAACCCCTCGATGGTTCCGTTGAAGGTTGCGGGCGAAGTGCCATAGATGGCGTGCATTTGCTCGTCGAACAAGAGCTGGTCGGTGCTTACGTTCCAATCCCAAATGCCCAATTCCGCGGCTTTGGCGGCCACCTCCAAACGGCGCTGGACGGCTTTAATTTCGTTTGTGCGGTCTATGACGTGCTGTTCGAGTTCCTCGGCCAGCAGGCGGTATTTTTCCTCGCTGGCGCGCAATTCATTTTCGGCATGTTTGCGTTCGCTGATATCCAGCGCCGCCACCATGCGGCCATACTTCCCCCGGTATTCCACGTTGTACGAAATGATCTCGACGGGGAATATGTTGCCATCCCTGTCTTTATGCTTCCACCCGTTGGAACGCTGGTAGGCTTCTGTGTTTTCCCGAATATTTTGGAGCAGCTTGTCTTTATCTTCCTGAGGGCGGATGTCGAGCAGGGTCATATTCAGGAATTCATCCCGCGTGTATCCGTAGCGCAGGCAGGCCGCGTTGTTGACTTCCATGAACGCCAGCGTTTCCAGTTCATAGATCCACATGGGCAGGGGGTTGCCCTTGAAGGCAATCTCGAACATTTCATCCGCTTCTTCGTTGCAGAGACGGAATTCAAGTTCGGCGATGCGCTGTTTGGCAATTGCCAGTTCCCCTTCCAATTCTGTTTTTGTTTTTTCGCCCATGAGCTGCTCCAAAATGTTTTCGCCGCGAATTTACCTACGGGCACGATGTCACGAATTTTCGTAACTACTCAGGCTGATTGTCTTGCAACCCGTTTCGCCTCAGTACATGGAAGCCCTTCGGGCTTAGTCCGCTTTAGCGGACTTTCAAGTACTGAGCAGGGGATTTATCCCCGCGAACCACGAATGCACGAATAGCTGAGTAGTTACGAATTTTCGCTAAATTCTTTAATCACTCACCTTACGCAGTAATGGTATGTCGTTCCCCATTCGGGGACGATGTGCGAGGACGCTCTTGTTCTTTGTCCGAAGCAATCTCCGTATCAGCGAGGGGATTGCTTCGGGCGAAAAGAAAGAGCGCTCTCGCAAAAACATGGTTCGGCGGCGGGTGAGGGAAATTATATTTTTACGAACCCTAACCACTGAGAACACGGAGTCCACGGAGTTTTTTTGAGGGTTTTCTCAGCGCTCTTTGTGATCTCCGTGGTAAAAAGCCCTTAAGAAACAGTCTCTTAAATAATTCGCGGCAGTTCTTGTGGTCTTGCGCTTTCCTGGCTGGTTCTGGTTCTGCTTCGGGTGGGGAATGTTCCCGAAACAGAACCAGCCAACCGTTAGGCGGGAGGCGTCGTTCGTTCTTTATTGATGTGTTTTACGATCAGGCTTTCCAACTCCTTCATCTGCACGGGCTTGCTGAGGTAATCGTTCATGCCGGCTTGCAGGCATCTTTCCCTGTCGCCTTGCATGGCCAGGGCGGTGAGGGCAATGATCGGGGTATCGCGCAAACCCTCCTCGAGGCGGATGCGTTTTGTGGCTTCGACACCGTCCATGACCGGCATCATCACATCCATGAGGATGAGATCGGGCTTTTCCTGGATCGCAAGTTTCACTCCTTCCATGCCGTTGCGCGCGGCTATCACCTGATAGCCTTTGTAGCGTAAATATTCGCTCAACAGCATGATGATGGGATCGGTATCTTCGACGATGAGGATTTTCCCCCCGCGCTTCCCTTTGGGCGGTTGGCCTGTTTCCCCTGCGGAGAGAGTGTCTGCCTGCTGCGGCATCTCTCCGGTTGTGGATGAGCCTCCCTGCATATCTACCCAGGGCAGGGTGATGGAGAAGCGGCTGCCCCGCTCTTCCTTGCTTTCCACGCTCACGCTCCCGCCGTGCAGGCGGATCATTTGCGCCACCAGCACAAGCCCCAGGCCTGTGCCGGAGAATTCGCGCGCCAGCCCGGCATCCAACTGCACGAAGGGTTTGAAGATCAGGTTTAGCTTGTCGGGGGCCATGCCAATGCCTTCATCCCATACGGTGAAGGTGACGGTTTGATTGCGGGTATTTCCCTGTACCTCGACGCCCACCGATTTGTTATTTTGCGTAAATTTGACCGCGTTGCTCAATAAGTTGACCAGCGATTGCTTGAGGCGGCGCTCGTCTCCCATGATCACTTTCACTTCGGGGTCTATCTTCAGGGAGGTTTGCAGGCCTTTCTTTTGCGCCTGTTCCTTAACCATGCGCAGGCTGGCCTCGCAAAGCGCAGTTACAGAAACTTGTGAAATGTTCAGTTCCATGCGCCCCGCTTCGATCTTGGAAAGGTCGAGGATGTCGTTGATGAGGTCCAGCAGGTGTTTTCCGCTTTCGCGAATGGTGCGGATGTATTTGAGTTGTTTTTCGTTGAGCGACCCCGCGATCTGCTCTTCGAGGCTTTCTGACATGCCCAGCACGGCGTTGAGCGGCGTTCTCAGTTCGTGGCTCATATTGGCGAGGAACTCATCCTTCATGCGCAGGGCGCGTTCCATCTCGGCGTTGGCAAGCCGCAGGGATTCCTCGGCTTTTTTGTGGATGGTAATATCGCGGCTGGTGCTTAGAATCAATTGCTTGCCCTTCACCTCGATGGGGTAGGAGCGCATTTCAAGAGTGTGGGTGCCTCCGCCGGGGTTGTAAAAATCCAATTCCACCGGGGCAATCTCCAGCCCCTCGGCGATGGCCGCAATGTAATTTTTTGCTTTTTCCAATTGCTCGGCGGGGAAAATGTTCAATTCTGCAAGAGGCTTGTCGCGAACAGCCTCGCGCTGCACTCGATGCTGCTGCTCGAACAGCCTGTTTACTTCCAGCATGGTTCCATCCGCCGTGGCAACCGAGACCGGGTCCGGCGCGGCATCGAACAGCAGGTGTGAATAGGCTTCACTTTCGCGCAAATCCTGCTCGGCCTGTTTTTGCCGGGTAATATCGTTCACGATGCCAACGATTCGTTCGAGCGTTCCCTGCGGGCCGAATACCGCCACACCCTGTTCAAAGAGAGTGTGCGTATCGCCGTGATCGTGGAGAATGCGGTGCTCGATCTTGAAATTGGTTTCCTGGTTCTTCATAATGGCCTGCGCCACCCCCAGCAGAATACCCTGGTCATCCGGGTGGATGAGCCTCATCTGCGTCTCTATCCTGCCGTCGAATGATTCCGGGGAGACCCCGTAAATGCGGTGCATTTGCGCATCCCAGATCAAATTGCCGGTTGGAACATCCCATTCCCAAATGCCCAGCCCGGCTGCGTCAGTGGCAAGTTCCAGCCTTGTGCGGGTCGCTTCGATTTCCGCCGTGCGTTCCCGTACGCGCTGTTCCAGTTGATCGTTTAACTGGAGCAGTTCCTCGGTCTGTTTTTGAAGCGCGGCTTCCGCCCGTTTTCGCTCGATGACGATCTTTGTCTGTTGAGTCGCCCGTTCGATCAGTTTAAAATCGGGTCGTGTCGGAATGTACGTTTCGGGATGGTAAATCGCGAATGTGCCCAACACCTGGCTCTGGGCATCCATGATGGGTGTAGACCAGCAGGATCGCAGCCCATATTTAAAAGCCAGTTCCCGATAATCAACCCAGAGCGGGTCGCTGGCGATATCGGAGACAATAATCGTTTCCTTGCGATACGCCGCTGTGCCGCACGAACCGACGCTCTCTCCAATTGCCACGCCATCAATGGCCTGGTTGTACTCCTGTGGCAGGCTGGGAGCCGCGCCAAGTTTCAGGTGAACGCCATCCTCGTCCAGCAGCAGGATCGAACAAAAGGCATCGCGTGAAAGCGACTCGATGTTCTTTGTGATCGCCTCCAGGGTTTCATGGAAGGACAAGTCCCCGCTCGCAATCAACTGCATGATCTGGTTATCCTTCTGCAACAGCAACTCCGCCTGTTCCCTGTCCACGATTTCTTTTTGCGCCATCAAAAACAGGTTCGCGTTTTCAATGGCAATGGCGGCCTGCCCGGCCAGGGTCATTAACAGGCGTTCATCCATTTCCGTGAAGCTATTTTCGATTTCACTCTCCACTGAAATGGAGCCGATCACCCGGTCGCCGATCTTAAGCGGCATATACAACCCGGAGAGGATTCCGGAAAATACATCCACGTACCTTTCATCGGCTTTTACATTGCCCACGCGCAGGGATGTGCCATGCAGCGTTACCCAGCCGCTCAACCCCTGGGCAGGATTGGCAATGATCTCATTCATTTTTTTGATGAATTCCTCCGCCTCTTCCGCGCTGATGTCTGGCCGGTGGAACCCGATCAATTTCACGCTGTTGGCTTCCGGCAGGTATTGGCGAATGGCAATGTGATGCCAGTTCATCCTCCGATCCAGAATCTCGATCACCTTTTGGGCGATCTCTTTGGGCGTGAGCAGGCGGTTGATGGCCAGGCCGCTTTCGTACAGCGTTTCCAATTCGGAGAGCTGGCGGCGGATTTCCGCCCCGGCCTGTTTGCTTTCGGTGATGTCAACAATCGAAATGATCACCTTGGAGAAATCCTCTTCGTACCCGGGCGCCACAGACCAGGTGAGGTGAACCTGTATCTCCTCGCCGTTCAGGTTTTTGTTGATGGCTTCGCGTTCAAAACGGGTAAGCCCTTTTGAAATCTGGATCAACTCATGCGTAAATTGCTGGGCTGGGATCGTAATCAGATCACCGAGGTTAGACAGCAGTTCGGCTTTTCCCCCTGCCTTGAATAGCTTTACCGAAGCCTTGTTCACATCCACAATTTTGACGAGCGAAGCAAGTTCCGCGACCATTTGCGGGTGTTCGGAAAAATACGCTTCAAAATCCGAAATTCCCTCGCGCTTTAACGCATCTATTTTTTGTTTCACCGCCGAGAAATCCTCCTCCCACAGCGAGATGGGAGAATCCTCGAATAAACTGCGGTAGCGCTGCTCGCTTTCCTTTATTTTGTCATTGGCCAGTTTGCGTTCAGTGATGTCGACTGTTGTGACGATGACTTTGGAGAAATCATGCTCATGACCTGGGGCCACAGACCAACTCAAATTTACACCAATGGGTTGACCTGTTAATGTTTCGTCAATACCTTCCCAACTATGACTGGTTTTTCCGTTCGCGATGTTCACGAGAAACTCATTGACATGCTCCAGTTCGCCTTCACTTGTACCTTGACTCACATATCTGATCAAGCGCTCCTTGTTTTCCGCCTGATACATTTCCACCGCTGTATTGTTTACATCCAGAATCCTGATCTCGTTGAACCATTTGACCGCGGCATCAGGATGAGACGCAAAATACGCGTGGAAATCTGTAACCCCCTCTTGTTTCAAAGAATCCAGATGTTTTTTAACATCGGAAAAATCCTCCTCCCAAAGCGGAATGGGTGAACCTTCGAACAGACTGCGATAACGCCGTTCGCTCTTGCTTATTTTTTCATCCGCCTGTTTGCGTTCGGTAATATCCAGCGAAATACCGCCGATTGATTCTAAAAGCCCGTTGGCGTCTCGAAGCGGAAATTTGAGAGTGTAATACCAACGCAGGCCGTTGGGCGTCTCGACCCATTCCTCGAACGCCAGCGAAGCGCCGCTTTCTGCAACCTGCTGATTCTGCGCCTGATATTGCTGAGCCATTGTGGCGGGGAATATTTCAAACATCGAATGACCGAGCGCTTCCTCGCGCCTGATCTGTGAATCCTCTTCCCACTGGCGGTTTATCAAACGGAAGGTGTTGTCGAGCGAAATAACGTAGATGGATATGGGGGCCAGGTCGAGCAGGGTGGTTACAAAATTTTTCGTATCGCGTAATTCCTCCTCCACCTGTTTAAGCTCGGTGATGTCGGTGATCGAAATCAGCACCTTCGAGAGATCATCTTCATGCCCCGGCGCGATGGACCAGGTAAGCCTCACATGGATCAACTCGCCGCTTAATTTCCTGTTGACCCCTTCCCATTCAAAATGGGCCACGCCGTTTGCAATGTTGACCAGTTCACGGCTGTCGATAAAACCTGGGGCGAGGAGTTTATTTGAATTCTGAAGCAGTTCCGCTTTGTTTTTTGCATTAAATAGTTTCACCGAGGATTGATTGGCGTCCAGTATTTTGATGAGAGACATGCAATCCGCCGCCACTTCAGGCTGCTCTGCAAAGTAGGTTTCGAAATCTGTAACGCCTTCACCGCGTAATTCATCCAGTTTTTGTTTGACCGCCGAGTAATCATCCTCCCACAGGGAGATGGGGGAATCCTCGAACAGGTTGCGGTAGCGCCGCTCGCTCTCTTTGAGAATCTCATTGGCCTGCTTGCGCTCGGTAATATCTTGAGATGTCCCGATGCCGCGCAGGACGCTTCCGTCCGTGTCAGTTTCCAGTTCGGCGCGCTCGCGCACCCACTTTACCTGTTCCCCCACGAAAATGCGATGCTCCACATCATACGGCGCGCCTTCCAAGGCGGCCTGCCAGGCGCGATTCACAGAGTCCCTGTCATCGGGATGAATGAACGCAAGGAAGGATTCGTAAGTCAGCGGCGTTTCGGAGGTTACGCCAAAGATGCGGTAGGTTTCCGCAGACCAGGTGATGATGTTTCTCTTCACATCCATCTTCCAACTGCCGGTGTGGGCCACGGCCTGGGCACGGTTCAGGCTGGCTTCGCTTTCGCGCAGGGTTTCCCCAGCCAATTTATTCCCGGTAACGTCCGTTGCAAAAGTGAGTACGGCCAGTTCTCCCTTCCAGATCGTTCTCACCTCGCTGACATTGACCCACAATTCCTCCCCGGACCGAAGCCTTACCTTATACTCATTTTGAGTTTTTTCGAGTTTCCCACTTAATAGCAGTTTCTGTCTCCTAATGGCGCCCAGGCGGTCTGCCTGCGAGGGAATAAAATTCAGTATATTCATGCCGATCAATTCGGAGGCTGGCGCCTGCGCTATTTTTTCGAACATGGGGTTGGCAAACACGATCTGGCCGTATTGAATGACATAGAGGGCTTCGCTTACATTTTCAATGAGCAGGCGGTAATTTTCCTCGCTTTCGTGCAATCGTTTCTCAGCCTGTTTCCGCTCCACTGCAGAGGCAACCTGCCCGGAGATGGAGGCGAGAAAGGCGAGGTCTTTTTCAGAATACAGGTTGGGCGTCTCGTAATCCTGTATCACCATCACGCCAATGGTCTTTCCCGCGGTTTTCAGCGGAACCCCAACCCAGGATTGCGAATCGGCTCCGACAAGTTCAACCTCTCCCGCAGCCGCCAATTCTTCAAATTTTTCGTTGGTCACCAACAGCGGATTACCCGTGCGGAAGATAAAGGAGGTTAGCGTTTTCTCGCGTTTCGACGGGCCTATCAGCTCGTCGCATTCATCCATAAAATAAACATCCTCGAACATTTCAGTGGAGGGGTTGTACAGGCTGACGAAGAGGTTCTTCGCCTGAATGACACGGCCAATGGAGTAATGAACAAGACCGAGGAACTCAGTGAGGTTTTGTGAGAACGCCATGCCCTGCATGATCTCATACAGCGCTTCCTTTTCCAACTCGATGCGCTTCTGCTCCGTTATGTCGCGGACATTCAAAACAATGCCCTTGATGGCCGGGTCATCCAACAGGCTTGTTCCCAGCGCTTCCACAAACTTCCAGGAACCATCCTTGTGAAGCCCGCGCACGGCGATTTGTTGCAGGGCCATCCCGGAATGCAGTACGCGGCTTTGAAAGGCCGCGATTGTTTCCGGCAGATCGTCAGGATGCACCCATTCGAGGAAATTCCTCCCTATGGTTTCCTCTGGCTTGTACCCAAAAATCCGCTCGCAAGATGGGCTGGCAAATGTGATCCTGCCATCCGCATCGATCACGAGGATCAGGTCGCCCGTATTTGCGATCAAGGCGCGGAAGCGCGCCTCGCTTTCTGCCAGTTGCTGATCGGCTTCCTTTCTTTCTGTAATGTCGCGCGTTACGCTCTGAATATACAGAGGGTTGCCATTATGATCTCGTATCAATTCAACATTGATCTCGACGGGTATGCGGCTCCCATCTTTTCTGCGGAAGATGCGTTCATAGGATGGGATATGCTCGCCTGTCAACAGCCGCGTAACCACTTCCCTGCTTTGCTGCTGCTCTGCCGAAGTATCTCCCACAGAAAGCCCCTGCAATTCACCTGGCTCATACCCCAGCATATTGGCGGCGCGCTGGTTCGCTTTCAGGTGATGCCCCTCCAAATCCAGGATGAATACCGCGTCATGCGTTTGTTCGAATAATGAATGATAATAAATTTCAGTCTTTTTCTGCGCCTCTTCCGTTTCCCTGCTTTTCGTCACATCCGTCATCGAGACGATCACCCGCGATAGATTCTCTTCATGCCCGGGCACTATCGAAAGATGAAGCTGCACCTGAATCTTCCTCCCTTTAACCGTGTAATTGACGCCTTCCCAAAAATAAGTTGTTTGTCCGCTGTCGAAGGCCAGCAGTTGATCTGCAAGCGCCATCATGTTTTCATGGCTGATGACGGTATCGAGTTTTTTTAATAAATCCTCTTTTCGATCCGTTTCGAATAGCCTGAGCGTGGCTTTGTTCACATCCAATACCTGCACAAGAGACGCGCACTCGATCACAAATTCGGGATGAGAATACAAGTACCCGCGCAGGTCTGTAACCCCATCCTTCTTCAATTCAGACAGCCTTTTTTTGACCGCTGAAAAATCCTCCTCCCAAAGCGAAAGGGACGATTCTTCAAAAAGACTGCGGTAACGGGATTCATCCTTTTGCAATTGTTCCTGCATCAGGCGTTGTTCCGTCACATCACGGTAATTCACCACAATGGCGCCCACGTCCGGATTGTTCAGTAAATTATTCGCGGTGATATCCACCCACCGCCACTCCCCATTCTTGTGTCGGTATCTTGTCTGCGTATTGATGGGAACCCCCGGCCTGGCCAGCGTCTCGCCAAATACAGCCGAATTCTTTTCCGCATCTTCCGGGTGGAACATTTCAGCCGCGTTTTTCCCTGCCAATTCCCCGGGCTTGTACCCCATCACCGTCTCGATGGATGGGCTTTTATAAAGAATGGTTCCATCTGCGCCGATCAACGCAATAATATCCCTGCTGTTTTCGATCAACGCCTGGAATCGTTTTCCGCTCTGGTCAACAACACCTGCCGGGGGCTTTCCTTCCAGCGCGGCGATGCGCTTTTTCGCCTCTTTCAATTCCGCTTCCAGTTGAATTTTCGTCATTTTAGCAGTCATAATAAAACTCCATGCAACTTGTGAGAACCATACAATTTTCACATGATAAGGAGGTAATTTCCATTGGGGATTCCCCTACCCAAAATGCAGTTTTCAGAGATGTAATCCCCCGCGCCTGCCGCTCCCCATCCATCATACTCCACTCCAGTAGTGATACAGTACCGCAAGATTTATCTTGCGATACCCCTGAATGCGTAAGGTGACATAACAAGTGACTGCCGCCTCATGAATATGGTACGATAAAAAGCGGGAGACCCTATGACACTCTTTCCAACCGCCACATTCATCCTTGCCGTGCTTCAAGCGCTGGCTGTGTATAAAAATTGGTTCAAGCTCGAAATCATCGCCAAGCCTGGGGTGATGGTTGCCCTCTTCCTCTGGCTGTTCACATCCGCCGGGCTGGATGGCGCTCTGCTCTGGTTTGGGGCGGGAATACTCCTGTCCCTTGTGGGGGACGTGCTCCTGATGATCTCGCCTGAAAAATTTTTCCTCGCAGGCTTGGCCGCATTTTTGCTGGCGCACATGGCCTACATTGTTGGATTCAACATCCCCCTGCCTGAGATGAACTTCTTCGGGATCGTCTTTGCCGTGATGATCGGCCTCGGCGGCGCGCGCATAATCCGCCGCATTCTGGACCGTTTGCCTGCCACTGGACAAGGACAGATGCGCCTCCCGATCATTCTCTACAGCGCCGTCATCTCGGTCATGCTGCTCTCTGCCATGCTGAAACTCGTGGATATTTCATGGAGCGCCAACGCCGCCGCGCTGGCCAGCATTGGCGCGTTCCTGTTCTACCTCTCCGATATCATCCTCGCCTGGAATAAATTCGTCGCCCCCATTCCACACGGACGCATCTACAACATCGCCGCCTATCACCTCGGTCAAATTGCATTGATCGCGGGTGTCATTGCGCAGTTT
>CAKKRM010000148.1:3242-6358 GCA_919902735.1 Anaerolineales bacterium | reverse complement strand
TCGGCAAGTCCCTTTACCAGCGACATGATCCTCCGAAACTTTAGACCACACCCCCGAACGATTAATCTTCCAACAAATCCGCCAGGAAATTGAACAACCCGCCTGGCCTGGATTCCTCCTGCTCTGTCAGGTCACTGGCAACCACCCCGCTTTGCCCGTTGATCAAAACCAGATGCTCGCGCCCATCGAAGGGAAGTTGGGTCATCCACACAGGCAGGAGAACGAGCTTGAAGGATTCAACCACCAAATTCGCAGACGAGGTACGCACAAGATTCGTGCCCATGATCAGATGCGGAAGTTTCTTTTTATACGCATTGTACGCCTGGCTGCGGGCATCGAGCGAGGCGTCTGCCATGGGCACATCGTAGATTTCGGCGGGCCAGCTTGCCAGAAAGCGCGGGTCATACGGTTTGACGGACTTCATGTCAAAGGCGGGGATCAACTTCAAGAAAACAGCAGACAGCTTTCGAGAAGCGGGAAGCGGCAAGTCATCCACCATCACGGGGTACTGATCTGTCACGCGAATCACCTTTGGCTTGTCAGGGTTCAGGAGGGAGTCTTCCTCGTACTCCACCTTTTCAGCGGTGTATTCAATCGCGCCGCCCACGTCGAAAGTCCAAAGCGGCAAATACAAACCGCGCGGCAGTTCCACTTTCTTTTCAGGTTTGATCTGGTTATTCTCCACCCATTCGATTAGAAAACGTGTGGCGCGTTTCTGGTCGAAGGCGTGCGGGATGATGGCGTCGGGCGCGAGCAGGTCTTTGGCCTTTTCCAAACTGACCACGTGCGGAGAATCGCAATAGACACAATTTGCGGAAATTTGCCCGGGCGGCATAATAAATTCCGCGCCGCAGCCGTTGCAATGAAAGACCTGTTCCTGCAAAGGTTTGCCATGCCCCTTCATGGTTGCCATCGCAATAATAAAATCCTTTTCATCTTCGGATCGCGGCTCAACACCAAGCTTTTGATCACGCGTGCAATATTCGCAAACCAGCGCCTGTCCATCCGGCGCAAACGACATGCGTCCGCCGCACTTGGGGCACATAAATCTCTGCGCGTCGGCGGCGCGCAAACCTTCGGGCGCGGGCGGTAAATGGTTGGGGTCGACCACATCATCCGCTTTGAGTTTGCCATCCAAAATTGCAAGCGCACGCCGCGCGCGTGAATGAAGCAGATCATGCGCGAGACAATTTTCCAGCGCCTTGCGTTTTTCAACGGGGTCATCCGTGGTCTCGCCCATCCAAAACCATGCTTCGGCCAGCACATCATGCGAACCCGTCATGTAAATGGCGCGATCCAAATAGCGGCGGGCCACATTGCGGTCACCCGTTTTCGCTTCGATGATTCCAGTGCGGAGAAGGTCTTTGCTGTAATTATCCATGTCTCACCAGTGCATCCGTCATTTTCGCAACCCGCGCCATCTCCTTCACATCATGCACGCGGATGATATCCGCGCCGCGTGCAATTCCAACCGAAACCGTTGCTGCTGTACCTTCCACACGTTGATCGGGCGGCAGGTCTAACGTGAAGCCAATAAATGATTTTCTGGATGTTCCCAACAGGATCGGATATCCCAACGAGCGGATTTCACCGAGACGGTTGACCAGCTCAAGATTATGCTCCCGCGTCTTTCCAAAGCCGATACCTGGATCCAAAACTATGAGCGACTCATCCACCCCGGCATTTTTCGCCAAAGCCACGTTTTCGAGTAATTCCTTTTTTACATCTTCGATCAGGTTTTGATATTCAAAACCAACATAGGCATTCCCCAATTTTTCGCGGACATCCACACTGGCGGGGTTGCTGCGGTTGTGCATCAGAATAACAGGCGTTTTATATTTTACAGCGATGTATGCAAGTTCAGGATCAGCCCGCAACCCCCACACATCGTTGACAATGCGCGCGCCCGCTCGAATCGCTTCCTCCGCGACCTGGGCTTTGTAGGTATCAATTGAAATTAACGCATCTGGGAAAGTTTTGTGCAAAGCATGGATGACGGGGATCACGCGCTCCAGCTCTTCATTTGCAGAAACAGCCGCAGAGCCAGGACGTGTCGATTCGCCGCCCACATCCAACAGGTCCGCGCCTGAGGCGAGGAATTCATCCGCCTGTGACAAAGCCGCTTGTACCGTTTCCCCTTTGCTGATGATCCCATCCCCCGAAAACGAATCGGAAGTCACATTCAGGATGCCCATCACATAGGTGCGGGAACCCCAGTCAAATGTGAACTTCCCGATTTGGAGAGAAGGTGATTTCATGCGGTGATTATGTCATTGCGAGGAGGGTGTTCTTCCCGACGAAGCAATCTCCCGTTAAGTTGGAGATTGCTTCGGGCTATCGCCCTCGCAATGACATTAGGGTATTTGATCCAACGGACGCGCCAGCCAGGCTTCGGCTTCGTTGATGTCGGTAAATATTTTCATCGCAGAAGCGAGACCCGTCTCCGCGAGAGCGGCCACATTACGAATTGCATCCGCAACGGATTGGTCCGCTACCACCACTGCCACGCGGATGTTGCGCGCGGAGGGGTCGCTGTTTGCATCCACAGCCATGCGGACGGCTTTTTCGGGAATATCCTTCACTGCCCGCAGGTCATACAAGTTGCGCGTGCGGCGGTCGGAACCCATCAAATGCTCGAGCGCAAATTCATGCCAGTGCGCCATGGTGATATCGGAAAGATCGGTGAACGTTAAGGTCATACCGCCGTCACCGCGGCGGATAACGGAATAGCCAACACCGGGGGCAGGCGTCCAATTGAGAGGTTTTGAGTCAGTCATGAGTCTTCTCCTGTTTGATGAACGTGATTATAACGCAGGGTAAAACCGAATTCTCACTTTTTAGAATCACATGCTATAATGCGGTTCTCCCGGGCGCTTAGCTCAGTTGGTTAGAGCACTTCGTTTACACCGAAGGGGTCGGGGGTTCGAGTCCCTCAGCGCCCACAGAATCTCGTGAAAACGGGATTTTTATTTTTTCAGAAGTCCTGTATTGGGTTCGAGCGCTTCGCAGTCAGCGCCCACAGAATCTCGTGAAAACGGGATTTTTATTTTTTCAGAAGTCTTGTATTGGGTTCGAGCGCTTCGCAGTCAGCGCCCACAGAATCTCGTGAAAACGGG
>CAKKRM010000148.1:0-3142 GCA_919902735.1 Anaerolineales bacterium | reverse complement strand
ATTTTTATTTTCACGTTTTACGCATCACGCAATACGCACTCTCCATCCCCCTCTGCTATAATCTCAAATATGATTCTCGTAACCGGCGCAACTGGTTTCATCGGACGCACGCTCGTGCGCCAGCTTTCGTCCATTGGATATCCATTGCGCGCATTGATCCGTCCCTCGCCGCGCACGCCGCGCCTGCCCAAGGGCGTCCCTGTGGAAGTGGCAGTCGTGTCCCTTGCCGATAAACGCGGCCTGCGCGCCGCCCTGCGCGATGTGGATACCATTTTCCACCTTGCCAGCGCGGAAAATCAGGGCAGCCGCGGCAGCCTGCTGACCACCGATATTCAAGGGACGGAAAATCTCGTCGAAGCGGCAGCAGATGCGGGCGCGGATCGAATCGTCTATCTTAGTCATATTGGTGCGGCGCGCGCATCGGGCTATCCCGCATTCAAAGCGAAAGGCATCGCCGAGGAACATATCCGCAATGGAAAAGTGCCGTACACGATCCTGCGCTCCTCGCTCGTGTACGGCACGGAAGATCACTTCACCAATAATTTATCCCGTCTCATCCGTTCTTCGTTGGGCGTGTTTCCCATCCCCGCAGGCGGACGCACCGTGGTACAGCCCGTGTGGGTGGAAGACCTCGTCACATGCATGTTGTGGTCGCTTGAAAAAGACGAAACGCTCAACCAGGTGTATGAACTGGGCGGCAGTGAATTTTTCACGCTGCAGCAGATCGTCGAAACCATCATGGAGGCAACTCATCGAAACCGTTATCTGATTCCCCTCTCGCCGATCACCTTGCGCGCTTTCACAGTCTTTCTCGAAGGCGTCCTGCCGAACTTCCCGATCTCATCCTTCTGGCTCGATTACTTCGCCGTGAACCGTACCTGCGCCATCGACTCGATGCCGCGCTATTTCGGGTTGATGCCCGCGCGCTTCACGTATCGTCTCGATTACCTGCTCCGCAAACCGTGGTACGAACGCGCGTGGAACAGGGTGACAGACACCTTTGCATCCATCCGCCCAAGATAACCATGACAAACTTCAACATTCACCTGATCGAAACTCCCGAAGAAATGCGGTTGATCGAAGACCTCCAGCGCACCATCTGGCCGGACTCCGAAACCGACATCGTTCCCCTCCACCTGCTCATCACCGCCGTTCACAACGGCGGGCTCGTGCTCGGCGCATTCGCGGAGGAAAAACTTGTCGGCTTTTTGTTTGGCTTTCCCGGCCTCGAAGAAACGCCCGACGGCCCGCGCCCAAAACACTGCTCGCACATGATGGGCATTCTTCCCGATCAGCGGGATGGCGGCGCGGGCTTTGCGCTCAAACGCGCGCAATGGCAAATGGTGCGCCGCCAGGGACTCGATCACATTACCTGGACGTATGACCCATTGCTCAGCCGCAACGCGCATCTCAACATCGCAAAGCTGGGCGCGGTTAGCGTCACCTATCGCCGCGAAGAATATGGCGAAATGCGCGACGGCCTCAACGCGGGCCTGCCCTCCGACCGCTTTCAAGTGGATTGGTGGATCAACACCCGCCGCGTCGAAAGCAGACTCGGTAAACAGTCACGCCCGACCCTTAAATTGGATCACGTCACCCGCTCCGGTCTGCGTCCCTTTTATTCGCTTCAATCTCTGACCGATGGCCTGCCTCGCCCACCCGAGCATATCCCAGCCTTTGAAGACCGCCTGCTCCTCGCTGAGATTCCCGTCAATTTTCTCGAGCTAAAATCCAAAGACTTCGCCCTGGCACGTGACTGGCGCTTCTTCACCCGCGAATTATTCGAAACCGCATTCAAGGCAAATTACATTGTCACTGATTTTATTTTTGACAACAACGAAGGCAATCCGCGCGGGCTTTATGTATTAACTCACGGCGAAAGCACTCTGGATGAATTTGAATAAACTCTGGAATCAAGCGGCTGGCCGCTTGATTTAAAAAATATTTCATTACTCCATCAGCAAGCTGATGGAGTCCAGAGTTAATTAACTCACCTTACGCGATTTTGAGAAAAAGTGATGTCGTTCCCCATTCGGGGACGATGTGCGAGCCGCGCACTTGGTTTTAGCGGCGAAGCAATCTCCGAGACGGCTAGGAGATTGCTTCGGACAAAGAACAAGAGCGTCCTCGCAACGACATACCATTGCTGTGTAAGGTGAGTTAATTAACGCATGAGACGCCCTTGCGGACGTCTCAGCGGTTCGCCCAAAGGGCGTGGGGGAGGAGAACACAAAACCTTGTTACGAGAAAGACTACCTCCGTGTGGATTGATTTTGTTCGTGATTCATCGCATTCATGCCAACAGGGTGATAGGTTGGCTCGGGGCGGTTAATGTTGTAGTCGGAAACAGGGCGTGGCTTGGGCGCAGGGCGTGGATAATTGGTGGCGGGCATGTTCGAGGCGGTGTCTTGAGCTGGTCGAAGGGTTCGCGGTTGAGGCGTGTTATAGGTCTGTTGAGTGCGATAACTTGAATAGTTGTTATGCACATCCGCAAGTGTGAAGAGACGTTCACCCGCCACAGAGAAAGTGCCAATGATCAGCACGCGGATCAACCAGACCATGGCGGCTACAAAGATCGGCACGATTTTTGTCAACGCGGCCTGGCCGACAAGGGACCCGCCCAGCGCGGTGTGATTGCTGATGGCCACCGCCACCCCCCACCAGGTAAGCGTGGCATTGAACGCCGCGGCAAGCAGCCACGCGCCAAACAGATACCAAACCTCGGCAGGTTCATCGCGTCCCTGTTCGGGGGTGAAGATGCGGGCAATGCCGGCAAAGTCAATTCCGCAGAAGGCAAAGGCAAGGATGGCGGACCAGCGAATGCCTGCAAACTTCAGATCACCGAGCACATCCTGCAATGCAAACGAAGTGGTGCCGAAATTAAAGACTTCGAAAGCGAGCAGTGCGCTCATGAGAATGCCGCCAAAGATCGCCCCGCGTTTAAGCGACACGCTTTTAAGGAATGGCAGCAATTGAATGTTGAAGGAACGGTTCATGGGAAATCTCCTTTTTGGAACCAGAGGGGAAAACTCAACTGCTCTTAATATAGAACACTTGTTCTAATTTGTCAAGTGGAATTCATTACCTGGGTGTGGTCTAAAGTTTCGGAGGATCATGTCGCTGGTAAAGGGACTTGCCGAAT
>CAKKRM010000147.1 GCA_919902735.1 Anaerolineales bacterium | reverse complement strand
AATCTTGGAAACCATTTTGCACTACTATATTCTTTTGCAAGGAACTGCCCAACGGCTTGCGTTACCCGCGCTGGGGCGGGGACGGCGAAGCCGTCCAGCCAGAAAAATGATAAGGCGTAGGAAACTGCTTGGGATGTGCGCAGACTCCCCAGCGTCGGGTGCACGCTTTGTTGGCACGCTTTTGACCTTAAGACTCTTTTGTTTACATCAATTGCATAAATACTTCTGGCTTTTGTTCAGCAATTCGCAACAAAGCAACAGCAGGACCGCTTGGCTTGCGCCTGCCTTGTTCCCAATCTTGAATAGTTCGCAAACTAACGCCCATCAATCCTGCAAAAGCCGATTGCGATAACTTTAATTTTGAACGAATAATTTGCGGAGGTGCAGGTTCTTTCAGGGAGTGAACACGCAAAACTTTTGTGCCAGCCTTGTAAGCCTTCACATCACGAATACCATTGAGAATTTCCTGACCAATATCACGCTTAGACATTTTGAATTTCCTTTGCAATTTCACGTAGTACATGAGCGGGAATATTTTCTACTTCATTCTTGCTGTAAATGGTCAAAAGCCAGATTTCATCATCTTGTTTCTTGAAGTAGTAAATCACTCGCACGCCGCCACTTTTACCTTTGCCAGACATCGCCCAGCGGACTTTTCGGACACCGCCAGAGCCACGAACAACTTTGCCTGATTCTGGATACTGAAGCAAAAAACTTTGCAAACCGATATATTCATCTTCAGATAGATAATCGTACAGATACTTTGAAAAGGCAGTGGCTTCTATGAATTCCATAAACCGATTATACGGCTATGCCGTACTCTTTGCAAGACCCAATTTTACATTTTCAAAATGATTAACTTTTGCAAGGGGCGTGCCAACGGTTTGCGTTACCCGCGCTGGGGCGGGCGGCGGAACGCCGTCCGACTGGAAAGATGCTGAGGCGTAGAAAAATGCTTGAAAATGCCGCCGAATCCCCAGCGTCGGGTGCACGCTTTGTTGGGCAGTTTTTGACCTTAAGA
>CAKKRM010000146.1 GCA_919902735.1 Anaerolineales bacterium | reverse complement strand
AAAGATTTTCGAGGGTCTGGCCGTGCGCCGTGCCGATGAGCTGCACGCCGCGTTCTGCGATGGTGCGCGCGGCAAGGGCTTCGAGCTCGCGCCCGATCTCGTCAATGACGATGACTTCGGGATTGTGATTCTCAACGGCTTCGATCATCACCTCATGCTGCTGGGTTGGCTCGCGGACTTGCATTCTGCGCGCCCTGCCGACAGCAGGATGCGGTACGTCGCCGTCACCGCCAATTTCGTTGGAGGTGTCGACGATGACAACGCGTTTGTTTTCAGCAAGGATGCGCGCGGCTTCGCGCAGAAGGGTGGTCTTGCCCACGCCGGGTCGTCCGAGAATCAACACGGATTTGCCCGATTCGATGATGTCTTGAATGATGTCCACTGTGCCGTAGACGGCGCGTCCCACGCGGCAGGTTAACCCGACAATGGCTCCGCGCCTGTTGCGAATAGCGGAGATGCGATGAAGCGTGCGCTCCATGCCTGCGCGGTTATCGGTGTCAAAGTCGCCGATGCGCTCGGTGATGTGGTCAATCTCGGAACGGGTGATCTCTTTTTCAGAAAGGGTGATCTCGCCTTCCACAAATCGCGCGGCGGGCTGGCGGCCAAGGTCAATGACCACCTCGATCAGCTTGTCACTGTTGTTGGCTTTTTCCACCGCATGGCGGATGCCGGTTGGAAGAACGCTTAGAAGAGCTTCAAGGTCGTCTGTAATTCTATGTTGGGTCATGTGTTAAGTTTCAGGGTTCAGGTGCCAGGTATCAAGTGACACGCATTGTAAAAAGAGGAAAGAAGAAAGAAGGTTCGCCGTGCAAGTATGCACGAACGCTTTGCAGGGATTGGTTAGCAGGAAGGGTGATTGAGCATGTTGGAGTACCGCCTGTAAAAGGGATGTCACGTTTCGCGTGCCAGGCCTGCCCGCAGCCTGACATTAAATTGGCGTTACGTGCAGGGATATTATAGCAGGATGGCGGTTAACATAAAATTAAAGAGTTGTGTTAATTTCGTTGATTTGTCTGACCAATTTCCCCGCTACAAAGAGCCATGCTGAATCTATTTTGGATGGATCGGCGCTAAGGGTTCATAAAAATATAACTTCCCTCAGTTACGTCATTGCGAGCCGTTCGTTGGCGAAGCAATCCCATGTACCGTGAGGGAGATTGCTTCGTCGGGAAGTGCGCCCTCCTCGCAATGACGGAAGTAATTAATTTACAAACCCTAAAGTGTGGCTGAGAAAAGTCTTTAAAAATCTCTGTGAACTCTGTATTCTCTGTGGCGAAAGGCTTCCCAAATCATTTTAAATCCATCATCCTCCCCTCGTATCCTGTATAATTGAAAACATGTCCCTGTCTGAAGACCCGATCATCCCAACGGAACCGCCATCCCGCCCGCGGGAGGAAATTCGCAATCGCCGCAGGCGCGCCACGCGCCGCTCCTCCATCCCCACCGATGCAGAGGGACAAGCCACACTCATCTCTGATCTTTCACGCCGCGCCTATCCATCCTTTGAATTATTCATCTTCTCGCTGGTCTGTGGCGCGATCCTCGGCCTCGGCTTTTTACTGGATTCTCAAACCGTGCTGTTGCTGGGCATTCTCGTGGCCCCATTGATGACTCCCTGGGTGGGATTCCTGCTTGCCATCCTCACAGGCTCGCCGCGTTTTCTTTTTGAAACGCTCGTGGCGCTGCTCATCAGCGCCGCGCTTGTGTTTGCAGGCGGCTTGCTCGCTGGCTTTGCGGCGCGCCTGTTCGAGAACATGGCAAATAACAACGCCTTCATCCATTCACGGTTATGGATTCCCTCACTGGTTGTGCTGTCCATTGGCGCGGTCACCCTGGTCGCATCCTTCGCGCGTTCAGAAAACAAACCCTTCCTGCCCAGCGTGCTCATTGCCTATGGGTTTTACCTGCCGATCAGCGCGGGCGGTTTTGGCCTCGGCTCCGGCCTGGAGGGTGTTTGGCCGCATGGCCTGTTCGTCTTCCTCGCGCACTTTGCGCTGGCAAGCGTGCTGGGCCTCATCACGCTGTATGTATTAAGACTCCGCCCTTCGATGAGCGGCATCATTTTCAGCGCAGCCGCACTCCTGCTCTTCGCGTGGATTCTGCTCAGGATAACAGGATCAGGCTTCCCGTCGACGAAAGAGGCGATAGTGGCGGCATCCACGCCCACGACGCAACCATCCCCGCTTCCTTCTTCAACCTCAAACCTGCTGCCAACAACAACGAGCAGTCCCCGCCCCTCGAACACTTCCGCTCCGCGTATCATCACTGTGACCGTGACGGGAGAAACGCCCACCCCCGTGCCGCTGACAATTGAAGTGACCCTGCCCGCCACCGAAACGCCCACCATCACACTGACCATCCCCGTTACGCCGACGTATGGAAAGGTGGCCGCGAACGAAGGCGGCGGCGCGAACCTGCGGCAAACCCCCGGCGGAAAATATGTGATGACCCTGCTCAACGGCACCATCGTGGAAACCTTCTCTGATTTCCGCGAGATAAACGGCGTGACGTGGGTGCATGTCTTCGTCACTGTCAATGGGAATCGAGTGGAAGGCTGGCTGTTGGAATCGGTTGTGGCGTATGCCACGCCCGCGCCGAATTTTGAGCCATCCATTACCCCAACCTTTGGCGTGACGCCATCTCCATAATTAGTAGATCACTTTACGCATCCACGCTTACCCATTCGGGTACGATGTCGACTGCGAGCGGGACAATCACCCGCTCAGCGCGAACATCATCACGTTGAATAAGCCTGGCACTGCCCCAGGGCAAGTGTGCGGTACGGGCAGATGACACATTAAATATATTCAAAAAGGAAAAATAAATGCCCATTCATTTCGGCACGGACGGCTGGCGCGCCGTCATTTCGGATAGTTTCACCTTCAGCAATTTACGCATGGTCTCACAGGCCATAGCCGATGCGGTGGCTTCCGATCATTGGGAGAAGTCTCCAAATGTGGATTCCAAAAAGATCGTTGTCGGCTACGATACCCGCTTTCTCTCCGACCGTTTTGCAGGGGAGGTTGCGCGTGTGCTGGCCGCAAACGGCTTCATCGTTTTGCTGGCGCAATCCGATTCGCCCACGCCTGCCATCTCGTATTCTGTAAAATACAACAACGCCATTGCAGGCGTGATGATCACCGCCTCGCACAATGCGCCGCGTTACAACGGCGTAAAGTTGAAGGGCGCATTTGGCGGGTCAGCTCTCTCCGAGCAATGCCGCCGCGTGGAAGTGTACATCAATGACAATGAAGAGCAGGCGCGCGGCCCCAACTTGATGGATTTCAAAAAGGCGCGTGAGGCGGGGCTGATCCAGAGATTCAACCCGCTGCCTGCTTATTTTGATCACCTGAGAACACTGATCAACTCGGATATTATTGCCGACAACCCCCAGCGCTTTGTGGTGGATGCCATGTACGGCTCCGGGCGCGGCGTGATCAAATCCTTTTTGCAGGGGACGGGTTGTGAGATCGCGGAAATTCGCGGTGAAATGAATCCCGGCTTCGGCGGCGTACATCCTGAACCAATTGCGAAAAATCTCGGGGCGCTGGCAAGCGCCGTCAGCTCTGGCGTTGGCAACTTCGGCGTGGTGACGGACGGCGACGCCGATCGCATTGGCGCAATGGATGAGCGCGGCAACTTCGTCGACCCGCACAAGATCATGGCGCTTTCGTTGAAATACCTGGTTGAAAAGCGCGGCATGAGCGGCGCCGTGGTGCGGACCGTCTCCACCACGCGCATGATCGACCGCCTGGCAAAACGCTACGGCTTGAAATTATACGAAACCCCCGTCGGCTTCAATCACATTGCTGATTACATGATGAAGGAAGATGTGCTGATCGGCGGCGAAGAATCGGGCGGTATTTCCTTCAAGGGACATATCCCCGAAGGCGACGGCCCCATCATGGGATTGCTGCTGGTTGAGATGGTGGCTGAGTCGAAAAAACCGCTCATTGAATTGGTGAATGACCTGCTCGAAGATGTCGGCCCCGCCTTGTACGAGCGCGTGGACTTGCGCCTCAGCCGTCCCGTGGCCAAGGCTGAAATGACGGAGTTCCTCACCCAAAAAGCGCCCGCCGAGATCGGCGGACAAAAAGTGGAAGAGATCAGCCAGCGCGATGGCGTAAAATATATTATGGCCGATGATTCATGGCTGTTGATCCGCCCATCGGGAACAGAACCCGTCCTGCGTGTGTATGCAGAGGGGCGCACCCAGGAGATGGTCAAATCATTGTTGGGGTATGGGAAAACAGTGGCCGAGAGCGTGGTGTAGAAAACAAAAAAGGACAGCGAGGCCGCTGTCCTTTTTATTTGCAGGAAAAAACTAGCGCGTCATGCCTGTCGAAACGCGCAATCTGCGCGCCAGCAGAATTACGATCATAAAAGCGAGCGCCGCCACAACCAGCCCGGGCACGCCGTAATCGTCCATGAAACCTGTGTTGGGCAATGCCGTGGTGGTGGGAACAATAGTCAGTTGGGCAGAGGCGGCTTGTGTCAACGCGGCGCCAACGGTGGCTGTGGCTGCGGCGGGGGTGCCATCCACTGAAGATGATGATCCAGCGGGATTCGGGGTCGAAGTGGAAGTGGCAACATTGACCACGGAAGTCGGTTCGGGAGTGGAGGTGGTGGTAGGCAGAATGGAAGCCTGGAAGGTGGCGGTGAGGGCTGAATTAATGAAATTATTGGATGCCTGGGCGGTCAGGGTGGCATTGGCGGCTTCGGCCTGAGCGTTTGTAGTTCCTCTTGAACCAAAAAGATATACCCCCACCAGGCAGGCAATCGAAATCAATATGATCCCGCCCAAAATACCGACAGCAATAAGAAAAGTGCGGTTGTTGTTTGATTCTTCGGGCAGCGGGGCTTCTTCGCTATCATCAAAATTGCTATCATCGAAAGACATGGAACACTCTCCTGATTATTTTTCAAAGACCTTAAAGGTTTCCTTTGCAATCAAAACTGCATATCGTTGGAGTTTTTCTGCATTTTTTTCTACCTGGTTCGTAAGAAAACCTTTAGGGTCTGCGATTGTAAGGTTATTATCCCACAACTTCAAGGTTTACCAGAGGCGCAATGACCGTCTCGCCATTTTCCAGTTTCACTTCTGCGGCGGGTGCGCGCAGCCCGCTCGGCAGGGCGCTCAACCCGGGTTTTACGGCAACAATGGAACCGATCATTCCCATGAACGGCGGCCGCCTCATCCGTATCTGCAAGCCCGGGGCAAACGTTTCCACTTCCCGCGGGGCGGGCGGGCTTGCTGAAATGGGAAGGGGAATGATCACCTCCGGCCTTGCTCCGCTGTAACGGTCAAACATTTCCGCGTTCACGGTTACATCCCGCTTGGCATTCGTACTCAATAATTTGAATGCGGCGGAGTTCATCGGCAGGGAACCGAATCCATCCGTCACCATGATGGGGTAGCGCATCTCGCGCGCTTTTGGCAGAAGGGATGGAAAAATACTCGAAAGGATCAAGCCGCGTACGGGTAGATCCGCAGCGGCTTGCAGGGTCTCGGCATCCTTCACCATGCCCGCCAGAATGATGGAGCCGCGCAGGCTGATATCTAATTTTCCGACGGTCAATACGCCGTCCGCTTTTTCAGCAATGTTAACCAGCAGGCCGGAGTCGATGCGTTCATTGCCCCACACGCCCTGAATCAATGCGCCCGCGGTTTGTATCACTGCGCCGCGGTTGGCGATCACTTCGATGATCGTGCCAGGGATGCCCGCCCGCAGTTCCATTTTGGTTTCGCCAACTTCCATCAATACCTGGCCGCCGCCCACAGCCACTACGCGTCCTTCGCGCGGCGTGCGAACGGAGCGCGGGAAAAGCCCCTTGCCCACGGCAATCTCCACGCTTGCCGCAAGCTTGTCATCCACTTTGCATTTCACGAGGCGGTCGGCAGCATTGGGAGAAATACGCAAGAGACGGGCTACATCCAAAAGAACATGCTCGCGCGCCCAGTGGGTTTCAGCAACCACATCCATTGGGCTGACTTTTTGATTGGGGCGCACAAGCACCTTGCCCGAAACAGGCAGGAGCCGTTCGCGCACGATGGAAGTGAGTCCGATAATATGGTTAACAGGCGCTTGCATCTTCTACTCGCCTCCGAGGGTCCAGTTCCATTTTTTGATCAGTTCACGGCGGCGCACCGCATCGGATGGAAGTTCGAGCGGACGTCCGCGCCCGTCGAAGACCACGCCTAATGCCCCGCCGCTCACTGGGATGGTTCCACTGCGGCCTGGTCCAAAGCCGACATCTGCTCCGCGCAGGCACTGAATGCTAAGCTGGCCTGTTTCACCGTTAGCCAGGGGCAGGGTTTCCAGCGTGCCATACTTTAAATCCACGCGCGCTTCGGCTCCGTTTTCATAGCTGAGTTTTGCTTTCAGAATGGGCACGCCATAACTGGCAGAGACCACCGGCGAAACGACAGTGCCCACGCTGAGGAACGCGCCCGATTCGAGCACCTGCACCGGCAGGATGTTGTTTTGTGAAGCCGCCGCGCCCAAAAGGGGCAGCAGGTTATTTTGGTCGATGATGATGGTGGTCACTCCCACAGGTTGGATCGAGTCAAGGAGCAGAAGCAGGCCAAGGCCGGGGCGCGAAGCGTCGCTCAGTGCGCCGCCTCCAGCGAGGATCGGCTCGAAGAGCGGAGTCAAATTTGGTTTGAGGGAGGCAATGTTCTGCGGAAAGTCGCGCCGCGCTGATTGCATCGCCAGGTAGAGGGCTTGTCTTGCAACCGCTTGAGCGAGGGCCAGGTCTTCGCGGGTGGCGGCAATTGTGGAGGGGTGGAGGGATTTCTGGTAGAGGTAATCGCGCAGTACGCCGGTGGAAATATTGAGCGATGACCAGCGCAGGATTTCTTCGAGGCTTGTGTAATTGAGCAGGCCCGCCAGGTTTTCGCCGAGGCCAAATTGCGGCAAAACCTTCAAAGTGGATTTGCCGTTGAAGCCCGCGGAAATTACCGCCGCAGATGCGCCGAGGTCCACGCTGAGGATGCCTTTTTTGGAGCCGTACACTTTGGCAAGGAAACGCACCATGCGCCCGGTGGCGTACCCGGTTGGAAGCATGTGCCCGCCAGACCACAGGTCCAAAAGGTCCACGCCTTTGATCTGGCGCTTGCGAATGTTGATGATCATGCGCGCCAGTTCGCGTTCGGCGGGGTCTATATCTTCTGTTTCAAGGGAGGGGCGCACGTTTGGGCTGAAGTGCAGGGATGTGGCAAGCTCGCCCACCAGGGTTTTGACTTCCGCTTCCATTTTTTCGTTGCCTGCAAACAAAACAGCGGGGCGTTTTTCTTCGGGCAGGAGGAAGCTGGCAAGGCCGATGGGCTCGAGTAATTTTTGAATGGAGAGCGATGCGCCGCCATCGGTGCCGCCGGTGATGACTACAAGGTCGGGCCGCAGGCGCAGGATGCTGTCTATTTGCTGGTTGGGCTTGCGCGGGTCGTTCAAGCCGATGGTATCTACGATGCGGGTGTAGGTGGATTCCGTCAGCCTGCGCGCGCTTTCCAGCGAAACATCCTTTAGCAGCCCGACAATGACCGTTTTGACAACCGGCCCGGCGGACAAGGTGACCACCAGCGCATCCACACCGGAGCCGTTGGGCTGGCTCGGCGTGATGAGGCCGCGGGAGGCATCGAGTAAATTTTTTCCCAATACTTTTTGTAAATTCGTGATGGCGTCGCGCGCGCCTTCGGCCACATCCTTGAAGGGCGCTTCGGCAGTGGTGGGCGCAGAACCGGAAGCCACGAAACGATATTCGCCTTCGATGACGTCAAAAAAGACAGCGCGTGTATTCGCCGCGCCGACGTCGATTGCGAGCAGGGAGTTGCCGTCGACCAGTGAAGATGACATGAGCGCTAAAAGTTCCCGAAGAGATTGGCGAAGAAGTTAATGATGGATGCGATGCGTTCGATCAACGCGGTGAGCGCGGCGGCATACACGCCCGCGAAGACCGCGCCCAGGGTAATGCCGATGAAGATGCGCCCCACCCAGGCGGCGATTTCGATCAATCCAAAACGGTGCATGGAACCGTCCGCTTTGGGGCTTGCGCCAAAGTGGAAGTAGACCAGGGAGAAAATCGTACCAAAGAGAACAACCAATCCATTGCCAAAGGCTTCCCCTTTGCTGATGCCCACTGCAACAGCGGCGTTCAGGTCGAAGAAATTAATCGTCGCCCCCACTTGTGGGATGAGCGTGCCCATGACCGCGCCGGCCACAATTACCGCCGCGCCTGCGCCGACCAAAAAGGCCATGGTCATGCGCGCCACGCCAGCCATACGCGAAGAGACTTTCAATAAAATGAACAGCGAGCCAAGCAGGGGAATGGCGGCAAATATCTTTTCGTTCATGGAGCCAAACACAAGCGGGTATATCAGGCGCGGCACAATCACCTGCCACAAGGCAATCGCGGCCACATACCCCGCGGATACCCCCACGAAGATGTACACCGCAATTCGGAAAAGCGGATTATCCCCAATTAAATAACTGAAGATCAGAATGGTAAATATGAAACTAATGACGCCGGTGATCAGGTCGGGCGGGAAGATCATCTTATTTTGCCTCCCTTGCTGAAGCGCGGTCCCGCAGGCCCAGGGCTGCATTCCATAAACCGCCGCCCAGCGCCAAAGACATGGCAAGCAACATGCCGAGGCTGTACGCATCCCAATATCTTCGCGCAACGCCGGGGCGGCCGGCGTTATTCTGCTCGAAGACGGCCCCGCCGTACAACCCAGCCACCACGCCGTCGATCTGCTGCGAGTCAAAATAAGGCTGGATCATCGGCGCGGCCTGTGCGCTGGAAATGACCACCACGGGAATTTCTCCGCGTGTAGATTCAGTTTGTTCGATCCAAACACGGGCGGCATCGGCGCTGTCTGTAACCAAAACCAGGGCCGCAAATTGCGAAAGCGAAGCAACGCCTTCCAGCGGAGCGGATGCCCATGCGGGTTGAAGGGATATATCCAACGGGCTGGCGGCGCGCGGGTTCAGTGAAAAGGCGCGAATACCCAACTGCCCGCCGGGCAGGTAGCCCAGATTCAGGTAGGTGATTCTGTTTTCGTAGTTGTGCCCGGCCAACGGTCCGGAAATGAAGCGTTCTATCAGAACGGAACCCGTCTCATTCGTGGAAATAAACGTCAAACGCGGGTGCTTCAAAAGAATCATCTGATCAAAGAAGGGAGCGGCGGCAACTTCCATTTCTCCAACGCGGGAGGCTTCGTAATCAAAAACCGCCAGCACAGGCGCGTTTTCTGGAATGGAGCGCGCCACATTCAGCGCGCCGCCGATTTCACGCGGCACACCCAAAGGCATCGAGAAGATGGGCGCGCCCACCGACAACCCAAATAGGACCGCCGCAAAAATAACAAAGAAAAGAAACCAGCGCAAGCCGCGCGAGGCGCGCAATACTAATGAAGAATAGGAAGCAATCGGAACCGGGGCTGTTTCAGCCGCAAGGATCTGCTCGAGCAATACTGCGTGCGCCTGCTGTTCCTCCGTGGCCTGCAAGCGGATGGAATATGCCCTGGGTTTGCTGGTGGGCGTGAAGCCCGGCGCCGCGGGCAGAACGCCTTGTAAACCCGCCAGCGCGCCGCGAGACTCCAAGGTTTGGTCGCTCGAAAATGAGGAGGAAGATGAAGGCAATGGCGCATCCACCGGGCGCATGGCCTGCACCCACGAGGGCAGTTCACCGGGCGCAATTGCATCGGCATTGGTGATCGGCGTCGGGCTGGATGAAGCCGGGAGCTCCATCGCGCTCGAAAGCCAGTCTGGCATTTCCGTAAACAGGTTATCCGTCGCTCCAGCTTGCGAATCTCCCACAAAAGCGGGCGGCGCATCAAAGGGTATATCCTTTTCAAGCGCAGGCGCGGGTTCATTGGACGCGAAGGTTTCGGCTTCTTTGAACGCGTTGAGCCAATCCGGAGAATCAATCGAAGCCTCGGCAGGTTCAACTTCAGCGGCTGGGGTTTCGTCGGGCTGTTCAAAAATGGAAGTCTGTGGCGCGGAGGCTTTCAACCAGTCGGGCAGGTCGCCAAGGGCATCTGCGCTTATCTCCGGCACAGGCGGCAGGGGAACCGTATCTTCACTGGTCGACAACCACGCAGGCAACTCACCGGTGGCAGGCGCCCCAGCTTCGTTTTTCAACCACTTCGGCGTTGTATCCTGGGCGCGTTTGGCGGCGCTTTCCGCCTGAGCACTCAGCCAGGCAGGCAATTCACCGGAGGATAAAGGATCAAACGCCTCAGACTCATCCGCAGTTGATTCTGCAAAAAAGGCAGGATCGGCGCTTTGAGCTTTATCTTCCATCCCGCGCAGCCAGTCCGGTGTTTCGGAGGCTTGTGAAGAAAAATCATTTGCTGAAGCCTCGAAAGACGGAGGCTGCGCTTTCCCGTCATCTTCATCTGCGGCCATGCGGCGCAGCCAATCCGGGGAATCATCTGCGGCAGGCGCGGAAAAAATATCATCCATTGCGGCGGGTGTTTTAGCAGGCTGTTGGGGAGGCCTGGAATCATCCGCGCTGCGAAACCAGTCGGTCAGTTCATCTTTTTCATTGGCTTGCGCCTTATTCTCCGTCAGCCCTGCCAGCCACGAGGGGGTATCCGCGTCGCTGGTTTCCTCCTGGGCAAAATCATTCTTATCCCCTAATTCAACCCGGCGCGCTTCGGATGATTCGGGCTGGTTTTTTTTGGGTGTGGGCGCAGTTCCGGTAATGCTTGCAAGCCAGTCCGGTGTTTCATCTTCATCCCCGTCTGAAGATTGGGATTGCAAGCCAGCCAGCAGGTCTTCGGCAGGAGCGGCAGGCCGGGTCTTGGCGGGTCTCTGTGAAGCCTGCGGCACATCCTCATCTTCGTTATTGCGCGACGAGTCACGCGCATCTCTCAACCATTGCGGCAGGACGGGTTCAAGCTCGGCGGTGTTTTTCTTGGTTGGGGCCTGCCCGGGTTTAATGGGCGCATCCGGGCTTTTAAGAGAACCGGTGATCGGCTGTAAACGAGATTGGCAATACTGGCAAAATTCCTGGCTTGCCGGGTTGCTCTCGCCACAAACAGGGCATTTGATACTATCTGCCATTATGTTCCCCCGTATGGGCGGTCAACGGCAAATAATACGCGCAAGCCTGTTGTGAGAGCGCCCAGCGCAACGCCGATCAAAATTCCGCGCGCGCCGCCGAGCGCAAGAATCTGGCTGACCCAGGGACGGATCAATGTGCCGATCAATGGAATATCGCCGAAGGGCAAAGTGGCTGAACCGAGGAAAAGCAGTGCGGCTGTCAGCAGAAAGATGACGCCCATCATATCTGTGCGGCGGCGCAGGAGGCGAATGGCTGCATAGAGCAGGGAAACGGTCAACAAGCCCATCAACGCGGCTTCCACGGGAACGATGATGCCGTTCAACACCATTTGCATTACATTGTGCTGAGGGCGCAGGATCATGCCGAAGAAAAACGTGGCAGCCAACCCGATGACAAGAAGCGCGCTGTAGGCGCTTCCTTTTTCGCCGCGGCGAATTTTGTCCATGTGAACCGAGGTCAAATTCAATATTCCCACAATCGCGGCAACGCCTGCAAGGATGATCGCCCAGTTTAATAAAAGGGTTTGCACGCCCGCCAGCGCCGGGAAGAAATAGCCGCCCAATACCAAAACGCCGCTTGCAATGGCAATGAATGCGGTAATGACTTGCATTAGATTGTCCCCAAGAGTTTTATGGCCGCGCCGCCCAGCATGGCAAGAATGACCAGCCAGCGTAAAATATCCTGCACGGTGAGGCTGGCCACGTGGGATGCGCCCGCGCCGAGGTAGGCGCCAGCGGCAAATAATTCCTCGCCGATCAAGGCATCCTGCGTGTTTGCAAAGAGTACGGCTTGCCCGCTGAGATTATCGCTTGCGCCGATGATGGTCAGGCTTTCACGGTCTGAGGCATCGGCGAGCAGGGCTGCTTCCGGACCAAAATGACCCAGCATAATAGTTGTAGCAACTTTTTCATTTTGAGGGATGTGCATCGCGCCGGCGGCAAATCCAAAGGGAGTTAGCCCGGTAATGCGGCCTGTGGTTGGGATATACAATTCATCCACGCCTGCGGCTTGATAGCCGGCCTGCAAGGTATCTTGTGTGAGCAGGCCAAGCAGTGGGTCGCCTGAGGAGGCCACGGCGGGCATGTCACTGACAGAGGTGCGCTCTGCAATAATGCGCAAGGTAGCCAGCCCGGCCAGCGCAGAGCCTCCGCGCGCATCGAGCAGGCTTCCACGCCCAAGGGAGATATGCAGGCGTGTGCCGTCTTCCACGCTTAATCCCAACATGCGGTACAAGCGGGTGAGCGCAGGAATATCACGCAGTCGGGCGGGGGAGTTTCTTTTCCATAGGGTGATCGCAACCAAAAGCAAAGCGGCGAAGAGAATCGTAACAAGTGGAAGGAAGGTTTGGATCATGGGGTTGTCTCCTCCTGCGCCAGAAAGGAGGCAAATGCGCGCGTTTCTGTTTCCTCTTCGAGCGTTTCGGCCAGCGCGGTTAGTTGATCGCTTCTTACGAGGCCGCCGCAAAAATAAATCGCCTGCGCTCCAAGCAAAGCAAGAGGGCTTCCTGCTTCAAGGAACGAGGCGATCAGGTGGTTAAGTTGGTATCGGCGCAAGGACTCAGCCCAGCGCGGCCAAAATTTGCGCGGTGATTTCATAGTTAATGCGAGTATAGCATAATTTTAAGGTTGCCCCGCGCGGCTTGCATGGGGAAAGATTACAGTTGTATAAAAATTTGCCGGGCTGGGGTCAGGGGGCAATGGTTGTGCCGGGTAATAACTCTGCATCCTTGGGGATGACGACAATGCCGTCACGCACATACCAGTTTACATTATCAATATCCTTATTGCGCGGGAAGGGACGGATGGTGACATTATTTCCAATACGCGCATTCTTGTCGAGGATCGCGCCTTCAATGTAACAGTTTGCGCCAATGCCAATGGGCTGGCCTTCACGGTCGCGTTCGTAATAATCTGAACCCATCACAATGCTATCCTTGATCACACATCCCGCAGCGATCTGGCTGCGAATGCCAATGATGGAATGGGATATCTCGGATTTAAGAATACGGCTTCCCTCGGCAATCAAAACATTGCGCAGGTTGCTGTCTTCCACAATGGAGCCGGGTAAAAAGCGCGTGTCGGTGTAGATGGGGAGTTTTGCATCGTAAAAATTAAAGGGCGTTTCGGGGGTGGTGAGCGCCAGGTTGGTTTCGTAAAACGAGCGGATCGTCCCAATATCCTGCCAGTAGCCGTCGAAGTCAAAACCAAAAACGGCGTGGGTATCGATTGCCTGCGGGATAATATCGCCGCCAAAATCGTCATGGTTGGGAAAATCCGTCAGTAGATCCATCAACACTTTTGTCTTGAACATGTAAATGCCCATGGAACCCAGGAACGGCCTCTGCGGATCGTCACGGCTGATAAATTTCTTTTGGATTTCCGCATCCTTCGGCTTTTCGACAAAAGAGGAAATTCGTCCATCCCCTTCCCGTTTAAGGATGCCAAAGCGCGTCACCTCCTCCCTCGAAACTGGCTGCACAGCGACGGTGATATCCGCCTTGTTATTCCAGTGAAATTCAGCCATGGCTTTGTAATCCATGCGGTAGAGATGATCGCCCGCGAGGATGAGCACATGCTTGGCGCCGGTGGATAAAATCTCCAACGTCTGCTTGCGGACGGCATCTGCCGTGCCCTGATACCAGTCTGCGCTTTCAAGGGTTTGTTCCGCCGCCCAGATCTGCACCCAGCCCTGATGAAAAGCGTCAAAGTTATAGGTGCGGGTGATGTGGCGATGCAGAGACACAGAGTTGAACTGCGTCAGAATCGCGATGCGAAAAATCTCTGAATTGATGCAATTGCTGATGGGAATATCAATGAGGCGGTATTTGCCCGCGATCGGCACGGCTGGCTTGGAGCGCATTTGAGTCAGTGGATACAGGCGCGCCCCGCGCCCTCCACCCAAAATCACCGCCAGGACATCGTTCAATGAGGGCATACAAAGCCTCCTGGAATTTTCTTCGCATGTGCTGCAAGCGAGATGCTCTTATTTTACACCCATCATCTTGCGGATGCGATGAATTACGTACACCAGCGGGTATGCCAACAGGATCATGAGGTCAATGGCGGCAAGGAGTAGGTACAGTTTCATAAAGTTTGTTAAATCTCCGTAATAGATGAAAGGATTCGACTCAAGTGGATTTACGTTTTGGTGCGTTTCAAGTTTCTATTTTTATTGTACAGTTCAGAAAATCCAATGTCAACGAGGGCGTTCGGGTTCATATAAAACTCAAACGTCCTCCAATAATGGAGGACGTTTGAGGATGAACCCTGTAAGGTATAATACCGCTTCGGGTACGATGTTCGCCAGTGCCGAAGGAGGGAATCGAACCCTCATTCCCGTAGGGAACACGATTTT
>CAKKRM010000145.1 GCA_919902735.1 Anaerolineales bacterium | reverse complement strand
CAGCGGAGTACAACATGGAATTTGAACAAATCGTCAAGCGGCTCGATTTTTTGGAAAAACAACAACGCGAAAGCAAGGAAACCCTTGGCGCGTTAAGCGAGCGCCTGACTTCCTTTGAAGCGTCGGTCAATGTCGTATCCAAACAGATCAAAACGATCAGCAAACAGGTGACCGATATTACCCCCGCCACCAAACGCGTGGAGCAGTTTGAAACCATGCTGACAAAGCAGCGCAATGACATTGTGAAGTTGATCGAGGAAAACGAAAAAGCCCGTACAAAAGCAGACAAGGATGCAGACAAACGAGTCCAGGCCGAATTTACCGAGATCAACAAGGCTGTCACCCAATTAATAACAACCACAGATCTAACCGACATCAAAAAACAGATCAAACTGCGAACGGACGAAATTCAGCGCGTGCTCAACAACGTCAGCGATCTCAAGACGCGCGTGGAAGATGCCAAACGTTCCAACGAGGATGTACAACACGCCCTGAAAGCATCGGAAGAAACCCGCAGGAACGACCTGAAACGGGTTGCAGATGTTCAAGGTGAGTTAACCTCCCTCCGAAAACGCATTGATGAAAATCGCGAAAAGACAACCATCACCGCCGACAGCATCCGCAATGTGGAAAATCGTTTTACAGAATTGATCGCCTCCGAACTGGAACGCAAGCAGGCGCAAACCGCCTTCCTCGAACAGCAGGCCATTGCCCAAATTGACCGGGACCGCGCCTGGAAGGAATGGAAGGAAAAATACGAAGCCTTCCAAAAGGAAGCCGAAAGCCTCGATACCCATGTTCAAAAACTGGACGAAGCCCTGCGCGGCGCAAAAAAAGCCCAGGAAACCTACCTCGAACTCAACACCAAACTTGAGCGCCGCATCAGCGAAGTGACCGAAATGCAGCGCCTTGCCGAAGACCGATTGAGACAGGAATGGGTCAGCTTCAAAGCCGACGATCAAAAACGCTGGACGGGATACAGTTTGTCTTCCGAAGAAGCCTTCCGCGATATTCGCAAAGAAGTTCAAAAATATGAAGAACGCCTCACCACCTTGAACGATGCCGCCCAGGTTCTGCAAGATCAGATGCACCAGACAGCCGACACAACCGAAAAACAATTGCAGGAAATGATGAACGTGGTGCATGAATGGATGACATCCTACCAGCGCATCATGGGGCATGGGAAGAAAACAGGCAAGAAGTAATCAGTAGGCAGTAATCAGTGAGCAGTGAACAGTGGAGATCGGGTAGATTTCCACTGTTTTATTTTGGTGTGTTTCAAATGAGTTGAGGGATGGAACGTCCCGAAGGTTTTTCCGAAGACTTGGGCCGTTCTCCAAACCTTCGGGACGGTTTCAACTAAAATGAAACACACCCGTTTTATTTTCAAAGTGTGGTTAAATTGAAGCATGAGAGTCATCGGCACAGCAGGTCATGTAGATCACGGCAAATCCACATTAATTGAAGCGCTCACGGGTTCGCATCCCGACCGCCTCAAAGAAGAGCAAGCCCGCGAGATGACCATCGAACTCGGCTTCGGCTGGCTCACGCTGCCCAACGGTGAGGAAGTCGGCATTGTGGATGTGCCCGGCCACCGCGATTTCATCGAGAACATGCTTTCCGGCATCAGCGGGATCGACGCGGCCCTGCTCGTCATCGCCGCCGATGAAGGCGTGATGCCGCAAACAAAAGAACACCTTGCGATTTTGGATCTCTTGCAGATTCCTGCTGGATTGATCGTCATGACAAAAACAGACCTCGCATCGGATATCATCCCCGAAGGGGGCTCAGGGTGGCTTGATCTGCTGGAAGCAGACATTCGCTCCGCTGTGAGCGACACCGTTCTCAAAGATGCGCCCATCGTCAGAGTCTCTGCTAAAACAAAAACAGGCCTCGATAATCTAATCTCCAATCTCCAATCTCTCCTCCAAGAAAAACCCACCCGCCTCGATCTTGGCCGCCCCCGCCTGCCCATTGACCGCGTCTTCAGCATGAGCGGATTCGGCACCGTCGTAACAGGCACGCTCAGCGACGGTCATCTGTCCATTGGTGATGAAGTGGAAATTTTGCCTTCGGGCCAAAAAGGACGCGTACGCGGTTTGCAAACGCACAAGAAAAAAGAAGAGACAGCCGTCCCCGGCTCGCGCACAGCGGTGAATATTTCAGGTGTGAATACTGAACTGATTCAGCGTGGCGAGGTGGTAGTTCATCTAAATCAATACCAATCCACACGCAGGATCGATGCGCGTTTTCGATTGCTCAACGATATTGAATTATCCATCAAACATGGCGACGAAGTGAAATTCTTCGTCGGCGCGAGTGAGACAATGGCAACCTTACGCCTGCTTGGAAAAGAAGAACTCAAAGCAGGTGAAGAAGGCTGGATCCAACTTGAACTGCGCGCGCCGCTCGTCACCGTGCGCGGAGACCGATACATTTTGCGCCGCCCATCGCCCAGCGAAACCCTCGGCGGCGGCGTGGTCATTGACCATCAACCCAAAGGCAGGCACAAACGCTTTGACGAGGCCGTGCTCAAGTCTTTGGAATCCCTTGCGCAAGGCTCGCCTGCCGATGTGCTGTTGGAAGCGGCCATGTCATTGAACGCCGCGTCGTTGAAAGAAATCGCAACCAAATCCCGTTTGGATGCAGCCACCGCGGAGAGTGCCTTAAAAGAATTGATGGGCAGCGGCCAACTTGTGCTTTTGGAAGAGGGCGAACCCAGCCCTAAAAGTGATGCGCTCGCCATCGCCCTCCCCCACTGGAACGACTTGCACAGACGGGTTGAGACCATTCTCGATACCTTTCATAGACAATTTCCGTTGCGGCGCGGCATTCCACGCGAAGAGTTGAAGAGCAGGCTCAAGCTCACGCCGCGCATTTTCAACGCCATCATCAACAGACTGATCACCGATCACTCGATCACCGATCACTCTCTTTGGGTCGCAAATGCCGGGCATGAGATTAAATTCAATGGGGCCGAGCAGGCCAAAGTCGAAGAATTGATGCGGAAGTTTGCGAAGAGTCCATACGCCACGCCCAGCGTCAAGGAATGTCAATCGGAGGTCAGCGAGGAAATCGTCAACGCCCTGATCGAAATGGGCGAGCTGGTGGCGGTCTCGCAGGATGTCATTTTCCGCAAGCAGGATTATGATGAGATGGTTGAAAAGATAAAAGTTGCCATTCAACAAAAAGGGCAGGTCACGCTTGGTGAAGTGCGCGACATGCTGGATACAACCCGAAAATATATTCAGGCTTTATTGGAGCATTTAGATTCCATCGGCGTAACCCTGCGCGCCGGCGACGCCAGAAAGTTGAGGAAATAATGTGCGGACGTTTTACCCTTACCGTTGACCCAGCCGAATTACAAGATGCCTTTGGAGATTTTATTTTTCCAAACCAATTCGCGCCGCGATTTAATATCGCCCCATCGCAACCCGTGTTTGCCATTCCAAACGATGACAAGAACAAAGCGGATTTTTTTTCATGGGGGCTGATCCCATCCTGGTCAAAAGACCCAACCATCGCAAACCGACTCATCAACGCGCGCGGCGAAACCATCGCAGAAAAACCGTCCTTTCGCGGCAGTTTCAAATACAAACGCTGTCTCATCCCTGCCGATGGATTTTATGAATGGAAAGCGCAGGGCGGCGAAAAAACAAAAACCCCATATTTCATTCACATGAAAGATCGCAAGCCTTTTGCCTTCGCAGGCCTGTGGGACGAATGGCGCTCGCCCGACGGCGGCACACTGCGCACTTGCACCATCATCACCACCGAACCCAATGAATTGATGGCGACTCTGCACAACCGTATGCCGGTGATTCTAGATCAAAAGGATTACGCCCAATGGCTGGATGCCGCGCCTCAACCGCCCGAACACCTGCTCCCGCTCATCAAGCCTTTCCCAGCTGACAAAATGTCCGCCTACCCCGTTTCCACATTGGTCAACAAACCCGTCAATGACCGTCCTGAATGTGTTGTGCCTTTGTCATGATTGATAATTCTGGAGTCGGGCAGCTTGCTGCCTGACATATCCATCAGCATACCCTATCGGGCACATGAGCTGATGGACTCCAGAGTAGTACACAAAAAATCAAAAAATGCGCCCACTCAAAAATTGGTTGGTTGTTCACTTCCCCGCCCTTTCCTCACGTGATTATGTTCTATTCCTGATCGGCCAATTCATCTCTGTCACTGGCACATGGATGCAAGCCACCGCATTGCCCTATCTTGCCTATCGCATTTCCGGCCGCCCATTGGATTTGGGCTTGATCGGATTCGCAAACACTTTACCCACCTTGCTATTTGCGCTCCCCGCAGGCGTGCTGGTCGAACGCTGGGATAAACGCAAAACGGTCATCCTGTTCCAGGCCATCATGTCCGTTCAAGCGTTTGGGCTGGCGTACCTTGCATACACGAGTCAAATCCAAATTTGGCATATTGTTACGCTGGCATTTTTCTACGGCTGCGCCGTCGCTGTGGAAGTGACTGCGCGCCAGGCCATGTTGATCGAGTTGGCAGGGCGCGAATCCCTGCCCAGCGCAATTGCCTTGCAAACCACCGTTTTTAATCTCGGGCGTGTGCTGGGTCCCCTGGGCGCGGCATGGTTGATTTCTGCAACGGGAAGCGAAGGCAGTGTCTTTTTGGCGAATGGGATCAGTTTCATCTTCGTGATCGCAGGTCTGTTTTTGGCGAAGACCAACTTCAAGGTCGAGAATGAAGCGAATCCATCGCAAGGCATGAGAAGTGCATTCAGGGAAGGGCTTATCTATATCAGGCGCAATGCGGTGGTGCTGTCTGCCATCTTGATGTCTGCCCTGCTGGGGTTCTTCGGTATCCCATTGCTTCAACAACTGCCCGCTCTTGCCCGCGATGTGTTAAGAACCGCCCTGGATACAGAACCCCTGATTGCGGCACGAACAAGCAGTTTATATACCGCCCAGGGAGCTGGGGCCGTGCTGGCGGCTTTTATGGTGGCGTATCTCGGCTCGGCAAACAAAAGTAAAATGCTGTTGTGGGGACAGATATTTTTTATTTTCCCGGTCATTGCGCTGGGGGGCATCACCAACATGAATCTTGCCTTGGTGTTATTAGCCTTCATCGGCTGGGGAACGGTGACGCAGCTTGTGACCATGAATACCATGATCCAGATGCAAGTGCCAAACGATCTGCGCGGACGGGTGTTCAGCATCTACTTTTGGGCATTGCAGGGGGTGGCGCCATTTGGCAGTATTATGATCGGGTGGATCGCGCAAACCTGGAACGTGCAAACTGCCATCGTGGCAGGCGGAACGATCTGCCTGCTCGGCATCGCATTCGTGAGGCTGATATTTATGCAGAGGAAGCAAACATCGGCTTAAGGCAGGATAAGTCTTTCCCTGCCCTGCTTGACTTCGATTTTTTGCCCATGTTATGATGAAAAATATGCAAAACAACTTCAAGGAAGATGTTCCGAACCCTGCCGAATTTGGCAAAAAAAGGGAACAGGCAACGACAGGTACTCCCATACCGCAACGCGGTTTTCTAAGCCGTTGGATGAGCAGCCTTGTGGACATGGGGCTGGGCGAACCGCTTTTAAGAATTGGCACAAACCTGCTTTCGATCCTTGCGATTGGAATTGTGATTGCGCTCGTTCAGGGGTTTTTCCGTCAGATGGAAAATCCATTTTCAGAAAACAGCGGGCAGGCCCCAGGTCCGGCTGAGAGCGAAGGTGTGGCCCCAGTCTCGGCGCCCGCATTGGACATCCCCATTATCGATGGGATTGCGCGGTCTGCCCAAATCCATACCAACATCCCCAGCCGCCCGCGCGAAGAAATCAGCATTTATACAGTGCAGGAAGGTGATACGGTTTTTGGCATCGCGGAAAAATTTGGCCTGGAACCAGAGACAGTTTTGTGGGGCAATTATGAAATCCTGTTGGACGATCCGCACTCCCTGCGCCCCGGGCAGGAGTTGAACATCCTTCCTGTGAATGGTGTCTATTGGCAATGGCTGGGCGGGCTGACCTTTGGTTCGTGGGCTGAGTTCTACGGCGTGACCGCTGCGGATATTATTGAATTCCCCGGCAACAATATTGACGCCAAATCCATTCGTGATTATGAAAACGCAAATATCCCCGTGGAAACGTGGCTCATCATCCCGAAGGGCGAAAGGGAATTTGTGAGTTGGAGCGCTCCGCTCGGTGTGACGCGTGAAAACCCCGCCTCGGCGCGGGTGCTTGGCGCGGGCGCGTGTGACCCGGTTAGTGGCGGCGCGATTGGGTACGGGTATTACGTATACCCTACCAACAAGCATTACCTTTCTGGCTTTGATTATTCCGAAAAGGCAAATCACTTCGGCATTGACCTTGCAGGCAATGAAGGCGAAGGCGTGTACGCGGCAGACGCGGGCGTAATCGTATACGCAGGCTGGAACGATTACGGCTATGGCAATATGATCATGATCGATCACGGCAACGGCTTCCAATCCTTGTACGCGCACTTGAACGCCTTCAACGTCGGCTGTGGGCAAAGCGTTGGGCAGGGCGAAGGGATAGGCGCGGTTGGCTCCACGGGCCGCTCCTCCGGGCCGCATTTACATTTCGAGTTGATGGCAGGCGCAAAGGTCAACCCCTGGGATTATTTACCGCCGCCCTAATACTTGCCAAAGCCAAAAGGCTATACTATAATCTCGGTCGCTTCCTGGTCGCATAGTTCAGCTGGTTAGAACATTCGGTTCACATCCGAAAGGTCACAGGTTCGAGTCCTGTTGCGACCACAAAAAAAACTGCCTTTCGGCAGTTTTTTTATTTTCGATCTCCCAAAAACCAAACGGATGTATTTCAAATGAGTTGAGGGATGGAACGTCCCGAAGGTTTTTCCGAAGACTTGGGCCGTTCTCCAAACCTTCGGGACGGTTGTTTCAGCCGAAATGAAACCACTCAAAACAAACTGCCAAAAGTCTCAACATTTTATAAGAATTCGCCTTCCCCACCGATTCTCTTTTATAATCAACCCAAATGACAACATATCATCCCGAAGCGAAGCGGAGCGGACGCACCAACGAAACCTGGCTGGCAGACTTGCGAGACACAGGCGAAAAACATGCCGAAGCATTAAATGACCTGCGCGAGATCATCCAAAAAGGCCTGCCTTACGCGCTCTCCCGCTGGCTCTCCTCCGATAACCCGCTCTTTCAACCGCTTGTCGAAGAAGTGACCCAGGAAACCCTTTTGCGCGTACTCGATCAACTCGGCACCTTTGAAGGCCGCAGTCTCTTCACCACCTGGGTACA
>CAKKRM010000144.1 GCA_919902735.1 Anaerolineales bacterium | reverse complement strand
ATTTTCAACCCTTCGAGTCCCAGTCCTTGAAAAGCATTTGGCGATGTGCGCGGTTTGAACGCTCCGCCGCGCAACACGCGCAAGCCAAGCGCATTCATGGATTTTGCGACGGCATAAGTTTGCTCATAACTTTCAACAGAGCAGGGTCCCGCCAGGAGCAAAATGTCTGTGCCGCCGATGGTGAGATTTTTGGAAAGAGAGATGGGTGTGGTATTTGTCATTTTATTTTTCGGAGTTAAAAGTCTCCAGACTTTTAACCGTTTTATCCAACGTCAGGAGACGTTGGACTCCAATTGCGGATTCAGCGCGCTTCAATTTCCCTGACGCGGTATGCGGCAGGGATTCGACAAAAAGGATGCGCCTCGGAACTTTATAACCTGCAACCTGCCCGCGCAAAAACTGAATCAGAGTCTCCCCGTCACAGGCTTCGCGCAAAACGACAGCCGCCGCGACAGATTGTCCCCATTCGGGGTCGGAGATTCCGAAAACGCAGGCTTCGCCTACTGCGGGGTGCGCCATCAAAACGCGCTCCACTTCTTCGGGGTAAATATTTTCGCCGCCGCTGACGATTAAATCGGTGCGGCGGGTGAGTAGCCATAAATCACCATCCGCATCAAGATAGCCAATGTCGCCCGTTTGCAGGTCACGCTTTAAGCGTGACCTGCCGAGATACCCTCGCATCACCGTCCTGCCGCTGACAGCAATTTCGCCAACTTCTCCGTTTGGAAGTAACTCGCCTGCCTCATCAACGATGCTAACTGTTGTGCCATTCAATGGTTTGCCGACACTGCCAGGTTTGGCGCGCGTCTGCTCGGGCGTGGATGTGGCGACTTGCGAGGCGGCTTCGGTTAATCCATAAGTCAGGGCAAGGGGCAAATTGAGCGCGAGAGATTTTTCAAGCAAGTTTGCGGGCGCGCCCGCTCCGCCGAGAAGGATCACGCGCAAAGATGGCGATGGTTTGAAATCAGGGTATTTTTCAAGCAGACGATGAAGCATGGTTGGGACAAGCGAAACGTGTGTGATTTTTTCATTTACAAGCGCGTGATGAACTGCGTCCATGTCAAAGCCTGAGTGAAGGACGATTGTGATTCCATAGATCGCGGCGCGGAAAACAATGGACATGCCGCCGATGTGATAAAGAGGCATGGTCAAGAGCCAGCGGTCATGCGGATCAATGCCGAGGCGTTCTGCAGAGGCAAGCGCGCTGGCGTGGAAATTATCAAAGGTGAGCAGGGCGCCTTTTGGGAAGCCCGTTGTGCCAGAGGTGAAAAATATCCCTTGAACAGAATCAGGTTTGAGCGGGGAGCGAAGCGCGGCGGGACGCGAGGCGTGCTGAGGCGTAGGTGGAAGCTCGGAGGTGAGAATCCGCTTTGGGTGTCCGATCCGTTTCGATTCGCAAATCAGTAAATCGCATTCGCTTTGTTCCATCTGCCAGTTGAGTTCGGCTTGCGTGAGGCGGGTATTTAACGGAACGGCAACCGCGCCAGCGCGGGCGAGCGCGTGGATGAGCGCAACATACGCGGGCTGATTGACGAGATGAATGGCGACGCGCGTGCCGCATGTGACGCCGCGCGATTCGAGATGCGCGGCAATGGATTCTGCCCAAGCGTTGAGGGCGGAGGTTGTCCACGTTTGCGAATCGAATTCAAGCGCGGGGGTGTTTTGTGCGGCGCGTGCGGAGAGCCAATCCATTCATTAACCTCTTGTGATGCGAAATTTATTTGAGCGCGTTTCAGACGCGCCATGTTGCGTGTTCCGTTTTGAAGGTTTACGCAACACGCTACATAATATTGCGTTATGGCAGCCACGGATATTTGCGGAAGTTCGGTTTGCGTTTTTCATTGTAGGCGTTGCGGCCTTCCTGTCCTTCCTCAGACATATAAAAGAGCATGGTGGCGTTGCCTGCCATTTCCTGCAAACCTGCCTGCCCATCGAGTTCGGCGTTGAACGCAGATTTGAGATTGCGAATTGCGAGCGGGCTATTTTCAAGAATTTCCTGCGCCCACGCGATGCCCTTCGCTTCGAGTTGCTCCACTGGGACAACTTTGTTGACCAGTCCCATGTCAAGCGCTTCTTGCGCATTGTACTGGCGGCAGAGATACCAGATCTCGCGGGCTTTTTTCTGCCCGACGATACGCGCCAGGTAAGATGATCCAAACCCGCCGTCGAACGAGCCAACCTTTGGACCGGTTTGCCCGAAGATGGCATTATCAGCGGCGATGGTTAGATCCGCGATCACGTGCAGGACATGTCCGCCGCCGATGGCGTATCCCGCCACGAGCGCGATGACCGGCTTGGGCATACTGCGGATAATGCGTTGAAGTTTGAGTACGTTCAAGCGCGGCACGCCATCCTTGCCGATGTATCCTGCGCTGCCGCGTACTTTCTGGTCGCCGCCGGAGCAGAAGGAGTATTTTCCATCTTTGGCGGGGCCGTTGCCGGTGAGCAATATCACGCCGACGCGCGTGTCTTCCCATGCATTTTCAAACGCTTCGATCATTTCGTTGATCGTATCGGGGCGGAAGGCGTTGCGCACTTCGGGACGGTTGAAGGCGATACGCGCGATGCCGTCCGCTTTTTCGTAGGTGATGTCTTGGTAGTCTTTGACTTTGATCCAGTTCATGGGTTCCTCTTGGGGGTGGGTTGAAGGTTGTAAGGTTGTAAGGTTGAAGGTTTGAAGGTTACAAGTTGCGTGTTCGCCTGTTCACTGATTACTGTTCACTGATTACTGTTCACTGATTACTGTTCACTGATTACTGATTACTGATTACTGATTACTGATTACTGATTACCATCTCTTTTACCCGTTGATTCAATTCTTTTCGCAACGACTCAAATTTCTTTGCGTTGCTGGGGATTTCGATGATGGTGGATTTATTTGACGCAAGCGATTCTTTCAACGCGGATGCGAGCGATGATTTTTCTGTGCAGACATACTCAATGCCGTAAAGTTTGGCGGCGTGCTCAAAGGTCAATCTGTGCGGGGCGGTGAATAGATCGGTGAAGGGCGGTTCAAATTTTGAGATGGGCAGGCGTTGAAAGATTCCGCCGCCGTCGTTGTTGATGACGATGATCGTGGCGCGGATTCCGCAACGCGAGATGGCAAGCAGTCCGTTCATGTCGTGATAAAAAGATAGATCGCCTGTGATGAAAACCAACCCTGGGAGATGCGCGGCTGCGCCGAGCGCGCTGGAAAGCGTGCCGTCAATTCCGCTGGCGCCGCGATTGGCAAAGAGGCGCACAGGTTTGGATGCGGGGCGCGTGAATTGGTCGAGGTGGCGCACGGGCAGGCTATTGGCGATGAAGAGTCCGTTGTCCGCTGGGAGTTGATCGAACACATCGGGCAGGATTCCGCCTTCAAAATCTGGGTCGGCGCGGATGGCGTTGACTTCATCCCAGACTGCGTTTTCGAGTTTTGTCCATGCGGGTAGCCAATGTTTGTCGGGTTGAAACCCCGACCTACTTAAAAGGGATTCGCACAAAAGTAATGGATCAACCCACATGGAATGCGTAACGCGAAAGCGGTCATCGCGCCAGCGTTTGGTTTCGGAGATGTGGATTTGCGGAACGTTTTCGAGGCTGTCGAGATAATCGGATAATGTGGCGCTGGTGGGCAGATCACCGAGGCGGAGAATTAGTTGTGGGCGCAGGGACGTGGGCAGGAAAGTATCGTAACCGCCGATGATATTTTCATTGACGTGTCCGCCGAATCGCAAACCAGAAAGCGAGTCTGCGAGGATGGGATAGCCTGTGTGTGTGGCGAGTTCGGTTATTCGCGCGGGAAAATCTCCTTCGGGACAGCGCGGACCGCAGACGATGAGTCCGCGTGGGGAGGAGGATATGATTTGGGCAAGGAAGTTGGTTTGGTCCTGGGTGGGAAAAAGTTTGGGGCGAGAAAATGTCACTTGCGCGGGAGCAGTTTCGAGTGCGGAAAGAAGCGGTTTGTCCATCCAATCAGGAAGGTCATCAGGCACGTTAATCGGCTCGAGCGGTTTGCGAAATTGAAAATTCAAATGGACTGCGCCAGGCAATGGCGATTGCGAAGTTTCATAAGCGCGGGCGGCGAGCGTTTGCAAATATCGAAAAAGGTGTTTGGAAAAATTCGCTTCGGGCGCGGGCACATCCACGAACCAGCGGACGTGATCGCCGAAGAGTTTTAGCTGGTCAATGGTTTGGTTCGCGCCGCTTTCGCGCAGTTCGGCAGGACGGTCAGCGGTGAGAACGAGGAGCGGGACTTCGCCGTAATTGGCTTCGATGATTGCTGGAAAAAAATTTGCCGCCGCGGTTCCAGAAGTGCAGACAAGCGCAACAGGTTTGCGGCTGGCGCGCGCGAGACCAAGCGCAAAATACGCGGCGGAACGCTCGTCGCTGTGAACGTAAACGCGTATGCCGCTTTCAGCGAATGCGGCCGCAAGCGGCGTGGAGCGCGAACCCGGCGCGATGCAAACAGAATCGAGGCCGAGTTTTTTTAACTCAGCGACAAAGATGCCCGACCAGATTGTGTTGCGATTGGCGGTGTTCATGCCAGTTCCGCCCGCATTGCGTTCAGCAAAAAGTGGATTTTCAAGCCGGTCTCTTCCCACTCTTTGTCTGGATCAGAGTCGGCGACGATGCCCGCGCCGCCGAAGAGGGTCGCGGTGTTGTCGTGGAATAATCCAGAGCGGATCGCTACAACGAAATCGCCGTTCCCATTTGCGTCCACCCAGCCAACGGGGGCCGCGTACCAGCCGCGCTCGAATCCTTCCAATTGATGGATGAGTTGCAAAGCCGCTTCGGCTGGCACGCCGCCGACAGCGGGTGTGGGATGCAGGGCAGCTGCCAAATCCAAGATGCTTTGATTTGGATGCAGTGTGCCTGTGATGTGAGTCCATAGGTGCTGGATGTTTGGCAGGCGCAACAGCCGTGGCGCAACGTCAACTTGCAGGCTGGCGACGAGGCTTTTAAGTCGGGCGTAAATTTCATCTTTTACGAAGGAATGTTCGCTTTGGTCTTTTTGGCTTTTAATGAGCTGCTGGCCTAAGGCTTCATCTTCGGCGGGAAAGTCACCGCGGCGAACGGAACCAGCAATCGCGGCGGTGGTGAATTTTGCGCTTGATACTGAAACCAATCGTTCAGGAGTTGCGCCAGCGAATGCCGTCCCAGGTGTAAATTCAAACAGAAAGCGAAAACAGGACGGGCACGATTCGCCAAGACTCTCCAATAATGCAGGGACATCCATCGGACGATTTCCGTGGACTTGAACGGGTCGCGCCATGACCACTTTTTTTAATTCGCCCCGACGGATCATTTCAACTGAGTCGCGGATGGTATTTTGCCAAATCACGCGGGATGTTTCATTTGTGGTGATTTCATCGGGAATGGATGGGGCAGGGAGGATGGTGGATTCGAGACGGGCGAGGAAGGATTCCGCTTCAAAGCGGGCGCGTTGGGAAATTTCCACCAGCGCTTCATTCTCCGCCGACAGTTGATTCACGGAAAAGAAAGTTTCGCCGTTGACGCAGGTCAGCGCGTAACGCGGAAGAACCAGTGTGGCTTGTGGAAAAGAATCCCAGAAGCCGCGTTCCGTTTGATCGAAGAATGCTCCGCCTCCCAAAAGTGTGGGGCGCGGAAATGCGTTTGATGCATCGATACAAATAATGCGCTGAAAAAATTCCTGAACAGATTGACCAAGTTCTGCAAAACGATTTGCGCCGCCGCTGGTAATTTGCGCGGCAATCCCAAGCCCCGCGATGGCTGTCGGCGATTGGTTACTTTCAAAATAAAAGCGTTCCATCCCAGAGCCGAAGCGTAAAAACTCTGTCAGTGAAGATGATTTATATGGAATGGTGTAGTGGATGATGCGATTCAAAAAAATCTCCTAAAGCAAACCCTAAAGGTTTTTCTGTTTAAGTTTCTTGTTAGATTGCAAGTGAAACCCTTAGGGTTTTGTTACTCCAACGCTTTGCAATAATAGTTTTCGTAGCGCAGGCAGTGAGCGGACAGGGTCTGGCTCGCCTGTGTAGACCCAGCGCAGGACGATTTCATTCAGCGCGCCCATCCACGCGCAGGCGGCAATTTCAGTGTCCAGCGCGGGAATGTTTCCATCCGCAACGGCTTCGTCGAGATTGGTTTTGATGATCGCGATGAACCTGTCATTGACCGCGCGGCGTTTTTCTTCGAAGACGAGTCCCAGCCCCGTGGCTTGGACGAGCGCAATCTTTGCCAGCCCGCGATATTGGCCGAAGGTCTCCAAACAGACGCGTAAAGCCAAATCAACGCGCACCATGCCCGAGTTCTCAGCGGCGAGGCGGTTATGGAGCTGCTTTTCGAGCAGGTCGGCGAAGGAATCCACGAGGGCGAGGAAAATATCCTGTTTGCTGGGGAAGTAGAAATAGAACGATCCCTTGGATGTATTCGACTCGCTGACGATATCATCCACTTTGGTGTTGTGATAGCCCTTGCTG